>JBPCUO010000001.1:0-35060 GCA_051011135.1 Bdellovibrionales bacterium
CTACAAGCCTACCTGCTGAGGTCCAAAAACAATTTCTAAAAACAATTCCGGGTTTAGAAAATGTTCAGGTATTAAAAGCAGGCTATGCTGTAGAGTATGATTTTATAAACCCCTTAGAGCTTCGTCATACTTTGGAAACTAAAAAAATAACAAATTTATTTCTGGCAGGACAGATTAACGGAACTAGCGGATATGAAGAAGCTGCAGGGCAAGGCTTGATAGCGGGAGTGAACGCAAGTTGCAAGGTCTTGGGACAAGAAAAACTTCATCTAAAAAGACACGAAGCCTATCTGGGCGTTTTGGTTGATGATTTAGTTACAAAAGGAACCAAGGAACCTTATCGAATGTTTACATCTAGGGCTGAGCATCGATTGATTTTAAGAGAAGATAATGCCTCCGAAAGGCTTTACGATATCGCTCAAAAAAAAGGACTTTTATCTCCCGAAAGACAAACCAAAATGGCTAGCTTTTTAAATGAAAAAAAGAAGCTCCTAAAGCAGATTAACGAAACCCAAATCGTTCCTAATGAAGAAACACAAAACCGTCTCAAGTCGCTAAATACAAACCCTCTTTTAAAACCACAAAAACTTGCCGAAGTATTAAGACGACCGGAAATAAAAATAAAAGATTTGGAGATGTTTTTAGATGCTCCAATACCACAAGAAGAAGAGATTTGTTCAAGTACCGAAATTGAAATAAAATATGAAGGATATATAAAGAAACAAAAAGAGCTGATTAAGAGCTTGGAAAAAATGGAAAATTTTAAATTAGTAAACATAGACTATGAAAAAGTTCGAGGCTTATCTATAGAAGATCGAGAAAAACTAAGCTTTATTCAGCCAGCAACACTTGGGCAAGCAACAAGAATTAGCGGAGTTAAACCAACGGCGATACAGGCCCTTTTTATACACCTAAAAACAAAACAAGCATCCCCAAGCCTGTCTTTAAATTAAAAAGAGATTCGCGTGGATATTTTTCAACAAAAACAAGTAGAAGCTTTTAAAAAAAACCTAGAAGAAAACAATCAAAAAATAAATCTCTTTTCAAGAAAGAATCCTGATCAGCTGGATTTGCTTTTGGAAGAAACCCTAAAATCCAGCAGCTTTTTGCGGCCTGTTTTTGCTGGTTTTGACGGCGAGATTTTAGATATTGGAAGTGGAAATGGACTTCCCGGAATTGTTTGCGCTATTTTATATCCTAAAAATCAATTTGTATTATGTGAAAGAAATAGAAAGAAATCAGAATTTTTAAAGGCTGTTGCTTTTCAAATAAAAACTTTAAATGTGCGGGTTTTATGTGAGGACGCTCAGAACACAGGCTTATTTAAAAAGGTATTATCTCAAGCAACAGGCCCCATTGAAGATGTTTTAAATATTTTAAATCAAGTTTTAACAAGCTCAAATGGCGAAGCTTTTTTGTGGAAAAGTTCAGCATGGGAGCAGAGCTGGCCCAAAACAACTTCCTTTTTTCCACAAGTTTTTAAAAAATATGAATCTCAAGGCGCTAAAAGAGTTTTATTGAAAGTTACAAGATTAAAACAAAAAAACCCTTAAAAGCTTGGGTTTTTAAAGAAAACAAATCTGATGTTCCACGTGGAACATTGGCCATGTTTGAATAATCCTGCGCATTCAAATCTAGACAATGAGCGGAAAAAACAGACAACTTTTCTAGACAAAATCTTTTTTTATTGAAAGACTATAGTTAACAACAGGATACAACATGGGACACATCATTAGCTTGGTTAATCAAAAAGGTGGAGTTGGTAAAACCACAACCTCTGTCAATCTTGCCACGGCTTTATCTCTTAAAAATTATAAAACTCTTTTAATAGACATGGATCCTCAAGGAAATGCTTCTCGAGCTTTTAACTATGATTCGAGCCACCCCACAATTTACGAGGCTCTTTGTAAAAAAATGAGTATTGAAAAAACTATTCAAAAAAGTGATTTAGAAAATTTATTTTTAATATCAAGTGATAATCATTTAGCGGGAGCAGAGATAGAATTTTTCCAAGCAGAAGGTTGGGAATTTTTATTAAAAGATTGCCTCGCCCCTTTAAAAGATTCCTTTGATTTTATTTTTATAGATTGCCCCCCGTCGCTAGGTTTTTTAACGGTGAATGTGCTTGCTGCCTCTCAACGATTTATAGTTCCGCTTCAAGTTGAGTATTATGCTTTAGAAGGCTTAGGACAGCTTATAGAAACAATTCGAAGAGTTAGAGAAAGGTTTAACCCTGATTTAAAACTAGAGGGTATTTTGCTAACAATGTTTGATGGTCGAAATCGCCTTTCTTATCAGGTAGAAGAAGAAGTTAGAAAACACTTTGAAGATAAAGTTTTTCAAACCATCGTCCCCCGTAATGTCCGCTTAAGCGAAGCTCCTAGTTTTGGAAAATCTATTTTTCAATACGATCCCAAATCTATTGGAGCTAGAAAATATTTTGATCTTTCTGCAGAGTTTGATAAAAAAATATCAGTCTCTGTAACGGTTTAGGGACTTGTATGGAGACTCAATCTGTGAACAAAAAAAACCGCCTTGGTAGAGGTTTAGATTCTCTTTTAGGCCCAAGCCTTTCTTCTGAGCAACAAGTTCTTTCTTTAGATATTGAAAAAGTTTTTCCTAATAAAAAACAACCAAGAAAAGATTTTGATAAAGCAGGAATAGAAGCTTTAAGCAAAACCATTAAAAAAGAGGGTGTGTTGTCGCCTATTTTAGTTCAAGCTAAGGGTGAAAATTATGAAATTATTGCAGGAGAAAGAAGATGGCGAGCTTCCTTACAAGCGGGAATGCATAAAATTCCAGCAATAATTAAAAGTCCAAAAGCGGGTGAAGCTCCTCTTTGGGCTTTGATAGAAAATCTTCAAAGAGAAGATCTTAATCCTATAGAACAAGCTAGGGCTTATGAGCTTATTTTAAAAGAACAAGGTTTAAATCAAGAAAAGCTTGCTCAAGCTGTAGGTGTTTCTAGGAGCTCTCTTACAAACAGTCTTAGATTATTGCAGCTCGATCCCAAAGTTCAAGAGTACATAGAAGTGGGTAAGATTTCTTTTGGCCAAGCGAAAGAAATCTTAAAAGAAAAAAACCAGCAAAAACAAAGAAAATTAGCAGAACAATGTACCCAAAACAAATTAACCGTTCGTTCATTGGCGGGCTTAGGTCGGAAAAAAAAGCCGGCTAAAGCCACGATTCCTTTTTGGGTTTCAAAAAGTTTATCTCGATTAGAGAAAATTTTCTCTAATAGGGTTCAAATTGATTTTTCCTCTAGACAAAAGGGTAAGATTTCTTTTACTTTTCATTCTGAAGAAGAGCTAAAAGGCCTTTTAAATAAGCTAGGGGAGACAGACAATAAAAACTTTTTCTGATTTAGATTCAACACAAGCTTTTTTGGGAGAGGATTCTTTTTTTGAAGGTGAGCTTCGATTTAAGGGATCGACTCGTTTAGGCGGAGTGTTTAAAGGCAAGATACAAGCAGAAGGATCTTTAATTATAGAATCTACCGCTAAAGTGGAAGCAGATGTTGAGGTTGATCATTTGATTTTGATGGGAGAGCTTTCGGGAAAGGTTATTGCAAAAAAAAGTGTCATAATGGAGCCTCCGGCAAGATTTTTTGGAAATGTTTCTAGTCCTTCTTTATCCATTAAAGAAGGTGTTTTTTTTGAAGGATCTTCTAAGAAAATCCAAACTTAAAGACCTTCCTTTTTTTGCTTAGTTTCCTAAGGCCCTCTCTTGACCCTTTTATTTTTAAAAGATATAGATTTCAAAGGTCATGGAAATTCTTAAAAATTTTGCAACAACAGTTGGTTTGGATCATACTTTTTTCTACCAGTTTATTCTGATCGTGGTTCTTTATTTTCTAATGAAAAAACTTTTTTTACAAAGCTACTGTGAAAACCTCGAAAAAAGAAGAGAAATGACAAAAGGAAGTTTTTTAGAGAGTCAAAAAAAAGAAATAGAAATTGAAAATCTAAAAAAAGTTTATTCGGAAAAAGCTCAAGCTCTTAATAAAAAATTTCAAAGTAAATTTGGAGTTATTAAAGAATCGGTAGAGAAAAAATTTAAAGAAGAACGAGCAGCTATCCAAGCACAACACATTGAGGGTTTAAAAAAACAAAAAGAGCATCTTACCAACCATAAAGATCAAGAAAATAAAAAATTAGAAAAAGAAATTCCTGCACTTGTACAGGCTTTAATTAATAAAATGCTGGGGAAAGCATGAAACCTACCCTCCTTTTCTTTGTCGCGTTTTTTTGCTTTTTAGCGGAAGCTTCTGGTGAATCTAGTTTTTCTGGTAGGGACATCTTTTTTCAAAGTTTAAATTTTGTATTATTTTTTGCCGCCCTGTTGGTGCTTTTAAAAAAGCCAATAAAATCTTTGTTTCAAAAAAGATTAAAAGACTTTCTTGCTTTTGAAGAGCAAGCCAAAAAACAACAAGAGGCGATAAAAGACTCTTTTAATGAATGGCAAGATAAAATCAAGGACCTAGAGAATAAAGAAAAAACTATTGATAAAGATGCCGAGACAAGAGGGCAAGAAATTCTTGAACAAAAAGAGCAGGAAATACTAGAGTATAAAAAAAGGAAGGATCAGGAAAAAACATTTTTTATTCAACTCGAGTCTGAAAAGTTAAAAAAAGAATTTTTAATAGATTGGAAATCTAAAATTGTTGATCAAGCTAAAAATCAAATTCAAGCAAATCTTTCGTCTTCAAAAATTCAAGAAGATCTTTATCAAGATTTCTTTAAACAAATAAAGAGGGTTAATGGTTTCTAAACGAGCAGAAATTTACGGAAGAGCTTTTTTTGATATCCTTTCTGATGAAGAGACTTTAAACTTGTTAAAGTCTTTTTCTATGCACTTAAAAGAGGAGCCTTATAAGGAGTTTTTTAACTCAAGTGTTGTTTCGTTAAAAAACAAAAAAGAGGTTTTACAAAAGGTTTTACCGGATCAAAACCCTCATCTTTTAAATTTTTTCAAGTTGCTCTTAGATAAAAAGACTTTTTCTTTACTTGGAGAAATCACTCTCGCGTATGAAAATCTTTTAAACGAAAAACACTCCAGAATACAGGGAGTTGTTTATAGCTCAGAAACTTTATCCAAGGATCAAGTTCAAAATGTTGAAGAAGCGATAGGAAAAATTTTAAAAAAGAAGGCGCGTCTTCAAGCTAGGAAAGCGCAAAGTGTTGTGGCTGGTTTGTATGTAAAAATAGGTGGTTATATTTTTAACGACACTCTTATCAATCAGTTTAAGAAATTTCAATCTTTAGGAGGTTAACATGTCTACTTTTCAAGCTGATGAAATAAAAAATCTTTTAAAAAAACAAATTGTTAATTATGAAAAATCTTTAGATGTTTCTGAATGGGGGCGGGTCATTTCTGTAGGAGATGGTGTTTGTCGCGTGTTTGGATTAACAAATGTTATGTCCGGAGAAATGGTTTCCTTTAAGGGTGGAGAAAAAGCACTTGCTTTAAATTTAGAACAAGACAATGTGAGCTTGGTTTTATTGGGAGATGAAAAAAATATAAAAGAAGGCGATGAAGCCCATCGAACAGGGGAAATTGTTAAAGTTCCTGTTGGAGCCAATTTGTTAGGCCGTGTTGTGGATACCTTAGGACAACCCTTAGATGGTTTAGGCCCTATTAAAGCGACTAGCTTTGAGCCCTTAGAAAAAAAAGCACCGGGAATTATTTCTAGACAACCTGTAAGCGAGCCTCTTCAGACAGGATTAAAAGCTGTGGACTCTATGATACCTATTGGTAGAGGACAAAGAGAGTTGATTATTGGAGATCGACAAACAGGAAAAACAACAGTTGCTATCGACACTATCATTAATCAAAAAAATCAAAATGTAAAATGTTTCTATGTGGCTATTGGGCAAAAAAGATCAACAGTAACTCAAGTTATTGAAAAACTTAGAAAAGTTGGAGCTATGGAATATACAACTGTCATTGCTTCAACAGCTTCAGACGCTGCTGCTTTACAATTTTTAGCTCCTTATACGGGTGTAACAATGGCGGAATACTTTAGAGACAAAGGCGAACATGCTTTAATTATTTTTGATGATTTAACAAAACAAGCTCAAGCTTATAGACAACTATCTTTATTATTAAGACGACCTCCAGGGCGAGAAGCTTTCCCAGGGGATGTTTTTTATATTCACTCAAGACTTCTGGAAAGAGCTGCTAAGATGAATGATACTTTAGGAGGCGGCTCCCTAACAGCTCTTCCTATTGTGGAAACACAAGCGGGAGATATCTCTGCTTATATTCCAACAAATGTTATCTCCATTACAGATGGACAAATTTTTTTAGAAACAGAATTGTTTTATAAAAATATTCGACCAGCTATTAATGTTGGAAAATCTGTTTCTCGTGTGGGAGGAGCGGCGCAAATTAAAGCTATGAAGCAAGTTGCAGGAACGCTAAAATTAGATTTGGCTCAATTTCGTTCTTTAGAATCTTTTGCAGCTTTTGCTTCCGATTTGGATGAAGTTTCTAGAAAGCAATTAGCAAGAGGCTCGCGACTTGTTGAGATTTTAAAACAAAAAGAAGAATCTCCTCTACCTGTAGAGCGACAAGTTGTAATAATCTTTTTTGCAGCTCAAGGACTTTTAGACGACATTCCTGTTGATCAAGTCTTAGATTTTGAAAAAGAAGTTCTTCTCTTTTTAGAGAGTAGATACGCAAATCTTTTAAAATCTATAAAAGAAAAACAACTGCTTTCTGATGAAACAAAAAAGGAACTTGGAAAAGTTGTAGAAGAATTTAAAACAATTTTTAAAAATAAAGAATAAATAGCATGGCTGGTTTGAAAAAAATAAAAACTCGAATAAACAGTGTTAAAAACACTCAAAAAATGACAAAAGCGATGAAAATGATTTCAGCAGCGAGACTTCGTTCTGCTCAAAATCGAATTTTAAACCTAAGGCATTATGCAAATTCTTTAGAAGAAGTTTTACAAGATGTTGTTTTAAGTCAGGAGATCACTCACCCCTTTTTAAAACAAAAATCATCTAAAGATATTCAAAAAGTTTTAACAGTTGTTCTGACAAGCGATCGAGGTTTATGTGGTGGGTTTAATGGAAATATTTGTCGATTTACAGAAAACCATTTAAAAGAAAATACTTACCAACAAGAGGATTTATTTTTTATTGGAAGAAAAGGATCTGATTATTTTAAATTTCGAGGACTTCAAGGAATAGAAGATCCTGTTGTTAATTTAGTTAAAGAAGCTTCTTATCCTTTGGCGGCTCAAATTTCTAAAGATTTAATCTCGAAGACTCTTGCCAGTAATTACGATGCTGTTTTTATCATTTATAATGAATTTAAAACGATTATTGCTCCAAAAATTGTTAAAGAAAGATTTTTACCTTTTGATTTATCTTCTGAAAGGCTTTCGTTACAAAAAGAAGATAATGGAGTTAAAGAAGATCTTATTTTTGAAATCAAACCCAAAGAACTATTAGAAAATCTTTTAGAGAGATATTTTAGCGTTCAAATCTATAGATGCATTTGTGAAAATATAGCCGCAGAACATGGAGCTCGCATGACAGCGATGGAAAGCGCAACAACAAATGCAGGAGATATGATTTCTGCTTTAACTTTAAAGTTTAATAAATTAAGACAAAGTGCTATTACAACAGAATTAACAGAAATTGTAGCTGGTGTAGAAGCTTTAACTTAGAGGAGACGAGATGGAAACTGGACAAATTAAACAAGTGATAGGCCCTGTTGTAGATGTAGAGTTTTTAAAAGAACTTCCACCAATTTATACAGCTTTAAAAGTTAAAGATAAAAATTTAATTTTAGAAGTTGCTCAACATTTAGGAGATGGTGTTTGTAGAGCCATTGCTATGGATTCTACAGAGGGATTGGTTCGAGGAGAAGAAGTTTTAAATACAAAAGAAATGATCAAAGTTCCTGTTGGAGAAGAGGTTTTAGGGCGAATTTTAAATGTAGTAGGAGAAGCTGTTGATGAAGCAGGCCCTATTAAAGCCAAAACTCACTGGCCTATACATCGACCAACGCCAACAATTGAAGATCAAAGCACAAAAACAGAAATGCTTATGACAGGAATTAAAGTTATTGATCTTTTAGCTCCTTATGTGAAGGGTGGAAAAATTGGTTTGTTTGGCGGAGCCGGAGTTGGAAAAACTGTTATTATCATGGAGCTGATTAGAAATATCGCTACAGAGCATGGAGGTTATTCTGTCTTTGCTGGTGTAGGAGAAAGAACCCGAGAAGGAAATGATCTTTTTTTAGAGATGAAGGAATCGGGAGTTATTAAAAAAACAGCTCTTGTTTATGGGCAAATGAACGAACCCCCTGGAGCGAGAGCTCGTGTTGCCCTATCTGGCTTAACAGTTGCGGAATACTTTAGAGATGAAAAAAAACAAGATGTTTTATTTTTTGTAGATAATATTTTTAGATTTACTCAAGCGGGATCAGAAGTTTCTGCTCTCTTGGGGCGAATTCCTTCAGCGGTTGGATATCAACCAACGCTTGCAACAGAGATGGGAGCTTTACAAGAAAGAATTACATCTACAAAAAAAGGATCTATTACTTCAGTTCAAGCTATTTATGTGCCTGCAGATGATTATACAGATCCTGCTCCTGCAACAACTTTTTCGCATTTAGATGCAACAACTAACCTTGATCGAGAATTAACAGCACTAGGAATTTATCCAGCCGTTCACCCGTTGCAATCCACTTCTAGAATTTTACAAGCAGATATTGTGGGCGAAGAACATTATAACACCGCTCGAAAAGTTCAATCCTTATTACAAAAATATAATGAGCTTCAAGATATTATTGCGATTTTAGGAATTGACGAACTTAGCGAAGAGGATAAGTTGGTTGTGTCTCGAGCTCGAAAAGTTCAAAAGTTTTTATCACAACCTTTTTTTGTTGCGGAAACTTTTACAAATGTTCCGGGAAGATATGTTGAAGTTCAAGAAACCATTAAAGGATTTAAAGAAATTATAGAAGGGGTTCATGACAAAGTTCCTGAACAAGCTTTTTATATGGTGGGAACTATTGAGGAAGCTTTAGAAAAAGCAAAAAAACTTTAATGAAACTTAGTATTTATACTCCAGAAAAATCTTTGCTTGTTAAAAAAAGTATTGAGGAAGCTTTGGTTCCTTCTGTAAAAGGAGAGTTAGGAATTTTACCGGGCCATGCTTCGCTTGTTTCCCTCCTTCAAGCCGGTGTTTTAAAATACAAATCAGTAGGCGCTTCGCAGTGGGAAAAGGTGGCTATTGGTTGGGGATATTTAGAAATTTCTAAAGAAGAAATCAAGGTGTTAGCGGAATCTGCTGAAACAAAAGAAACTTTAAATCGAATTCAAGTTGAAAAAGAATTACAAGAGCTTGAAAGTCAACTTTTGAAATGGGACTTAGATCCTTCTAAAAGAGAAGAGTTAGAAAAGCAAAAACTATGGCTCCAAGGAGAAAAAGATCTTTAAAGATCTTTAAGAATTTTTTCTGTTTGAACAAAAAGATCTTGAAGCTCGTCTAAAGGAATTTTTAAAGAGTGTTCACCAAGCGCTTTCCAGTTTTTTTCTTGAAGAGACCTGATAATTTTTTCTAAAGAAACCCTCGTTTTTGGATGAAAAACAAGAGTCATAGAAGTTGTTGTTAGTTTTAAATCTTTAATCAGAAGATTTTTACAGAGAAATTTAATTTTTAATAAAGAAAAAAGTGATTCTAATTCTTCAGGGATAGGCCCAAAGTTTTCTAAAAATTCTTGTTTTAAACAAAACAACTGATGAGCCTCTGTCGCTTCAGAT
Organism: Bdellovibrionales bacterium; assembly: GCA_051011135.1. Lineage (GTDB taxonomy): Bacteria > Bdellovibrionota > Bdellovibrionia > Bdellovibrionales > UBA1609 > JACOND01. The sequence goes on from JBPCUO010000001.1 coordinate 9,785, forward strand.
AAATTTTTATAATAAAATAAACGAAGCTTTGGATCGGGAATATAAAAAGAAGGGATTCCTGTTGAAAGCGGTTGCTTAATATCAGGCTCAACGAAACCTTCTTTTTGATCTTCTAAAGTTTCATTAAGAAGTTCAAAAAACAGATCCTCTCCTAAGGTGTGTAAATGCCCACTTTGCTCTGCCCCAAAAACAGATCCCGCTCCTCTTGTTTCTAAATCATGAAGAGCGAGGTGAAACCCAGCTCCTAATTTTTTGTGTTTTTCAAGAAGAGAAAGCCGCTCCTTAGCAATAGGAGAAAGCCCTTCTTTTCTAGGGATAAGGAGGTAGCAGTAAGCTTGTCTTTCTCCTCGGCCAACTCGTCCCTTGATTTGATAAATTTGACTAAGACCTACCTGATGAGCTTTATCAATAAAAACAGTATTTGCTTGAGGAATATCGAGGCCTGATTCAATAATGTTTGTTGAAATTAAGATATCAAATTTTTTATTAAAAAAATCAAGCATTGTGTTTTCTAACTCAAGAGGCGGGAGCCTTCCATGCGCACAAGCCAATTTAAAATCCGGCAAGAGTTTTTGGAGTTGCTCTGCTTTTTCATAAATAGTTTTTATACGATTATGAACAAAAAGAATTTGACCCCCTCTGTTTTTTTCAAATTGACAAGCTTCTTTTATAAAAGGTTCAATGCCTTCGCTCCAACTTTTTAAAAATGTTTTTATTGGCTTTCTTTGAGAAGGAGGCTCTATAAGGATGCTAATATCTTTAATGCCACTCATAGCCATGTTTAAAGTTCTAGGAATAGGTGTTGCAGAAAGATAAAGGATATCTAAATTATGTTTAAATCTAGAGAGCTGTTCTTTTTGTTTAACACCAAAACGATGTTCTTCATCAATAATTAAAAGACCTAGGTTGTTAAAGGAAAGATGGGGAGAAAGCGCGGAGTGTGTTGCTATTAAAAGATCAATTTTATTAGTTTTTGTTTCTTTAAAAATCTCCTCCTTTTCTTTTTTAGAAGCAAACCTATTCAAGAGGGATATTTTATAAGGCCAGTTTTTAAATCGAATTTTAAAATTTTCATAATGTTGTAAGCTTAATATGGTGGTCGGAGCCAGAAAACAGACTTGATAACCGCTTTCAATAGCTCGAAAAGCGGCCCGTAAAGCGACCTCTGTTTTTCCAAAACCAACATCAGCACAAAGCAAGCGATCCATAGGGCAGGGCTGGTCTAAGTCTTTAAAAATTTCTTGTATTGCCTGTTTTTGCGAAGAGGTTTCTTCAAAAGGAAATTCTTTTTCAAATTTTTCTAAAGATTTATTAATGGATAAAAAGGGCTTTCGAAAACTTTGTTTTCTTTTTTTGTAAAGGTTGATGAGGTCTAAAGCAATAGATTGAATGTATTTTTTTGCTTGAGATTTTTTAACATTCCAACGCTTTGAATCGTTTAATCGGTCTAGTAAATAGGGAGTGAATTTAAAAGAAGATTTTTTAAAATATTTTTTTATTTCTTTTGCTTTATAAGCGGGCAAGAAAAGCTTATCCCCTCCCCGATAAGTAAGGAGGAAAAAATCTTGAATTTGCTGTTGAGCTTTTAAAGTTTTTAAACCTTCAAATTGAGCGATTCCATATTTTCTATGAACAACAAGATCACCCTGTTTTAATTGGGAAAATTCTATAGATTTTGTTTGGTGTCTAAAAAATTCAAAGGTAGAAACTTCTAACGACTTGGTGTCTTTAGAAAAAAGAGATTCTAATTGGACATAGGCAGAACCTTCATCGCTAAAAAAGCTTTCTTCTATAATCCCTTGTAAAAAATAGAGATTTTTTGATTTAAAAGTTAGAGAGGGGGCATCTTTGCTTAAGGAGCTTCCCAGGAGAATTTGTTTTATTTTTGTTTCCAAATGAGGCGCTTGGTAGACGAAAACAATATCAGAAACAGGCAGTTCAGAGAAAAATTTTTGCAAATCAGAAGAGGGAGAAATAGTTTTTGATAGAAATTTTTTGCTTTGAGTTTTGGAAGATAAAAAGGGAGATGGACTTGTTTTTACCTCTGTTTTTGGATAGGAGTTTAGCTTCTCCCAAGGAAGAAAAAGAAATTCTTTTTTAAAAAGCGGTTGATCCTCCTCAATTTTCTCTAGTGATTTTTCAAATTCTAACGCGGTTTCTTCCGCGTTCCATATCCACAAAGATGGTTTTGTGGGGAAATAATCCAGAGAACAAGTCAGGTCTAAAAGATTTAAAAGAGATTCAAAGCCATCAGGATCTTCTCCTCTAGAAATTGTTTTTAGAAGATCTTCCATAAAAGGAAAATTCTCTCCCGAAAAGCTTGTTTTTAGAGTGTGACAAATCTGTTGTCTTTGTTCCCGATCACCTCCCCACTCTTTTAAAAAGGGAATCCAAGCTTTTTCTAGGCTCGAGGTACGCGTTTTAAGATCTTTTGAAAGCAAATGAATACTTTTTATTTTTTTATCTATAAGTTCCAAGCGGAGAGGGTAGGAATAGGCAGGAGAGTAAATATCCCATAAAAACCCTCTTGAAGAAAAGTCTCCTGCTTTTTCAACAAAAGGCCTTGGAAGATATCTTAAAAAACTAATATCTTCCAAGACAGATTCTTTTTTTAAATGAAGATAAGGCTCTTTAGTAGAAGTTTTTTTTAAAAGAGAAAGAGGAGTTGCTAAAAATAAAGAGGGATGATTTTGTTGAGCCCAAGCCTGCCACCGCCGTCTTTGATTCCAGTTTTTTTCAGCAAAAACATAGTTTGAAAGGGGAGACATGGGCAACTCTAAGTAGTTTAAGTTTGTTTTTTTAAAAGAGAGAAAACTTTTTATTTTTTTTAAATCTTTTGAGGGAGCCAGCAAAACCTGTGGTTGGGTTCTATTAAAAGTTGCTGCTTTTTCCAGAAGAAAACTCAGGCTTGAAATGGCTTGCGTGCCTATAATTTCTTTAGGTTCTTTAGAGAGAAAAAAATCTTTTTTTAAATCTTCAAAATCCATATATTTTATTTCCTAGCTAAGAACAAGTTCCTAGAGATAATTTCTTTAAAGAAAAAAAGTATAAAGAGGAAAGGACTTTGTTGCAATGCTAAAAAAACCAATCTTATTTATGCCCAAACATCTGTTTTTCTAGTAAATAACAAGAGTATGGAATTGATTGTTCTTTTGTTTTTAGTTGCTTTTGGGTTTTGTGCTTTTTTAATAGCTATTTCTCATTTTTTTGGCCCCAGCTCTCGCGCCGCTAATACTCAGGCCAAATCGGAATCTTATGAATGTGGCATTCCTTCTCAAAACTTAAAAAGCTCTAGAATTCCTGTGAAGTTTTTTTTGACAGGTATTCTTTTTATTGTTTTTGATATAGAAATTATTTTTATGTACCCCTTTGCTATTTACTATAGAGATTTTTTAAATAGCGAATTGGCTTTGCCAGTTCTCTTTTCTGTTGGCTTATTTCTCCTTCTTTTTTTATTTGGGCTGTGGTGGGAGATTAAAACAAAAGCTTTAGAGTGGAAATGATGGGAAAAGATTTTTTTGAAATCTTTGTGAATGTTTCTAAATTAAATTTAATATTTTTTTCTATGATTGCTTTAGTTCCTCTTTTGGTTTGGGCTGAAAGGAGGGTTTCTGCTTTAATTCAAAATCGACTAGGCCCTAATCGGGTTGGCCCCTTAGGGCTTATGCAAATTTTGGCAGATTTAATAAAACCTTTAATGAAAGAAGATTTTGTTATTGGAAAGGGTGGGCGTAAATGGGTTTACTACTTAGCTCCTTGTTTTGCTGTTATTCCACCAGCTCTTGTTTTTGGGTCTCTTCCTTTTTCTGCTCCTGCTGAACTGCCTGCTTTTGAATTTTTAGGTCAAACACTAGGCCCTTATACTTTTTACTTTCAAGCTTTTCATTTGAATATAGGAGTGATTTTTGCTCTAGGAGTTTCTTCTTTATCTGCTTACGCTTTATTAATGGGGGGATGGGGATCGGGAAGTCGATACCCTTTGTTTGGAGCTTTAAGAGCTGCTGCACAAACCATTAGTTATGAATTGGCATTAAGCTTGGCCTTAGTTGGAATTTTATTATTATTTAATTCTTTTGATTTTTTAGAAATTATAGCAGCTCAAGATCGCGCTTTGCAATTTTCTTTTTTAGGAAAAAGTTTTGGGGTTTCTTTTCTTCCTAACTGGGGAATTTTTTATCAACCTATTGGAGCTCTTATTTTTTTTATAGCCTTAATTGCAGAAAGCAATCGAATTCCTTTTGATCTCCCAGAAGCTGAGGGTGAACTGGTTTCAGGTTATCATACAGAATATGGTGGTATAAAATTAATTTTGTTTTACATAGGAGAATATGCTCACATGATGGTGGCCTCAGCTCTTATGGTTATTTTTTACTTTGGAGGATATAGTGTTTATCCTTTTTTCTCTTTAGAAAATTTAATGAATATTTTTAATAACAGCCTCCTGAGTTCCCTTATATTATTTCTGGTTTTCTTGACCAAGTTTTTTATTTTCTTATTTATTTTTATGTGGATTCGTTGGTCGTTGCCGCGGTTTCGCTACGATCGTTTAATGGAAATAGGTTGGAAGGTTTTGCTGCCATGGGCTTTTGCAAACGCTTTATTAACCGCTCTATTTATTTTTATTGGTCATAAGAGTTAAAAAAGGAACGGGGATGAATCATTTTTTACTTTATGCGTTTTCGGTTGTTTTAATTTTTTCTGCTTTAAAAACAGTGACTTCTAAAAACCTTGCGAACGGAGCTCTTTATCTGGCGGTTTCTATGGTTTCTTTATCAGGAATTTTCTTTTTATTGGGTTTTGTGTTTATAGCAGGGCTTCAACTTATAGTTTATGCAGGAGCTGTTATTGTTATTTTCGTTATGGTGCTTATGCTTTTTGATTTGAAAGAAGAGGTAGATGTAAAAATAGATAAAAAAAATCTTCTTCAATGGGGCCTCCCTCTTTTTACTTTTGGATTAGTTTCAGGGGTTCTGGCTCTTATGGCTTTTTCTCATCCTGTAAAAGAGGCTGGGTTAGACGCTTCTCTTAAAGAAATGGCTCTGCAAATTTTTATAAAATATGTTTTGATTTTTGAAATCTTAGGTCTTTTACTTTTGATTGTAGCGATGGGTGTTGTTACTTTATCTCGGTTGGATAAGGAGTAGTTGATGGAAGTTTATTTTCCTTTATTTTTATCAGCACTGTTGTTTTTTATAGGAATGGCGGGCGTTTTAATAAGAAGAAATATCCTCGTTATTTTGATGAGCTTAGAGCTTATGCTCAATGCTGTTAATTTAAACTTGTTGTCTTTTGCTTATTTATACAACTTAAAAGAAGGGCCAGTTCTGGTGTTTTTTATTATGAGTATAGCAGCGGCAGAAGCAGGGATTGGACTCGCTTTAGCGGTTCGTGTTTATAGAGTTTTTAAAGGAATTGATGTGGATTCCTTAAGGCAGTTACGAGGATGATGGCGTTTCTCTTGCTTTTATCTCCTCTTGTGGGTTTTTTAATTAATGCTTCGAGGTTTAAACGCGCTAAGAGCAGCCTTTCTGGTTGGATTGCATCAGGGGCTTGTCTCATTTCTTTTTTAATTTCAGTGTATTATTTTTTACAAGCACAAACAGTTACTTTTTCTTTTGGTTCTTGGATTTCTATAGAGGATTTTCAAGTTTCTTTTTCTTTTATTCTAGATCCATTAACTTTGTTAATGTTGCTTCTTATTACAGGAGTTGGTTTTTTAATTCATGTTTATAGCATGAATTATATGGCAAAAGACGGCGCCAAAACTCGTTACTTTGCTTACTTAAATTTATTTGTTTTTATGATGTTGCTACTAGTTCTAGCAGATAATCTTTTGGTTTTATTTGTAGGATGGGAAGGCGTTGGATTATGTTCTTATCTTCTCATAGGTTTTTGGTTTAAAGATATTCAAAAAGCTCGGGCAGGAATGAAAGCTTTTATTGTGAATAGGGTGGGAGATACCTTTTTTTTACTGGGCTTGTTTCTTGTTTTTTCACAATACGGAACTTTAAACTTTTCAGAACTTAATGCGATCTTTTTTTCCAAAGATGAATTTCAAAACTTTTTTAGCTTAGGCTCTTTAGGAGCTTTGTGTTTATTTTTAGGCGCTACTGGTAAATCAGCTCAAGCCCCTCTTCACATTTGGTTAGCGGACGCTATGGCAGGTCCAACACCTGTGTCAGCTCTTATTCATGCAGCAACTATGGTGACTGCTGGAATTTATATGGTGGTTCGTCTTTTTGGAATGTATTTTTACACTCCAGATGTCCTGACTATAATCTCTTGGGTTGGTGCAATAACAGCTTTGGGTGCTGCTTTAGTGGCTACAAGACAATGGGATTTTAAAAAAGTTTTAGCTTATTCTACGATTTCCCAATTAGGATATATGTTTATGTCTTTAGGAGTTAAAGCTTTTTCAACTGGGGTTTTTCATTTGTTAACACATGGATTTTTTAAATCTCTTCTTTTTTTATGCGCAGGATCTGTTATCCATGGACTTTCTGGAGAGCAAGACATTCGATCTATGGGTGGCTTAAGGAAGTATTTCCCCAATACCTTTTGGTGTTACATGGTGGGAACACTATCTTTAATTGCTCTTCCGCCTTTTTCAGGTTTTTTTAGTAAGGATGAAATTTTGCATTCGCTTTTTGCAAGTGGGAGTTATGGCTTATACGGTGTGGCTTTAATAACTGCGTTTTGTACTTGTTTTTATATGACGAGATTGACAACACTAGTGTTTTTTGGAAAACAAAATTTTAAAGGAAAAGCTCATGAAGGAGGGGGATTAATGATAATGTCCTTATGGCTGCTTGCTCTATTAGCTTTATTTGGTGGTTTATTGGGAGTGCCTCATATTTTTTCAGAGCTTTTACCCTACCACCTACCTCATTTTTTAAAAGGGTTTTTATCCCCCTTTGTGTTGGTGGAATTTAAAACTTCTTATCTGGTAGAAAGCTTGTTGATGGCACTTTCTGTAGGAGGTTCTTTAATCATGATGATTTGCACCTTTTTTTATTATAGATTTAAAAAATCCAAAAAACAAAAGCATGGTTTTTGGAAGGACTTATTAGAAAATTCTTTTTATACAGATTCTTTTTTAGAGAAAAAAATCTCGAAGCCTTTTTTTCAAATTTCAGAAATTTGTTTTGAAACCATAGACAAAGAATTGTTTCAAAAGGGAATTTTGTGGATCAGTGATCAAGTTTTATCTTTAAGAAAAGAAGTTTCTTATTGGGTTAATGGAAATCTTCAATCCTATGCTTTGTATTTTGTAATGGGGCTGGCGTTTTTTGTCGTGTTAGTATTTTTAAAATAAGGATCAAATGTTAAGTCTTTTTATATTTTTACCTCTCTTTTTTGGCGGAAGCTTATTTGCCTTTCCTCGAAAAAATTTACAACTTAAAGCTTTAATTTTAAGTATTGTTTATTTTTTATTTACAGCGTCTTTGTTTTTTATTTTTGATTCTCAGTCTCATGATTTGCAATTAACAGAACAGCTGCCTTTAATTCCTTTTTTAGGAGTGGATTATTTTTTAGCCATAGATGGGTTGTCTTTTTGGTATATCCTTTTAAGTTCGTTTCTTTTGCCTCTAACTATTCTTTGTTCTTGGAAAGAAAACAATCCTGTTTATTTCTTTTTGTTATTTTTGTTAGTGGCACTTTCTGTAGGAGCTTTTTTAAGTTTTGATGCTATTCTTTTTTACATCTTTTTTGAAATGTCCTTATTGCCTTTGTTTTTTCTTATTTACATATGGGGAGGAAAGGGAAGATTTTATGCTGCTTTTAAATTTTTAATTTATACTTTTCTAGCCTCTTTATTTTTATTAGTCGCTTTTCTATCTATGATGTTAATAGCGGAAACTTCTTTTGGAGAAATTTCTTCCAGCATCCTGGATTTTTATAAATTAGATTTTGTATTTATAGAGGGAGATTTTTTAAGTACTCAAAATTTATTATTTCTCTGTTGTGCTTTTGCTTTTATGGTTAAAACACCTGTGTTTCCTTTTCATACATGGCTTCCTTTAGCTCATGTTGAAGCTCCTACAGCGGCTTCCGTTTATCTTGCTGCTGTCTCCTTAAAACTGGGAACTTATGGATGGTTTCGTTTTGTGCTTCCTTTATTTCCAGAAGCTTCGGATTATTATGCCCCTGGGCTTTTATTTCTGGCAGTTTTTGGCTTGATTTATGCTTCTTTGGTTGCGTGTGCGCAAAAAGATATGAAGAGGTTGGTGGCCTATTCTTCTGTAGCGCATATGGCTTATGTTCTTATAGGAATTTTTGTTTTTAATATTTATGGATTAACAGGAGCTTTTTATCAAACGCTGACTCATGGAGTTTCTTCTGCTGGGTTGTTTCTTTTGGTGGGCTTGATTTATGAAAGAACAAAAAGCCGTGATATTTCTTCTTATGGAGGACTTGCCAAAACAATGCCTTGGTTTGCCGCTTGTTTTTTTATAATAACGCTATCTTCAATTGCTCTTCCTTTAACCGGAGGATTTGTTTCAGAGTTTTTGGTTTTGTTGGGATCTTATTTGTCAGGAAAGTTTTGGTTTTTAGGAGCTATTATAGGAGTTGTATTATCGGCCGTGTATATGCTGAGACTTTTTCAACATGTTTTTCTCAGCCATTTACGCCAATTATCTAAGGGAGTTAAAGATCTTCATTTCAAAGAGGTTTGTTTTTTAGTTCCCCTTATTGTTCTGGTTTTTTTAATGGGAATTTTCCCAAAAGCTTTTTTTAAATACTCTGAAGCTTCTTTAGAACATTTAAATCAATCTCGCTACAACTATGTTTTATTTAAAAAAACGGATCCAAACAAATCATTAGAAGAGGAGTTGTAACTTGCTTTCTTTACATGGTTTTTTTCAATTATCTCCTTGTTGGATTATTACAGTGATGTCTTTTATTCCTTTAATATTAAAAGTATTAAATGGAAATCAAGAAACCAAGCCTTCTCTTGTGATTGCTTTTCATGGATTAGGAATTTTTAGCTCTTTGCTGCTGTTGTTTCTTATGGGATTTAACGATGAAAGTATTTTATCTTTAAAATTTGGATCTTATGAAACAATGTCATGTGTTCTGGTAGCAATTGCTTCTTTACAAAGTTTATTTCTTTTTCGATTTAATTTATGGCTCGATAAAAATCAGCTGACAGAGTGTCTTTTCTTTTTTTCTAATGGTGTCGCTGCACTTTATATTTTTTGTCTATCTCAAAATTTAATGACATCTTTTATCGGGTTAGAAACAGCTTCACTGATTATCTATTTGCTTTTAGCGATGAGCCGAAAAGATACTTTATGTTTAGAATCTTCTATGAAGTATTTTGTGTTGAGTGCTTTATCGGGAGTTGTGTTTTTGTATGGTCTTTCTTTTTTATTTGGAGCAACAGGTTCTTTAGAGATAGAAAGTTTTTTTACAGAACAAGGAGACTTTTATAACCGATTTATTTTTCTAGGGTTTGTGCTATTGCTTTGTGGACTTTTTTTCAAAATAGCGCTTTTCCCTTTTCAGTTTTGGCTGGCAGATGTTTATCAAGGAGCTTTGACTCCAATGACATCTTTTATGGCAACAGCTGTAAAGTCTTCAGTTATTCTTTTTATGGGAAGATTATTTGCGTTACCTTTTTTTGATAAAGGTGAGCATGGGTTTATTTTTGTTTATGGCCTGGGGATAGCGAGCGTTTTAACACTTTGGTTTGGAAATTTAATGGCCTTAAAACAAGTTCAAGTAAAACGAATTGTTGCTTTTTCTAGCATTGCTCACTCTGGTTACTTGATGATGGCTTTAGTTGGAATTTTAAGCTTGCCGGGTGATGCTAAAGATTTTTCAGTTTTAGTCTACTATTTGCTTTCTTATATTTTTATGACAGGAGGTCTTTTAACGGCAATTCAATGTTTAGAAAATAAAAAAACTTCTCAAGTTGAGCTTAAAGACCTAGGAGCTTTGTTTAAAACAGAGCCTCTGTTTGCTTTAGCCGTTTCCTTGTTTTTAATAGGCTTAGCAGGCCTACCACCTACTTTTGGTTTTTTTGCTAAGGTCGCTCTGTTTCAACCGCTTATTTTAAGTGGAAATTGGTGGCTGATTTTTTGGGCCTTTTTAGCTTCTGCTGTAGGGATTTATTACTATATTAAACCCATAACTTTTATGATGAATTTTCAACAGAAAGGAAGAGAGAGTATTGAATGGAACTTTGTATCAAAGTCTTTAATGATTATGACAAGTTTAGGAACTGTCTTAGGAGCTTTTCTTTTTGGATTCTTTTTTTAAAACTGACTTGAGTTGTTAGGCCTTTTGACAAGAGCTTGCTTGACTTGGATATTCAAATCCAAAACCATGTAAGTAGGGATCTTATGATGACAACACAGTGGCTAACCTTACAAGAGTATTCTAATAAATATAGAGTTAGTATTTCTACTCTTCGTCGAAGAATAAAATCTAAAGAAATAGAATACATATTTAAAAATGGAAAATATCTTATTCTCGTTTCTCAAAAACACCTAACCGATAGAGAGCATCAAAAATCTTTTAATGATATGCAAAATCTTTTGAAAGAAAAAGATTTTCAAATTTCTAAATTAAAATTAGAAATAGAGGATTTAAATCAGTTGGTTCTGCTTTTAGAACAAGAAAAAAATAGATTAGAAGAAATAGATAAGGATGCAGATTTAAAAACAAATTCGTTAATAGATTTTTAGAAAAAGCTTAAGCAGCATCGCCAAAGTTTTTATCATCTAATAAATTTCTAAGAGATTTCTTTTCAAAAGATTTAGGAATAGTTAAAACAGTTTTAAAAACTTCATCTAAATTAGAGATTAAAACAATATTTAATTTTTTTAGAATTTCTTCTTTAATATCCTTTAAATCTCTTTGGTTTTGTTGAGGTATAAGAATGTTGTAAATGCCTTGATTAAAAGCAGCTAGAACTTTTTCTTTAATTCCCCCAACAGGCAATACTCTTCCTGATAAAGTAATTTCACCTGTCATCGCTAAATCATTTCTTATAGGTATATTGGTAATAAGAGAAATAAGAGCAGACGCTAAAGTCACCCCTGCAGAAGGACCATCTTTAGGAATAGCTCCTCCCGGTAAATGAACATGAATTTCATGCGTTTCAAACCATGCTGGATCAATATGGGTAGAAGTATAAGTTTTTACATAAGAAAGAGCCGCTTGAGCAGATTCTTTCATAACATCTCCTAATTGGCCTGTAAGAATAAGCCCACCTTTTTTATTTTTAACTTTAATAGCTTCAACATGAAGGATTTGTCCTCCCACAGAAGTCCAAGCTAATCCTGTTGCAATTCCTATAGTCGGTTTTTTTAGAGTTTCTTCAGATTGAAAATAAGGAGTTCCTAATAAAGTATGGATAGATTTTACATTGATGGGTTGCTTATCAGTGTTTCCTGATACATAGCTTTTAGCAATTTTTCTACAGATAGAAGAAATTTCTCTTTTAAGATTTCTTAAACCTGATTCTCTGGTATAGCCAAGGATTAAATGCTTTAAGCTTTCTTTTGAAAATTCAATATGCTTTTCTGGCAATCCATTATTTTCTAATTCTTTTTGAATCAGATACTTTTTAGCAATTTCTGTTTTTTCTTCTAGTGTATAACCAGAGATAGAAATAATTTCTAAACGATCTTTTAAAGCAGGCGGGATGTTTTCAATATTATTGGCTGTAGCAATAAATAAAACATCAGAAAGGTTAAAATTTAAATTCAAGTAATGATCTTTGAAAGAGTGATTTTGTTCAGGATCTAAAACTTCTAAAAGAGCTGCACTTGGATCTCCACGAAAATCATTTCCTAGTTTATCAATTTCATCCAGAACAATAACAGGGTTTTTAGAATTGGCGAGTTTTAAAGCTTGAATGATTTTACCGGGCATAGCACCTACATAAGTTCTTCTGTGACCACGGATTTCCGCTTCATCTTTAATTCCCCCTAAGGAAATTCTTTGATAAGAGCGCCCCATAGCTTTTGCAATGCTTTTTCCTAAAGATGTTTTTCCTACTCCGGGAGGGCCTGAAAAACAAATGATCGGACCTTTTAATTTTTTTGGTTTTAAAGTTCTGACTGCCAGAAATTCTAGAATTCTTTCTTTCGCTTTCGTTAATTCAAAATGATCTGCATCCAGAATAGATTGAGCATTTTTTAAATCTAAATTATCTTCACTAAGAGTGCACCAAGGAAGATCTAATATCCAATCCAAATAATTTCTAAGCATAGAAGATTCACTGCTTTCAGCATGCATTTTTTCTAAACGCTTTAATTGTTTAAAAGATTCTTCTTTCACTTCTTTTGGAAGTTCTTTTTTAAGAAGTCTAGAAGCCAGTTCATTAATTTCTTCTTTTTTTGAAAATTGAGTGGAATTCGTTTCCCCTTTTTCTCCTTCATAAGGTTGTAAAAAAGGTTTCGGAAGTTCTTTTTTAAGAAGATTTTGTATGCGACCTTGTAATTTAGAAATTTCTAATTCTGTAAGTAAAAGTTTTTTTGTCGCTTTTATTCTCTTGGATATTTCAAAAATTTCTAAAAATTTCTGAGTTTCTTGAGTTTTTAAATTTAAATTACTTAATATCAGATCACAAATTTGCGAAGGGTTTTTAACGCCATTGATAACTAACAAAAATTCAGGAGAAATAATTTTTTGAAAATGAGACAATTCTTTTAGTAGATTTTTAATTTCATGCACATCATTTTCTTGTTCTTTAGATAAAGAGACTTCTTCCTCTTCTATAAAATAGTCTATTTCAACTTGAGAAGTCGCTGGGTTTATATTTTTAATTGTTGCTCTACTAAGTCCTTGAAGAAGCACTTTTAATCGCCCATCCTCCATGGTTTTCATTCTCATAACTAAAGAAACACAACCAACTTGATAAACTTTATTAATATCTTCTTCTGGACTTTCGTAAGTAGATGCTAGAATAAGTTTATGATTATTATAGGCAGCCGTAATGAGTTCTTTAGATTTTTTTTGAGTGATATAAACAGATAATATAGATTGAGGAAATATGCAGGTATCCTTTAAAGGAATCAAAGAAAGTTTTTTAGGATAAGTTTTTGTAAATGACATGTGTTTCTCCTCTTGATAATTATCTTTTCGGAGAACTTATAAATCTTATTAAATGAATTTGGTTTATTTTTTACGGAACTGGTATAGAGTCCAGAGTTATAACCTTATTATCTTTGGTCATAAAAACAGTTAAAGGATATATAAATTGGCGTGTTTTAGATATTTTGAAATTAAAAAACGCTCCCTCGATAGAACCTAATTCTTCTAGCTTTTTTTGTAATTCGAGTCGATTTTTTACCTTTTTTTTCAAAGCTTCTTTAAAAGCCACTGCTGTATTATAGGCTTGCTCTTCAAAAAATTTAGGAGAAGAAGAGAAAGTTTTTTTATAAGTATTAAAAAAATAAGAGTTTTTCAAATCTGCATTCGATAACTCTGGAGTATTAATAAAAATAAGAGGTCTTGCTTTAGACCATCTAGAAATTTGTTTTTTAGACCAAAGATTTGTTCCTAAAAGATGCAGATCTTTAATTCCATAGTATTTAAGATGAGCCCCTATTTTTTTTACAGTTTTAAAGGAATCAGGAATAAATAAAGCTTCAAAATCAACATGGGGCTTTAAAAGCTTTTCAGGATTTAAGTTTTTAGATCTATTAGAAGACTTGCCATGTTTTTTTAAATATTTTTTTTTCAGTTTTTCATACTCTTCTTTTCTTTCTTTAATGTCATATAGATCCACCAATTTTTTAATAGGAACATTAAAATCAACTTCTCCTGATTTGTAAGTTTGAACTTTAGTTATTTCTCCGCCCATGCTTTTAAATTTTTCAGAAAATATTTTTGTGTATTCCTTACCATAACTATCGTTAGGCGCAAGGATAGCTATTTTTTGAAATTTGAGCTGGGGTTTTTTATTAATAGTTTCTAGGAGATGATTCGTTAAGGTATGACTTGTTAATGCACTTTGAAATACAAATTTTCTTTCTGTTGTTAAATTTGCTTTTTGAGAAAATAAAACAGAAGGAACTCCAAGGCGAGATGATAAATCGGCAATAATTTCTGCGGATTCATTTCCTACACCACCAATAAGGCCTATAATATGATATTTGTGTAAAAGTTTTTTTACAGATTCTTTTGTAACATCAGGATGCCCCTTACTGTCCATAACAATTAACTGCCATGGAGAATCTTTTTCTAAATCAAATCCTATATAGAGACTTCTTAAAATTCTTTCTCCTAGAATTTGTTTTGGCCCACTTAAAGGAAGAATAACTCCTATCGAGTAGGGGTTAACTCTTTTGATAGAAGAAAGCATGCTCAAGTAGTACTTAACTTCTTTTTGTGTTTTAGGAGCGAGTCTAGAAGAAAGAGATTGAGATAAATAATACTGTGCTTTTTTTGTATTTTTTTGATTCCAAAAATGAAGTCCAGTTCTATAAAATAAATATCCGGTAAAAGAAGAAAACCTCGTTGCCTGACGAGAGATTAAAAGAAGCTGTTTTGTAGTGAGATTATCAATGATTTCAGTTCCTGTATCTTGCCAAGTTGATAAGTTAGGGCTTTTAGGAAAAAGTTGAATTAAAGAAGAAAGGGTTTTGAGTTTCCATCCATTAAAATTGGATTGGTTTTTAATAAAGCTCCATTGTCTTAAAGCAGCCCTGCCTTTTGTATCCAAAGATTCTTTAGGACTTTGAATAATAAATTCTAATGTTTTAAGAGCTTCTTTCAGATGCTTGTTTTCAAAAAGACATTTGGCAGAAGCAAAGTATGCAATATATTGGTTTTTATAGGCAAAAGGCAGTTGAGTGGCTTGTTTATAAGTTTCGCAAGTTTCTTGTCTGCGATTTTGCTTAGAAAGTAATCGAGCTTTTAATAAATAAGCAGCAAAAGCAACTTCGGTTCTATTATTTTTTAATAAAAAACTATCAATATCTTTTAAAGCTTCATTGATACTTTTCTTTCTTGAATTTTTTTCTAATAAGCGAAAGGCAGTTTTTTCTTCTTTAGAAACAGGTTTAGCAGAAGGCTTGGCTCTATGGTGCTCTAAATTAGAACAGCCTATAAGCCACGAAGTCGCGAGGCAGATTAAAATAAGTCTATGAAGTAAAAAATACATCCTGTAAATCTTCTATCAGATTTTGAAGTTTTTTTCAAAGTCTGAAATTTTTTCATAGAAATTTTCAAGATTTTCGAAGTTCTGTAGATATTGATTTTTCTTTTGTTCAGAAAGGTTTTTCATTTCATTTTGGATTTGAAGTTTTTTTCCTTTGGGATAGTCTATAAATATCCTGACAAGCATATTCCCATTTAAAGAAGAATTTTTAGGGAGACCTAGATTTTTTAAGCGAAAAACATGATTATGCCTCGTTTTTGCGGGTATATCGATGAGAAGTTTTCCATAAGGAGAAAACAGGGTTTTTTTATAGCCTTTAAAAGCTTTTGTGAAAGGGATAGGGAGCGTTAAATAAATATCATCTTTTTTAATTTCAATAAAAGAAGATGCTTGGAGAGCTATCTTTAAAAACAAATGTCCAAAGACTTTTTTACCATTAGAGCCTCCTTTTTCTTTAAATTGAATCCGTTGACCCGGTCGAACACCTTTAGGAAGAGGGACTTTTAGGGTCGCTTGCTTGGTTTTGCCATTATAAGGCCTCGAATAAGTCACTTTTTTAACTGAGCTTTGGCAAAGATCTTTTAAAGAGACAGGAAGCGGAATTTCAATATCAATAGCTTTTTCCTCCCTTTTTTCCTTGAGAAAAGATTTTATAAAAGCAGGAGCTGGGGCTTGTTGTTTTGTGGGAACTTCTTTTTTTGTATTTAAAAAAGAATCAGAAATTTTTTTTTGGTTCTTTTTTTGAAGAGCAATTAATTCCTGATCAAAGGATGTTCTTTTTTTAGTATCTTTTAAAATTTCATAAGATCTATTAATTTGTTGAAATTTTTTTTCAGCAAGTTTATTTCCTCTGTTTTTATCGGGGTGATATTTTTGAACAAGTTTTAAATAGGCTGATCGAATGTCTTTACTTTCAGCAGTTTGGGGAATGTTAAGGATAAGATAATGATTAATCTTAGTTTTCACTTGAACCTATTAAGCTTGCTCTTCAGGATCTTCAGCAACAACAACTTGAGCTGGTCGAATAACTTTCCCTTTTAATTTATAAGCCTTTTTAAAGGTTTTACAAACATGCCCCGCTGGTGTCTGTGAGGTTTTTTCGCGACTAAGAGCTTCTTGATAACTCGGATCAAAAATTTTTCCATGAGGATCAATCGCTTCAATATTAAATTTTTTAAAAGTTTCTTGTAGTTTTTTAAAAATCATTTCAATACCTTTTTGAAACTCTTCTGAATTTTGATTTTTTATATTTGTTTCTAAAGCCCGCTCTAAGTCATCTAAAACATTTTCAATAAAAGAAGTGAGAAAAGCTTCACTAGCATATTGAGCAACTTCTTGTTTTTCTTTAAAAGATTGTTTTTTAAAATTATCAAAATCAGCTTGGAGGTATAAATAATTTTTTTGAGATTCTTGTAGTTTTTTTTGAAGATCATTATCTTCAGGAGTTTTTTCTGATTCCGATTCTTTTTCTTTAACCGATTCTTGTTCTTTAATTTTTTTTATATTTTTAATAAAAGTTTCTTTAAGATCTTCAGAAACTTTAGGTTTGTTATCTTGCTTTTTTTTCATAGTGTTAGCCTTTAAGAGTTGCTATCTCAAAATTTGAAGTCTTTTTTTAAAAAGGTCAACTCTAAAAAAACCTGATTGCTTAAAATCTCTCCCTTTGGAGTTAGGCTAAACAAGGAACTTCTCTTTTTTAACCAATTTTGATTTATTAAATGATGTAACTTAGTGCGAGTATAATTATATAAAAATTTTGGATAGAGCTTTTTAAGCTCCTTAAGGCAGAGCCCTTTTCTTGTTCTTAATCTTGTATAACAAAAATCTGTTAGAGATTCATAACAGTTTAAAATTTCAACTTGTTTGGAATTTAAAGAGTTAAAAGGGGAGCTTAAATTGTTTTGAGACGCTTGTTTGAGGTAAGTCGTCATTTGAGAGGAGTTCCAAAACCGGATTCCGTAAGGGTTACTCTCCTTAATGTTTTGAAAATTAGGACTTAAGTAAGAATGAGCACTAATACCTAATCCAAGGACAGTTTCTCCTCCCCAATACGCTAGATTATGGCGCGAGAAATACGGAGCTTTTGCAAAATTAGAAATTTCATATTTTTCCAGACCATGCCCCGCCAGATACTGCTCGATCCATTCAAACATTTCTTTTTGTTTTATTTCAGAAGCACGATTTTTAGAAAGTTCATGCCCAGGAGGAATTGTTAAATTGTAAAGGCTAATATGGTAAGGATCAAAAAGAAGTGATTGTTGAACATCAAATTTTAAGTCGGATATCGTTTGTTGAGGCAAGCCAAACATAAGATCTAAAGAATAATTGATATGGTGTTTTTGAAACATTTTCAAATCTTTTAAGGAATCTTCTACAGTATGAAAGCGACGACTTTTTTCCAGAAACCATTGATTAAAAGTTTGAACACCTAGGCTAAAACGATTCACTCCTTCTTTTTGATAAATTTCCAGATCTTTTTCTGTAATAGTTCCGGGATTAACTTCAATAGTAATCTCAGGATCTTTTTTTAGAGTAAAATGTTGCTTGATAGTTTTTAAAATATCTGTGAGATCTTCAGAGGGAATAAGAGAAGGAGTTCCTCCTCCAAAATAAACTGTTTCAGATACAGAGTTTTTAAAAAAACGAGCTTTGTTTTGAATTTCTTTTTTTAAAAATTGAACATAATCTTTTACAGGAACAGTTTGTCCATTTTCAAAAGTTATAAAATTACAATAAGTGCATCGACTACGGCAGTAAGGAATATGAACATAAATAAAAAATTTTGAAGAAGCCAAAAATATCTCCTTATTTCATTTTTGATTAAAGCAGTTAAAGCAGATTGAATATAATTTCTTTAATAGGAAAAATCACTTATTATCTTTAAAAATAAATAAAATTAAAGTTTTTTTCTCGAGGATTATAGCTTAAAATAAACCTATGTTATTCGGAGGAGGAGAAGCCTTTAAGTCTTATATCAATGAGGAAATTAACTCTATTGATTCTTCTCTTTCCTATGAAATTAAAAACTATCTGACAGACTTATTATATTTTTATCTTTTTTCAGAGCGCCTTTTTGAACATAAATCAGAGAATGGTCGTTCTTATGAAAAAACTCTGGTAGATCTTTATATCAGAACTTCTGAAGCTGACTTACAAGAAAGAATTTATCTTTTTAAAAAAATGGGTGATTTAAGCTTGTATATTAGTGGTTTTTTTCGTGTTGCTGTTGAAAAACGAATCACTGATTTAAGTTATTATGAAGATGTAGGGCAAAGTGCCTACCATTATTTGGCAGATCATTATAAAGATAGAGATATTATTTTTAATTCTCTTTCTGAAAAATTTAAAGTCTTATCTGAAATTCTTTTTTTTATTCAGCAAAAATCAGAAGCAAAAAATGAGGAAAAGTATTTAAAAATTACAAAATAATTGTATGTTTGGTCTTTCTGAATTTTTAGTTTTGTTTTTAATTGCTTTTCTTGTTTTAGGACCGGAAGAGTTTCCTAGATCTTTTAGAAAAATTTTAAGAGTAATCAATTCTTTTAAACATACTTTGAGTCGCTTAAAAACCGAAATTCATGATGTAAAAAAAGATGCTGAAGAGATGTTTTTAGAGGAAGAAAAGAAATTTTATAATTCCATACAAAATAAAAAAAGAGATTCAAAAAAGGATCACCATGAATCCTAAAGGATCGGAACTTTTTTTTACTCAGCATCTCCGGGAATTAAGAGATCGATTGATAAAAATTTTGGTTGCTTTTTTTATTGGATTTGCAGTGAGTTGGCTGTTTAAAGATCTTCTAATGGAGCTCATTCGCCAACCTATAGCTCCTTATTTAACTTCAACTTCAGGGAAGCTTATTTTTACCAGTCCTATTGAAAAATTTCTTTCTTATATTAAAGTCGCTTTTTTTGCATCTTTAGTTTTGTCTTGTCCGTATTGGCTACTTCAAATCGGAAAATTTATTTCTCCAGGGCTCCATAAAGCAGAAAAAAAAGGACTTCTTTTGTTTGTGATTTTTGGATCTTTATTATTTTTAATGGGAAGTGTATTTATTTATTTTATAGTTCTTCCCTTAGCTTTTCAATTTTTAATTTCATTTGGTGGAAGTAGTGAACTGGCTTATATTTCTCTTAAAGAGTATATTTCCTTTTTTTTAAGAACAAGCTTGGTTTTTGGCCTCGTTTTTGAAACACCCTTAGTGCTTGTTTTTTTGATTCGCTTAAAGCTTGTTTCTGTTCAGCAGTTAAAAGATTCGCGTCCTTATGTGGTGGTTTTGATTGCTGTTTTATCTGCTTTTGCCACGCCTCCAGATATTTTGAGCATGCTGTTTTTAATGCTCCCGCTTTATTTATTTTATGAGATCTCTATTTGGATTGGCCGAAAATTTCAATCTTAAGAGCTTCCTTTTTCAAAAAAAGTGCGACCATAAACGCGGGGAAAAGGAATGGATTCTCTGACATGATCTAAACCACAAACCCAAGAAACGAGTCTTTCTAATCCTAGTCCAAACCCAGAATGAGGAAAACTTCCGTATCTTCTTAGATCCAAATACCATTCAAAGTCCTTTTTATTAAGTTGGTGTTTTTGAATTTTAGCTTCTAAAATCTCAAGAGAATCTTCTCTTTGCCCTCCTCCAATAATTTCTCCATAACCTTCCGTTCCTATTAGATCAAAACTAAGAGATAACTCCTGATTTTCCGGATCTTCTTTCATGTAAAAGGCTTTTATATTTTTGGGATAGTGATGAATGAAAACAGGTTGTTCAAATTGAGAACTTATGATGGTTTCATCACTTCCTCCTAGATCTTTTCCAGGTTTAAAAGTGTTGGAATTTTTTTTAAGAATATCACAAGCTTCTTGGTAACTGATTTTTGGAAAGGGAGTCTTGATTTTTTCTAATTCCTTTGTGTTCCTTTCTAAAATTTTTAAATCTTCCCCCCGGTTTTTTAAAGTGTTTTGAATAACAAACTCTAGAAATTTTTCCGCTAAATCGATAGCATCTTCCTGATTGTAAAAAGCCATTTCAGGCTCTATCATCCAAAACTCTAAAAGGTGCCGCCTAGTGCTTGATTTTTCTGCTCGAAAAGTAGGTCCAAAACAATAAGCTTTTCCATAAGCCGCCGCCGCCGCTTCCATATAAAGTTGTCCACTTTGACTAAGGTAAACTTGTTCTTTATCAAAAAAATCAACAGAGAATAAAGAAGAAGTTCCTTCACAACTATTAGGGGTTAGTAAAGGAGCATCAATATGGAGAAAGCCTTCCTTTTGAAAAAATTTATGAATTTGCTGAATCAATTCATTTCTTATGCTCATTATAGATTTTTGTTTTTTGGAACGAAGCCAAAGATGTCTTTGTCCCATCAAAAAATCGACCCCATGAGATTTTTTACCAATGGGATAAGAGATGCTTTTGGAAAGGATAGAACATGTATGAACTTCAATTTCAAAACTGTCTTTCCATTTTTTGACTTTTCCATGAATCTCAACAGAACTTTCCAAGCTAAGATCTTTAAAGCTTTTTAAAGTGGCCTCTTCAGAAAATTGATCCGAGAAAATGCACTGGCAATAACCACTTCCATCACGCAATACAAGAAATGAAATTTTTCCAGAAGAGCGAAGAAGATAAACCCAACCTCGTAAAGAAACATTTTGACCTTCAAAATCTTTTAAATGCTGAATGAAAGTTTGATTTTTTCCCATTGATAAGATTCATAAATCATTTTGAAGATATTTTAAAATCATTAAGTGAACGCGCCGCTTCATTCAGCTCAAAAATCTCTAAAAAAGCAGGATTGTCAAAGGAAAGGGGTTTATATTTAGAAAGTCTTTTCAAGATCTCTGAGCTGAGTTATCAAAAAGAAACTTATATGAATTCTAAAATTTTATTTAATGTCCGTCCTTATCAAACCCGTATGGCTTGTGTAGAAAAAAACAATCGACTCACACAGGTTTCTTATTACCAAAAAGAAACTCCTTCTCTTGTAGGAAATATCTATAAAGGCAAGGTCTCTCAAATCCAAAATTCTTTTAATTTTGCTTTTGTGGATATTGGTATGAAAAAAGGAGGTTTTCTTTATGGAAAGGATCTTTTCCAAAAATCTCAAAAAGTAGAAGATGTTTTAAAACTGGGAGAACCCCTCCTGGTTCAAATTAAATCTGATCCTATACGCGATAAAGGACCAAGGCTAACAACAGAGATAAGTCTTCCCGGTTTTTATATGGTATTAGTTCCTAATAATATTTCAAAAATTGTTTTCTCTAAAAAAATTTCAGAAGAAGAGGAGAAGCAAAGGATTGAAAAAATTTTAAAAGAATGGAAAGTTCCTCATACTCTTATTGTCCGAACTCTTGCTCAAGGAAAAAAAGAAGACGAATTAAAAAAAGATCTGGAAAGGCTCCAACTCCAATGGAAAGAATTAAAAAAGAAATTTAAAAGTCGAAAATCACAAGAGCTCATTCAAAAAGGAGACTCACCTCTTATTAATTATTTAAAAAACTTTCTGACAGAAGATGTAAAAACAGTTTTTGTTGATGAAGAAAAAAATTATTCCATGGTTAAAACATGGTTAAAAGATAATGGCTCTTTTAATGTATTAAAAAAAATAAAAAAATATTCTAAGAAAATTCCTATTTTTCAAGAATTCGATATTGAATCTCAAGTTCAAAAATTACAAAGCAAAAAAATCTATTTAAAAAATGGTGGCTCTCTTGTTATTGAAGAATTAGAAGCTTTTGTTGTGATAGATGTTAATACTTCTCGATACAAAGGTAAGAAAAATATTTCAGAATCTATTTTGGCTATGAATTTAGAAGCTGCAAAAGTTACCGCTCAACAAATTGTTTTAAGAGAATTAGGAGGAATTATTCTCGTAGATTTTATTGATATGGAAACAATAGAAGATCGAAAAAAAATAGTATCTTGTTTAGAGCGAGAGTTAGAGTCCGACAAAGCTCAAACTAAAATTTTTCCTATGGTTGATTTAGGCATGGTACAAATTACAAGAAGAAGAAAAAACATGTCGCTCTCTCATTATCTAAAAAAAGAATGTCTGCATTGCAGAGGAGAAGGAAGAGTTAAAACGCTGCCTACTATTGCGGGAGAGGTTTTTGCAAAATTAGAAAAATGGTCCCAATCTCAATCGAAGCTGACTTCCTTATTTAAAACACATAGATTAAAAGTGACTTGTCATCCGCATTTGAAAAGTTGGATAGAAGAAAAGGGCAGGGAAAGCATAGATTTTTTAAAAGAAAATTTCTCTGTAGAGGCTGATTTTGAGGTTGATTTGGATTTTCCTTCTGAGTTTTTCAAAATAGACAAAATTTAGCCTCTTCTCTGGTTGACAGAGCAAAGGCTTTTATGTCAAATTCTTCCCTTAATAAGGGAAGAGAATATGTTTGCTATTGTTCGTATAGGAAATCAACAAGTTAAAGTTAAAGCAGGAGACTTTGTTCGTGGTGCTTTTTTAAAAAGCTCTACAGACACAGTAGAACTTCCTGTTATCGCTGTAGAAGAAAAAGGCGATTTTCTTTTTCAAAAAGATCAGCTAAAAACAGCTCGTGTTAAAGCCAAAATTTTAAGAGAAGGATTATCTAAAAAGGTTTTAGTTTTTAAAAAGAAAAGACGAAAGGGTTATCGTAAAACGAGAGGCCATAGACAAAAATTTACAGAATTACAAATTTTAGAAATTGCTGTAGGTTCTTCTAAATCCGTATTAGAAGCTTCAAAAGTTGTTAAGCCTAGAGATGCTCAAGACCCAAAAACAAAAGCAACTGCTCCTTTGAAAAAACCGGCAGCTTCAAAAGAAACAAAATCTCAAGCTTCAAAACCAAAAGTTAGCATTGCTCCACAAGCAAAAGCAGCGGCTCCTGTAAAAAAATCTACTGCGCCAAAAACAAAAACAGCGGCTCCTACAAAAAAACCTTTAAAAGCTGTAGACAAAAAAGTTACTAAAAGAAAAACCTAAGAGAAAGGAACCAAGGTTATGGCATCGAAAAAAGCTTCAGGAAGTACGAAAAACGGTCGTGATAGTCAAAGTAAAAGACTTGGGGTCAAGATGTATGGTGGACAAAAAATTTCTCCAGGTTGTATTATTGTTCGTCAAAGAGGAACAGTATTTCTTCCAGGAAAAAATGTAGGTGTAGGACGCGATTTTACGATTTATTCTCGCATCTCTGGTGAAGTTAAATTTGAAAGAGTAAATCATAATAAATTAAAAATTAGTGTTTATCCAATAGCTCATTGATACTAAAGGCCGTTCAAATTGTTTCATTATAATGATCAAGTGCCTTTGACTCTTGTCTCGGGCTCTGGGGGATCTGGCTGTCTTAGTTTTCATAGAGTCAGAGTGCAACCTAGAGGAGGACCTGATGGTGGAAATGGCGGCCAAGGTGGAAGCGTTTTTTTAAAATCTTCTTTTAAAATAAAAAACCTAGATCATTTGATTTCTTATGCTCCCAGAAAAGCTGAAAATGGTGGCTCAGGTCAGTCTCAAAAAAAAGCAGGAAAGAAAGGTAAGGATCTGACTTTACTTCTTCCTTTAGGAACACTCGTTCGAAATAAAAAAGAAGATATTTTACAAGATTTTGGTTGCTCCAAAGAGCTTCTTTTTTTAGAGGGTGGAAGAGGAGGTAAAGGAAACGCCTTTTTTAAGACAAGTTTAAATCAAGCTCCTAGACATACGCAAAAAGGAGAAAAGGGGGTAGAGAGTAAAATTATACTAGAATTTAAGCCTCTTATAGATCTAGCCTTAATAGGAGAGGTGAATTCTGGAAAATCTAGTTTTTTTAATCAAGTGAGTAGAGGAAAATCCCCTATAGGATCTTATCCTTACACAACTTTAAGACCTTATGTTGCTGATTTTAAACTTGCTTTTAAATTTACTAAAAATCCATTTTTAATGGACATTCCTGGGTTGGATCAAGGTGCTTATAAAAGCATTAGAAAGGGACTTGCTTTTTTAAGATCTATTCAAAGAGCTAGAATCTTACTTCATTTTATAGATAGCAACCATGAAAATCCTTTAGCCAGTCAAAAAAAAATAGAACAAGAGCTAGGCTTATTTGATAAAAAATACTCCAGCGATTTTTTTGAAAAAATGGAGAAAAAAAAGAGATTCCTTATATTAAGTCGCGTGGATTTATTAGAAAAAAAGAAGAGGAAACAAGTCATTTCTGAAATTCAAAAAAAAAGTAAGTTAAAAGTGTTTCCCATTTCTACACATAATAATGAAGGAATAAAGGAGCTGATCGTTGCTATCAAAAAAGAAATCAAAAAATAGAATAGCTATTATGGGAGGAGGATTTGACCCCTTTCATTTTGGTCATAAAAATGTCATAACAACAATTCAAAAACAGTTTCAAATCGATACGGTTTTTATTATACCCGCTTATCAAGCTCCTTTAAAAGAAAAACATATATCGGCTCAACATAGATTAAATATGTTGAAACAAGTTTTTGCTAAAAATAAAAATATCATTGTAGACGAGCAAGAGATTCTTAGAAAAGGCGTAAGTTACAGTTATAAAACTTGTCTCAATATTGTTAAAAAAAATCCGAAAGCGGATTGCTTTTTAATTATAGGAATGGATCAATTACAAATTTTTCATCAATGGAAAAATTTTTCAAAAATTCTGGCAGATTTAAATTTAATTGTCACCTCTCGCTCAGGCCTCCCTTTTTTTAAAAGAATTTCTGAATTTCCAAAAAAAATGCAGCTCCTTTTAAAAAAGAAAATAGGAACCAAAATTTATTTAAAAAATTCCCGAAAAGTGATCTATTTTTGCCAGCTCAAAGATAGAAAAATTTCTTCTTCTTTAATAAGGCAGAAATTAGGAAGAGGAGATTCTATAAAAAGCTTAGCTCCTTTAGTGGTGAGAGACTATATTGAAAAACATAAACTTTATCCCCCTCGTTTATTAGAAAAGAAGTTGGATTCAGATCATGTGATTAAAAAGCGACTTCAATTTTGCAAGAAAGAACTCGAAAACAAACAAGCTTTTGATGTTGAAATTTATGATTTTAAAAATAAAAACCCCCTTTTTTCTGCTTGTATCTTGGCGTCTTGTTCTAATACAACACAAGTTAAAGCTTTATCTAAATATATAAAAAAAAGGCTGCAAGAAGAGTATCATTTAAAGTCGCTAGGAGAAGA
>JBPCUO010000002.1:0-3060 GCA_051011135.1 Bdellovibrionales bacterium
ATTTTGTGCAATCCAATTCAAGAAGTGTTTCCCCTCTCTTGATCTATACTTTTCCATAAGTTTATGTAAGGGCTCGATACTTATATTTAGATAAACTTCGACATCTACTAAATCCAATTCTTCTAAATCATCTAAATCAGGATCTTCAAAAGCTTCGCTCGCTTCTTCTAATCGTTCCACTTGAGCAACACTTAACTCTTCACAATCATTTTTATCGGCACGACTTCTGTAAATATCACTACAGATATCTTCACAATCATCATCTCCTTCACATTCAGGAGATTTATCTCTTTTACCTCGATCTCGAGCATCACTTATAACTCTATCTCTATCTCTATCTCTATCTCTTCGATCATCATAATAAGAGGGAGGTTTTGGAGCTGGAGGCGGTCTAGTTACCGTAGGTCTTGGAGTAGGTGGTTTTTGAGCCGGTATTGGAGGAGCTTGTGTAATACAAGATATAAAAAAAACAAGTATCAAAACCGGTAATACCACTTTTGTAATAATAGATTTAAAAAACGACATAATAACCTCCGTGTTTTTATATCATGCTACTTGATCGAAACTTTTTAAACTTAAATTTATAATTTTTTTTAAATTTTAAGAAAATAGTATTTTTTTTATTAAAAAAAGGGAGATTCTTTAAGTTTTTAAATCAAAAAGAGCTTATTTTTAAAAAAACAAACAGACCATGGTCTGTAATGAGTCTGTAAAAGTTTTAAGATTTTATATCCGCTGGTTTTTATGGGTTTGCAGCTTGATTGCGAGGTTTTTAGAATCTGGTGTTGTTTTTAAATTCAGCTTTTGTTTTTAGCAGCTGTCTTTGATTTTAAATTAATCCATCTCTGTGCCTTCATGCAAAAGATGAAGGTAGTTTTTATAAACAAAAATTTTATTTCTATACTTTTTTGTTAATTCTTCGACTAAGCCAATCTCTTGTAAAGTTTTTAAAGATCGCATTACTTTTTGTGTGGAAATGCTGTAATGTTTTGAAATGTTTTTAACATTAGATACAGGTTGTTTTTTTAAATAACGATAGGTTTGTGAAACTCCTTTTGTATCCTTTCCATAAGAACTTATTTTTTTCTCATCTTCTTCAAAAAGATCTATAATATTTTGAGTCGTTTTAGACATCTGATCCGATGTTTCCTGAATCCCTTTTAAAAAAAACTCAATCCAAGCTTCCCAATCTCCTTTCATCCTTACTGATTGTAATAAATCATAATATTTTGTTTTGTTTTGTTTAAAATACAAACTTAAATAAAGAAAAGAGCCTTCTTCTAAAAGTTGACTCTCGCGAAGCATAAAAGTAATTAAAAGTCTGCCCAATCTTCCATTACCATCTAAAAAAGGATGTATCGTTTCAAATTGAACATGAGCTAAAGCTACTTTTATTAAAGCAGGAAGTAAGATGTTTTTATTATTTAAAAATTTTTCAAAATCTGAAAAACATTCTTCTAAATTATCAGGAGATGGCGGAACAAATAATGCATTTCCTGGACGAGTTCCTCCAATCCAATTTTGAGTCGTTCTAAATTGACCTGGATTTTTATTTTTACCTCGACCACTTGAAAGAAGTGTTTCATGCATCTCACATAAGAGTCTTCTAGATAAAGGAAGTTTTTCAAGAGACTTTAAACCATGCTCCATCGCTTTGATATAATTGAATACTTCTTTTGAATCATCATTTTGTAATTGTTCCTCTTCTTCTAAAATTAAAATATCGGAAAAAGAAGATTGAGTTCCTTCAATTTGTGAAGATAAAAGAGCTTCTTTTTTTGCAAACATCATTAAAAGCAAGGTATCGTCTGGAAGACTTGTTTTAATACCATTTAACTTTCCTAAAGAAGCTAATGTCTTATCTAATAAAGGATAAAAATTCTCTATGGTAATAGAAGGTTGTGGTGGAAGGGGTTTAGGAATATAACTTTTATAATTTCCATCATTTTCAGAGTAAGTAATAAATTGGCCTATTCTTTGATCTTTATTCATCTCTTTATTTTAGCAAAAAATAGGAATAATGAATATCTGAACTTACAAAATGTGCGATTTTTGGAGGTTCAGCATCTTGAACTTACCATTTTGGAAGTTAAAAACGGCTTTTAAGCGATATTTGAAAAAATGAACTTCCAAAATGTGCGATTTTTGGAGTTTCAGCATCTTGAACTTACTATTTTGGAAGTTAGGATTCTTACGAGCTTTTATTACAATCTCATTGGAATCTTAGTGGGTCGGAACTCATCTCCGAACCCATATTGAGAGGTATTTCTGGGTAGTAAGAGAAAAGCCTCTAAAACTTCTGAGCCTTTAAAAGCCTTGCAAAACAAGACTTTTAGAATAAATTCATCTCTAAAAGGGCTTTTTGAGGCTTTTAAGCCTATTAATAAATGACACATTTTTTAATTAAAAAATGTGTCATTATATGGTATGATAATAGCAGGGAGTACACAATGAAAAGAACGAAAATTGAAGCCATAATAAAGAATCAATTTAAGGGTAAGATTTTTTCTTATAGCGATATTATTGAGAAGTTATCTAAAAAAAAGATTATTGCAAGTCGATCTACGATAATAAGAGCATTAAAAAATCTAAAAGAAAAAAATAAAATCAATCTTGTAAGAGATAGAAAAAAGGGACTTTATTATATTCCAACACCATCAGAGTTTGGATTATTAAAACCAAGAGATGGAGTCATTCAAAGAAAAATATTAAAAAATAAGCTTTATTATGTCACAGGGATTGCCTTGTATAATCAATTAAACTTAACCACACAATATCCAAGAGTGATTAGAGTTGCTATTTTAGGAAATAAATACACAAAAAAGATTACTGTACTTAATGTTAGAATAAAGACTGTAGTTCCTAGATGCTCTTTTAAACCAGAAGATATTAAATACTTACAATATCTTGATGCTTTAAATCTTAAAAGAATACCTGACCTCTCCTCTGATTCTATATCTATTTTGCGTAAAAATATAAAAAAAATGGATAAAAGAAAACTTATAAAAATTTCTGATAGTTATCCTCCAAGAGTTCGTGCTTTGTTAGGAGCTCTTATAG
>JBPCUO010000003.1:0-5902 GCA_051011135.1 Bdellovibrionales bacterium
TAGTTCTTAATCTTTTAAAATTTAAAAAAGGATCTACCTTAACTCCTAAAAAAATAGAAAATTCTCAAAAAGCTCTTAGATCAACAGAACTCTTTTCTCAAGTGAATCTGGATTATCATTACCTTTCTAAAACAGATATCTCTATTGTTGTGAGTTTGCAAGAAAGAAAAACTCGATCCATCAGAGGAGGAATTGGTATGAATTCCGAAAGAGGAATCACCGCAAGATCTTATGTTGAATTTAGACATAGAAATCTTCTAGGTTTAGGACGGAGTTTATTTGTTAAAACTCGAGGACAAACAAGTTTTACAAATATCAGTCCTTTTTTAGAATATGAGCTTTCAACTAGATATAAAGAAATTTTTATTCCGGGAAAAAACTATGAAGGAAATATAAATTTTTCCACAGCCAAAGATATTTTTAATTATTCTAGAAAAAAAATTAATTCTATCTATAAAAACCAAATCAGTTTTTTTATTAATAAAACTGTCACTGATGATCTTCATCTTAAATGGAGTTTATTTAATTTTGAACATCGTAAAGAAGGTTGTGTCCATATTCAATGCTCTAAAAACTTACAAAGAATTGGCAGTTCTAGTTTTACCTTTAAGTGGGATAATAGAGATAATATTTTCAATCCTAAAAAAGGATATATGATTTCTTTGTCTGGTGAATTAGCCTCACCTTATCTGGGAAGCTCATCGGATATTCAATTTTGGAAATTCCATTTTCAAAAAAATACTTACTATACTTTTGAAGGAAACTACACCTTGGCTCTTGCCTTGAAAGCGGGACAAATTCAGGCCTCTCAGGCTATTCCCATCAGCCGTGCTTTCTTATTAGGGGGTCAAAGTTCTATTAGAGGTTATGATGGAAATATTGAAGGAGAGCGAATACCTAGTATTGAATCTGCCCCTATTGAAACCGCTAATGAATATTTAAAACTTCGTCGCAATAGACTAGCAGAAAGAGCTTTAACAAATAGTTATGGACTCACAAAATTAGAACTTAGGTTCCCTGTTTCTAAAAGTTTTAAAGGCCTTATCTTTTATGATGCAGGATTTATTTTTATGAAAGGAAAACGGCAAGATCTTACAGAGTATGGACAATCCATAGGTATGGGCTTTAGATATGAAATTTTTGTTTTACCTATAGGGTTAGATATTGGTTATAAACTCCCACCGAAACGAGGCGCTGATTATAGGTTCCATTTTTCTATAGGGCTTTTTTAATAATTATTGTCAAATAACAGGATTTAACATAAAGTTAATTCATGCTTCAAAACAACCTTGTTCTTGTTCGTCATGGCCAAAGCTTATGGAATCAAAAAAACCTATTTACAGGTTGGGCAAATGTCGGCCTTAGCTCAAAAGGAATTGAAGAAGCTAAAGAAGTTGGTCTTTTATTAAAATCTAAACAGATATCTTTTGATCAAGCTTTTACTTCTGCTCTTTTAAGAGCGATCTCAACTTTGGAATATATTCTTGAAAAATTAAATTTAAATATTCCTATTTTGAAATCTTGGCAACTTAATGAAAAACATTATGGAGATCTTCAAGGTAAAAACAAAAAACTGACGATAGAAAAATACGGAAAAGAACAAGTTCAAAAATGGCGAAGAGGCTTTGATGCGCAACCACCGCTTTTATCAAGCCCCCAAGATCTTCAGCCTGCAGAGCTCTATCAAGACTTAAACCATGCTCCCAAAGGAGAAAATCTAGAACAAACACAAAAACGAGTTCTTTCTTTTTGGAAACAATCTATTTTTCCAAAAATTCAAGAAGAACAGCGTGTTTTAATTGTTGCTCATGGAAACAGCCTAAGAGCTTTAATGAAATATTTAGAAAATATTTCAGACACAGAAATTTCTTCTGTAGAAATTAAAACAGGACAAGCTATTCTTTACTCTATAAATTCACAAGAAAAAATTTTAAAAAAGGAGATCTGCTAATGGAAAAAATTTGGCTAAAAAATTATCACCCTAGCGTAACCCCTACAATACCCTCTCTTCAACAGGATCTTTTAGATCTCTTTTTTGAAACTTGTGAAAAATTTAAAAACCATAGTGCTTATAGTTCTTTTGATAAAGAAATCAGCTATGATGATTTAAAAAATTTATCCCTCCAATTAGCCGGTTATTTACAATCTCAAAATTTAAAAAAAGGTGATCGAATCGCTCTTCAGCTCCCTAATGTCCTTCAATACCCTGTAAGCCTTTGGGCTTCTCTTTTGTCTGGGCTCACTGTTGTTAATCTTAATCCCGTTTATACAAAAAGAGAAACGCTTAAGGTTTTACAAGATTCAGGAGCAAAAGCAATTATCATGCTTTCTAGTTGCGCTCATAATCTGGAACAAATTTATAAAGAAACCAGTCTTGAAACAATTATCATAACAAAACCGGGAGATCTTCTTAATAGCCCTAAAAAACAACTGCTCAATTTTGTTTTTAAATACATAAAGAAAAAAGAAAAAAATTATAAAATAAACATGAGTGTTTCTTTTCTTGAAGCTCTTTCTTTTAAATCACAAAAAAAATTTCAAATCCAAAAAAAGAACATGGATGATGTTTTATTTATACAATACACAGGTGGTACAACGGGAGTTCCTAAAGGAGCTTGTCTCACCCAAAAAAATATTCTTTCTAATTTAAAACAATGTCAACTTTGGTTTGATCCTTATTTAGACCATGGAAAAGAATGTGTCTTAGCACCTCTACCCCTTTATCATATTTTTGCTTTTCTAGTGAACGGATTGTTGCTTTTTTTATATGGAGCTAAAAGTGTCCTTATTGCAGATCCAAGAAATATTTCTCAATTAATTCCCGTGATAAAAAAACATCCTTTTACAATAGGAATTGGTGTGAATACTTTATTTAAAGCTTTAATCTTGCATCCTAAATTTAAAACAATCGATTTTTCGACTTGGAAATTTTCTGTAGCAGGAGGAATGTCTTTGGAAGAAAATATTCAAAAAAATTGGAAAAAAATAACAGGAGTTAAAATCATAGAAGGTTACGGCCTTACAGAAGCTTCTCCTGTGGTGAGTTCTAATTTTATTGATGAGCCAAAAAATAAATCCATTGGTTGTCCTTTGCCATCAACAGAGATTCGCATTGTGAATCCCAAAGGAGAAGAGCTTTCTATTGATGAGGATGGAGAATTAGAAGTTAAAGGACCTCAAGTGATGCAGGAGTATTATAATAATCCAGAAGAAACACAAAAAGTTTTAACTTCAGATGGTTGGCTTAAAACAGGAGATATAGCTTCTATAGATAAAGACGGATATATTTTTATAAAAGATCGTAAAAAAGATATGATTATTGTTTCTGGTTTTAATGTGTACCCTAATGAAATAGAAGATGTATTAGGGCATCACCCTGAAATTAAAGATTCAACAGTTGTTGGAGTCAAAGATGATTATTCTTTAGAAGCTATAAAAGCTTTTGTTGTAAAAAACACACCTGAACTTCAAGCAGAAGCCATTAAAAAATATTGTAAGGAATACTTGGCTCCTTATAAAATTCCTAAACATATAGAATTTGTAGATGAGATACCTAAAACCATGGTTGGAAAACCTCTTCGTAGACTTTTAAAAGACAAATGAAATCTATTCTCAAAAAATGTTTTAAAATCAATAAAGATACTTCTATTTACGGCTCTTTTGCAGAGATAGGGGCGGGACAAGAAACGGCTCATTCTTTTTTTAAAGCAGGATTAGCGTCTAAAACCATTGCTAAAAGCATGTCTGCTTATGATATGGTTTTTAGTGATATTATCTATGGAAAACAAAGCAGATATGTCTGCAAAGATCGACTCATCACCATGTTAGATCATGAATATCAATTGCTACAAAAAAGACTGAGAAAAACAAAAGGTCAAAAAACTAAATTTTTTGCCTTTGCCACAACAGCAGCGACAAGTGCTCAAAAAAATATTTCTATTTCAAAAAAATCACATGCTTGGATGGGTTTAAGATTTCAAACTCAAAAATCCGGCATCTCTAATGATATTATTTTACATGTTAATTGCCTAGACAAAACAAGACTTCAACAACATGAAGCTTTAGGTATTTTAGGAGTGAATCTTATTTATGCTTCTTTTTATTATTATAAAAATCCCACAAAATTTATCTCTTCTCTTCTAGAGGGTTTAACGACTTCTCGTATTGAAGTGAATAACATTCATTGCTCAGGCCCTTCACTTAAAAATCTCCCCAATCTTTTAATGAATAAAAAACTTCTAGAACGCCGCCTTGCTCAATGGAGTTTTTTTTCCCCCAGTTCGCAATCTCTTTTTCTTGGAGATGTTATTTTTAACAAATCTGTTCTGCTTATTTCTGGAAATAAAAAATTTATTCAAGACACACAAAAAAAACTACGGTTAAAAAAATTATCTAGCCAATCTATTTTTATCTGTCATTTACTTTATAAAGAATTGTCTCCATCTCTTTTTATAAAAGAAATTAAAAAAGTTTGTAAAAAACCTTTCTATCTTTTAATTCATTCTAAAAATGATATAAAATTTATTAAAAAAGTTTTGTATTCTTATAATATAAAAAAATTAAAAATGATTCGCTGTGAAAAAGATTGGAAAGATTTGGTTTCTTAAAAAGAAAACCCGATCCAACCTGATACTGTTGGAAAAATCCAACCTTTGTTTTTTAAAAAGTTTTGAAAAACTTTAGTTTGTGTTTTATCCAGCTGATTAGGAGCATCAATAGATGGTCCTACAGGTCTTAACTCTGTATGAAGTATTTTTACTAATCCCACTTCAATATTTAATTTTAAATTCTCTAAAGGAATTTGATAACCCACATGAACTGTTCCGTTATAAGAGTTTGTTTTTAAAGAATAATATTCTGTATTATCTAAATCCTCTAATTCCAAGGATTTGGAAAGTGTAAATCCTGAAACTTTTCCCTTACCAAAAAACATTCCTGATAAACCTAATTCTACATAAGGTCCACCTTCATTGCTGTTATAAGGAAACCAACCAAATCTCAAATCTGTATAAAAAGAATTTTGAAAGACAGAAGAGATCACAGAGGTCTCATCAGGGTTTAGGTAACGCAAAATAGGAGCAATCTTAGCAAAAGACCCTAGGAAGAAGGCCATAAACCCAGCTCCTAAACGAGTATAAAAATTAGGATAAATATAATACTTAAGATGTGTTCCAAAATTCAAAGGATACTCAAAACCTATTTCCACCACAGAGCCTGTAAAAGCTTGAGAATGAGAAGCAAGATCTTCTGGTTCAGCCTGTAGATTTTCTTCAGGAGTTCTGGTATCTACAGCAGTTTCCTCAACAGTAGGAGTATCAACAACAGAATCACCAATAATAGAAAGCTCAGCAACAGAAGTATCGGCAACAGGAACCTTAGAAGGGCTTGTTGTCTTTTCAACTTGCTTAGTTTCAACAGGAGTTGCTTTATCAGAAAGCTCTTTGGTATCTGACAGCTCTGCTAAAGAAAATTGAGAGAATAATAAAAGAGTAAGAAAGAATTGCATAGAAAACTTTTTACAGATGAAATACAAATGTATCAAGCTCATTTGAAAATTTTGCGTAGGTATTAGGCTCATTTGGAAATTTTAGATCAACAAAAGACTCAGTCAATAAGAGCTATTTGCTCAAAAATTAGTCTATTTTTGCAATTCTTTCCTCTTTTTAAATTATTTTTTACAAAATCAAAAATACAAGCTGATTAAAGCAAAAAAAGGGCTAAAACCTTAGGTTTTTAGGTCTCTTCCGTAGAAAAAAGAAAAAGCTCCAAGCAGAGCTTTTATCCTAGGCTTATATCTTGAAAAAGCACCCCTTTTTAGCGACTTTTTTGTTTTTTAAGCTCTTTGTTCTCCAACCCAATAAAGAAAGAAAAATAAAAAGCCTGAGACTTATAATAACTAAAC
>JBPCUO010000004.1:0-2920 GCA_051011135.1 Bdellovibrionales bacterium
CGGTTTGTCCTTTTTTATCTGTGGCATTTGGGTTGGCTCCCTTTTGCAAAAGAAGTTTAGCAATTTGAGCATGCCCCTTCCAAGAAGCCCACATCAAAGCATTAGATCCATAATGATCTTTAGCATGGATATTTTCTGTTCTAATAAGAGTTTGAACTTTTTTAAGATCACCTTTTTTAGCAGATTGAATCAGTGGGGTTGTTTGACCCCAAAACCAAGCTTCACTCAAAGGAGAAAATAAAATGAGAGAACAAACAATAGTAAGAAATAAAAACTTCATAAAAAAAATTATAGAGTTATTTAAGTTTATTGTCCTTAATAAAGTACTGAGAAGCATATTGTCGATAAAAAATCATAGGAAATTGACTAAAAACTATAAATAGATATACTCATGAAAATATTAAATTTAAACAGGAGTTTTTTATGTATCCTAGAATAATATCTTTAATTGGTTTAATAATCCTCACAGGATGTTTCAAACAGTCATCAGATCAAAGAGTTCACTTTAAAAAAGGCGAAGCAAAGAGTAATCAATTTTGGTGGCCTAATCAGGTTAATCTAACTCCTCTTCGTCAACACGCAGATCAATCAAGTCCTATGAGTAAAAGATTTGATTACGCTAAGGAATTTAGAAAATTAAATTTAAAAACAGTTAAAAAAGATATTACTAAAGTTATGAAAACTTCTCAAGATTGGTGGCCAGCAGATTTTGGTCACTATGGACCTTTCTTTATTCGTATGGCATGGCATAGCGCTGGTACTTATCGTGTTTTTGATGGTCGCGGTGGAGCTGATGGTGGTCAACAAAGATTTGAACCTCTAAATAGCTGGCCTGACAATGCTAATTTAGACAAAGCAAGAAGGTTGCTTTGGCCTGTTAAAAAGAAGTATGGAAAAAAACTATCTTGGGCTGACTTAATGATTCTTGCAGGAAATGTTGCTTTAGAAGATATGGGTTTTAAAACTTTTGGTTTTGCTGGTGGGCGTACTGATGATTGGGAAGCCGATTTAGTTTACTGGGGACCTGAGAAAAAATTTCTTGATAGTAAAAGACGAAGCAAAGATGGCAAACTTAAAAAACCTCTTGGCGCAACTCAAATGGGTTTAATTTATGTTAATCCAGAAGGGCCAGGTGGAAAACCTGATTTTAAATTAGCGGGTGAAGCAATTCGTGAAGCCTTTGGTCGTATGGCTATGAATGATGAAGAAACAGTGGCACTAATTGCTGGAGGTCATACTTTTGGTAAAGCTCATGGAGCTAAAAAAGCAAGTGATTGTGTCGGCGTTGAACCTGCCGCTGGAAAAATTGAGCAACAAGGTTTTGGTTGGAAAAGTAAATGTGGAACTGGAAAAGGCAAAGATACCATTACAAGTGGATTAGAAGGTGCTTGGACTTCATCTCCTACTAGATGGAGCATGCAGTATCTTAATTTTCTATACAGTTTTGAATGGAAAAAAGTAAAAAGCCCAAGTGGAGCAACTCAATGGGAACCAGATGATAAAACTACTAAAAATTTAGTTCCCGATGCTTTTGATAATGCTAAAAAACATAAGCCAGTGATGTTCACAACGGATTTAGCTCTTAGGTATGATCCTATCTATGGAGAAATCACAAAACGATTCCTTAAAAATCCAAAAGAATTTCAAGATGCTTTTGCTAGAGCTTGGTTTAAACTAACTCATCGTGATTTAGGTCCTCGTGCTCGGTATGTAGGGTCAGAAGCTCCAAAGGAAATTTTATATTGGCAAGATGTTGTTCCAACAGCGCAATATCCATTAATCAATTCTTCTGAAGTTGAAAAACTTAAATCTAAAATTTTAAACTCTGGATTAAGCGTTTCTGAACTTGTGAAAACAGCTTGGGCTTCTGCTGCAAGTTTTCGTGGAACAGATATGCGTGGAGGTGCCAACGGCGCTCGTGTTCGTTTATCTCCTCAAAAAGATTGGGAAGTTAACAATCCTCAAGAGTTATCAAAAGTTTTAAGAAAATTAGAAGAGATTCAAAAAAGTTTTAACAGTGCTCTTAAAAAAGATAAAAAAGTTTCTTTAGCAGATGTTATTGTTTTAGGTGGAGCTGCTGCTATTGAAAAGGCTGCTCAAAAAGCAGGCTTATCTATAAAAGTAGATTTTAAACTGGGCCGAACAGATGCTTCTCAAAAAAATACAGACATTAAATCTTTTTCTTATTTGGAACCTAAAGCAGATGGTTTTAGAAATTACTATTCCAAAGAGAGTTCTTTTTCTCCTATTGTTTCTTTAATTGATCGTGCTAATTTATTAGGACTTACAATACCAGAGATGACAGTTCTTGTTGGTGGTCTTAGAGTTTTGAATGCAAATACACAAGGATTAAAAGAGGGTGTGTTTACAAAACGAACGGGGGCTTTAACTCCAGACTTTTTTGTTAATTTATATGATATGTCTACGGAGTGGGTGAAAGTTTCTGAAAAAGTTTATGAAGGTCGAGATAGAAAAACGGGAAGCGTTAAATGGACAGCAACACCAGTTGATCTTGTATTTGGCTCACAATCGGAATTGCGTGCTATTGGTGAAGTGTATGCTGCTAATGATGGTAAACGAAAATTTATTCGTGACTTTACAAAAGCGTGGACTAAGGTAATGCAACTAGATCGTTTTGATTTAAAAAACTAGAAAAACTGTATTAAAATTATGAAAAATACTTCTTTTTTTAATATTTTTATTTTATAGAAATAATTATATTTTTAGTTGCAGATTGCTTTTTACAATGATAGGAAAAGAACTGAGGTTTTTTATGAAATACATTTTATTACTATTGCTATCATTTTTTTTGCTATCAGGTTGTCAATCTGATGATAAAAATACTAAAAATACTGAAGATACTGATGATGTGATTATATTAAATTTTCGTGAATCGAATCGCTTACTTGCTACTTGTTTT
>JBPCUO010000005.1:0-25238 GCA_051011135.1 Bdellovibrionales bacterium
GAGCATAGGCATTTCCTTTTTCAGCTTCTTTTAAACGAAAATCTTCCATTTGTTGAAAACAATCTTTAATAGATATATTTTTAGAACACTGCGCTCCATACTCAGAATTTCGAAGAGAAAATAGAGAATCGTTATTAGAAAATATAATTTTTTTTTCAAGAGGTGAATAAGAATTTAATACTCCCATTAGCTCTCCTCTTTGATTAACAATAGGACTGCCACTTGCTCCAGGCAGATTATTAACAGAAAAAAAACTAGAAATAGGCATTTGAGCTTGAGCATGATCTTCCCATTCAAATATTTCTATAGGACCTTTTTGACCTATAGCTTTTAATTTTTTACGAGGATAACCTACTAAAAATAACTGCTCTTTTGTTAAATCTAGATCTTCTTTAGGTTTTTTTATCGCTGGAGGGATTTTAGATCCTTTTATATTTACTAAAGCCAGATCATGAACTGAATCTAAAGCTTGAACGCTTGTGACTTGAACATCTAAGAATTGACCCTCTTGTAAAATCTTTATTTGAGATAAAAAATCGGGAGTTATTTTATTAGAAAGTTTCTCTTTATTTAATAACTTCTTTTTACTTAATAAACCTTTTAAAACATGAAAATTAGTCACAAGCACTCCATCTTCTAAAATGAAACCTGTTCCTGAACGAGCTGGAGCCTTTTTTAATTTCAATTCTAAACGAACAACAGAGTTTTTGACTTCATCAACCTCTGAAGGAATGTTTTCTTTAGCAATATTTGTTTTAGAATAAGAAAAAGAACTGCAAAGTAATCCAATGGATACTACAAAAATTTGTAGCACAAAATAAAAATTTAAAAATATTCTTTTTAAATTAAATCTCATTATTGAGTTTCTTTATGAGCTTCTTCTATGCACTTAATATTTTCTGTGATGAATTTATCTATGAATTCTTCTGATAGAACAGGAGGTTTTTTTTTATTTTTAGATTCTTCTTCTATGTAATAACAATTCACAATAAGAAGAAATCCATAAGCTTCTTGACTTCCTTGTTGAGCAGCTTGCTCAAAATATTCAATTGCTTTTTTGGTATCTTGAGGTACTGCTTCGTCATAAAGATACATAGTCCCTAATTGAAATAATGAATCGATATGTCCTTGTTGAGCAGCTTGCTCAAAATATTCAATTGCTTTTTTTGAATCTTGAGGTACTGCTTCGCCGCGATAGTATATTTGTCCTAATTCAAATACTGAATCGGCATGTTCTTGTTGAGCAGCTAGCTCAAAATACTCAATTGCTTTTTTTGAATCTTGAAGTACTGCTTCGCCATAAAGATACGCATTACCAAGAACATAATAAGCATATTGATTTTCTGCTTGAGCTGCTATCTCTAAATACTCAAGTGCTTTTTTGTCATCTTGAGATACTCCTTCACCATGAAGATACATATTACCAAGAGCATAATAAGCATATTGATTTTCTGCTTGAGCTGCTAGCTCAAAATACTCAAAAGCTTTTTTTGAATCTTGAGATACTCCTTCACCGATAAGATACATATTACCAAGAACAAGATAAGCATTTATATTTCCTTGTTGAGCTGCCATCTCTAAATATTTGATTGCTTTTTTATATTCATTAAATAATTTAGAAAAGAGACCTAATTTAAATTGAACATAGGCATCTCCTTTTTCAGCTTCTTTTAAACGAAAATCTTCCATTTGTTGAAAACAATCTTTGATAGATGTATTTTTAGAACACTGGACTCCATACTCAGCATTTCGAAGAGAAAATAAATGCTTACTATCAGAAAATATACCTTTGTTTTCAAAATCTGAACCAGAATTTAATACTCCCATTAGCTCTCCTCTTTGATTAACAACAGGACTGCCACTTGCTCCAGGCAGATTATTATTAACAGAAAAAAAACTAGAAACAGAAATATAAGCTTCAACATGATATTCCGATTCAAATATTTCTATAGGGGCATTTTGACCTACAGCTTTTAATTGTCCACTAGGATAACCTACAAAAAATAATTCCTCTTTTGTTAAGTCTATCTCTTTTTTAGGTTTTTTTATCGCTGGAGGAATTTCAGATCCTTTGACATTTAATAAAACCAGATCATGAATTGAATCTAAAGCTTGAATACTTGTTATTTGAACATCTAATAATCGATCCTCTTGAAAAATCTCTATTTGAGATAAAAAATCAGGATTTATTTTATTAGAAAATTTCTCTTTATTAAATAAATTATTTTCACTTAATAAACCTTTTAAAACATGAAAATTAGTCGCAAGCACTCCATCTTCTAAAATAAAACCTGTTCCTGAACGAGCTAGAGCCTTTGTTAATTTCAATTCTAAACGAACAACAAAGTTTTTTACTTCCTCAACATCTGAAGGAATGTTTTCTTGAGTATAATCTGTTTCAGAATAAGAAAAAGAACCAGAAAGCAATCCAATAGATACTACAAAAATTCGCAGTACAAAATAAAAATTTAATAAAATATTTTTAAAGAAATAAGACATATTTTTCTCCTTTTTAGTAAGAAGAATGTAACTGAATTACTGGGATAAATGAAGCAGATTTCTTTATAAAATTGTCTGGATAAATGGCGTTCCCTACGGGATTTGAACCCGTGTTTTCACCGTGAAAGGGTGGTGTCCTAGGCCTCTAGACGAAGGGAACATTGAAATGGTGACCTGCCTAGGACTCGAACCTAGGACCCTCTCCTTAAAAGGGAGATGCTCTACCAACTGAGCTAGCAGATCACTCTAATTTTTAATATTTTTCAGTAATGCTCCTCTTTGTCAAATATTCAATAAAAGATCTTGGAAAAATAAGCTTTATCCACTTAAAAAACCATAAAAAATGCATTTCATGAATAAAGAATTTTATTTTGATTCCGCAGCTCTTTTGGCTTGATACTCTTTAACTAGTTTTTCTTGTTTATCTCTCGGAACAGAAGCGTAACGAGCAAATTCCATTGTAAATTCTCCCTTACCTTGAGTTGCAGAACGCAATTCTGTAGAGTACTCAAACATTTCTGCTAAAGGAACTTCTGCTTCAATAACAGTAAAACCTTCTTGAGTTTCTGTTCCCTTAATAATCCCTCGCCGTTGATTGATTTGACCAACAACATTTCCTTGAAATTCTTCAGGGCAAGACACTTCTAATTTCATAACAGGCTCTAATGCCACAGGGCCTCCCTTCATATAAGATTCTCTAAAGGCAGCCATAGCGCAAATACGAAAAGCCATCTCACTTGAATCCACATCATGAAAAGCTCCATCAGAAAGAGTTGCTTTGATTCCTACAATAGGAAATCCAATCAGTGGTCCTTTTGTCATTTGCTCTTTAAAACCTTTATTCACTGCTGGAATATACTCTTTTGGAATACGACCACTAACAATTTTATCTACAAATTCATAATTATTTTCAGGATTTTCTCCAAGAGATTCTAATTTTCCAACAACTTTTGCAAATTGACCAGCACCACCTGTTTGTTTTTTATGAGTGTAATCATAAGGAATGGATTTTGTAATTGTTTCTCTATAAGCCACTTGAGGTTTTCCAACACTCACTTCACAATTGAATTCTCTTTTCATTCTTTCTACATAAATATTTAAATGAAGTTCTCCCATTCCTGAAATAATAGTTTGCCCTGACTCTTCATCTCTACGAATAAAAAAAGTAGGATCTTCTTTTCTGAATTTTTGGAGAGCTTTTGTAAAATTTCCAGCGGCGGATTGTTCTTTAGGAGTAATAGCTAAAGACATCACGGGCTCTGGAACAAACATAGAACTCATTGCATAGTTTAATTTTCCATCTGTAAATGTATCTCCAGAAGCGCATTCAACTCCAAAGATAGCGACAATATCTCCTGCTTCTGCTTGATTCACCTCTTCTAGATCATCTGCATGCATATGAACAAGACGAGCAACTTTCACTTTTTTTTGAGTTCTTGTATTAGTAATAAAATCTCCTTTTTTGATAATTCCTTGATAGATTCTCATATAAGTTAATTGTCCAAATCGAGT
This sequence comes from Bdellovibrionales bacterium, assembly GCA_051011135.1. Taxonomy (GTDB): domain Bacteria; phylum Bdellovibrionota; class Bdellovibrionia; order Bdellovibrionales; family UBA1609; genus JACOND01. The sequence goes on from JBPCUO010000005.1 coordinate 4,012, forward strand.
ATCTTCTAATTTAAAGGCCAAAAGAATTAAAGGACTTTCTGAAACGGGGTTAATAGGTATAACTTTTTCATCATCATCTAAGTCTAAAGCTGTGTTTTCAACCTCTGTTGGATTAGGTAAAAAAGATTCCACACCATCTAAAAGAACTTGCACTCCTTTATTTTTATAAGCCGAACCCATAAAAACTAATGTAATTTTTAAACTTAAAGTTGCTTGGCGAGCGACACGATAAAGATCTTCTAAGGCGACCTCTTCTTCATTTAAAAATTTTTCTGTTAAAGTATCATCAAATTCTACAATCGCTTCTACCATTTTTTGTCGATACTCTTGTGCTTGAGATTTTAAATCTTCAGGCATGTCTTTAACGACTGGTTTTTCTCCGTCATTTCCTTCAAAATAAATAGCTTTCATTGTGAAAAGATCCACAACACCTTCGTGTTTATCTTCTAAACCTATAGGAATTTGTGTTAAAACCGCATTGAGTCTTAATTTATCTTTAAGCATTTCAGTGACACGAAAAGGATCCGCACCTGCCCTATCTAATTTATTAATAAAAGCAATACGAGGAACGCTATAACGACGCATTTGACGATCCACTGTAATCGATTGAGATTGAACTCCTGCAACTCCACATAAAACTAAAACCGCTCCATCTAAAACTCTCAGAGCTCTTTCAACTTCTATCGTAAAATCCACATGTCCAGGGGTATCAATGATATTAATATCTATATCTTTCCAAGAAACATTTGTCGCTGCAGATTTGATTGTGATTCCACGCTCTTTTTCTAATTCCATAGAATCCATTTTTGCCCCTACACCATCTTTTCCTTTAACATCATGAATAGCGTGTATCCGACCTGTATAAAAAAGTACCCGCTCAGTTAAAGTTGTTTTTCCTGAGTCAATATGAGCTGAAATACCTATATTTCTAACTTTGTGAACATCCCATTTTTTTGCCATAATAGTTGCTTCCTTATTTAAAAAATTTAACCATAAAAAAACACCAAATATTAGTTTAGTGTCAAGGTATAATGACATATAAGTCATTGTTTCTCAAGATTTTTGGTTTTTTCAATTTTAAAAAACTTATAACTCTCAAAACTTTTCTTTTTGACTTTGAATCATGACCTTTGTATTTTAACTTTTTAAAACAAGAGCAAAATTAGCAATGTTACTATCTGATTCCAGCATAAAAAAACTTATAAAGTCCAAAAAATTAAAAATTAAAAATTTGGCAGCAGAAGCGATTCAACCTAGTTCTATAGACTTAACCTTGGATAACTCTGCTAAAATTTTAAAATACTGGACAACCAATGGAATCTTGGATCTAAACACCAAAACAAATCATGAAGAGATTTCTGGAAAACACTTTATTATCCCTCCCCATTCTTTTATCTTAGCAAGCACTAAAGAGTATCTCTCGCTTCCTAAAGATATTTCTGGCTTTATAGAGGGGAGAAGCTCTATTGGGCGAATGGGATTATTTATTCAAAATGCTTCTGTTGTTGGACCGGGTTTTAAAGGTAAACTCACTTTAGAACTTTATAATGCTAATATTCTCCCCATTCGATTAGAAGCAGGGCGAAGAGTCTGCCAACTTCTTTTATTCCAAATGGATCAAGAATCCGAAACGGGTTATACAGGAAAGTATCAAAATCAAAAAAACACGGAATCTTCAAAAATTTTCCTAGAAAAAAAAGGAAAATAACCAAGACCCATCTTGCTCATTGTCTCATTTTGAAAATTTTATAATTTAGACTTAAAAAAAATCTTAAAAATCATTAAAATCCAGGAAGAAAGAGGTTTTTTTAAAAAAATTAGTAAAATTTATGAAGTTATGTTAGAAATAAAAAACCAAATATGTCTAACCATTTATCCTCAGAATCTTCTGAAAACAGTTCAAATCAAGTCTGCCAAGACCCTCTGCCCTCTTATTGTTGTTACAAAAAGGAGAACAATTTGTGCTGTAGATAAATGATCTACAAATCACAATTCCTATGTTTCTACTCTATTTTTACTTCACTTTTGCTGTTTTAATTTCCTTTTTTTGCTCCCTTTTAGAATCTGTTATTTTATCAGTACCCTATTCTCATGTGAGAGCGGCCTCTCAAAAAAATGTTTTTTACGCTCCTTTATTAAAAAAATTAAAGTACCAAATCAGTCGACCTCTTTCTGCTATACTCACAATTAACACTATTGCTAATACTTTAGGAGCTGCTGGAGTCGGCGCTGAAGTCCATAAAGTTTATGGAAATACTTATGTTACATTATTTTCTGCTCTATTAACTTTTACCATTTTAATTTTCTCTGAAATTATACCTAAAACTTTAGGAACTAATTATTGGAGATTCTTTTTACCTTTTACAGTTTATATGATTCAAGGGCTTATCTATCTTTGCTATCCCTTTGTTGTTTTTTCTCATTACTTTAATAAAATAATAGGAGGAAAAGGCCCTAATCTGACTCGAGAAGATCTTATAGGAGCTGCTGAAGTTGGAGCTATTGAAGGAGCTATTCATAAAAACGAAAGTGAACTTCTTAAAAATATTCTAAAATTAAAAAATAAAAAAGTTTTAGAAATCATGACTCCAAGAACTGTTATCACAGCTTTTGATAAAAAAATCTCCGTAGATGAAGTTGTTAAAAAATATCAACCTCTTCGTTTTGCACGAATACCTGTTTACGAAGAAAGTTTAGATCAAGTGATAGGCATGGTTCATCGTTATAAAATTTTAGAAGCTTTTTCCCAAGATTGTAAAAAAGTCGATGTAGGAACTTATTTAAAACCTATTCATACCGTTCCTGAAAATATATCTGTTACCGCAGCCCTAGATCAATTTATTAAAAGAAAAGAACATATCTTTACTGTGGTCGATGAGTATGGAACTTTATCAGGTTTAGTGACCATGGAAGATGTTGTTGAAACTATTTTAGGAATAGAAATTGTAGATGAATTAGATCCTGTTGAAGATCTTAGGGTACAAGCTTTGAAACAATGGAAGCAAAAGAAAAATCGTTATAAAAAATTATCTTAAATTTTTAGTTATTGCATAATGTTAGTTTTTAACTTTATACCCTGATATCTTTGGTCTAGTTTCAATAAAAAAAAGGGTAATATTAAATTAATTACTATTTAACAAAAAATTAACTTAGATTCATAAAGTGATTTTTATATAATTAATTGATGTCATTTAAGCTACTTTATACTCTTTTATCATTAGGGCTGATCTCTTTATTTTCATGTTCCGATTCTAGTTATAATTCTTTTGATGAATGTTCCTCTACTTCTCATCTACCTGACGGGTCAACAATTTGTATTAAATCCAATATCAACTCTCCACTTTATCAAGCTTCTACAATATTAAATCCTAGTAAAAAAAATGATAATAACCAGATTGAAGAAGAGGATAATATTCTTATTATAAAAGATAAAGATAGTGTTAAAAATTTAATAGATAATTTGACTCATGTAGATAAAATTAATGAAGATCAGTATATTTCAGACTTAAACAAAAACGAATATGATAATGCTCCACAAATACTATGGAAACCTTTTGATATTTACAGTTTTTTAAAACGACTTGCAGTTTATAAAGTTTTAAATCATTACGAAGATAATATTGAACTTTTTTTAGAGAAACATCCTAAAGTGAAAGCAACTCTAGAACAAGTAGAAGTCACAGATAAGACAGTTAAAGTTTATCTCCTTAAAAAAGATTTTTAAATTTTATTAATATTTAAAAAATTTATCTCTTTTAAATCTTAATCCTTTAGAGACAATTTTTCTTTCTAACAAAGTCAAAGAACGATCTAAAAAGACCGCTAAACCCGCTGCTGGAACAGCTCCTAAAAAAATAAGTTTAGAATTAACAGTCGCTAAACCTCTAAAAATAGGCTCACCCAAACCTCCCGCTCCTACTAAAGCCGCTAATGTTGCTGTACCAACAACGATAACAGCAGATATTTTTACTCCAGCAATAATAACAGGTAAGGCTAAAGGCAATTCTATAGTTTTTAAAATTTGTCTCTTGGTAAGACCTATACCTGTAGCAAATTCAATAAAATTTTTATCAACTCCTTTTAATCCTTCATAAGTATTTCGTACCAAAGGTAATAAAGAATAAATAAAAAGAGTAAACAAAGCAGGAGGATAGCCTATTCCTAAAAAAGGAATTAAAAAACCTAATAAAGCTAAGCTAGGAATAGTTTGTAGCGTATTTACAATAGGAAATATAATTTTAGCAAAAGATTCTTTTCTGGACATAAGAATCCCTACAGGTAATGAAATAAATAAAGCCAAGCCTAAAGAAGAAAAAGTTAATACAAAATGTTGAACAAAAATCTTCCATAAATATTTTCTTTTAGATACATAATAACCCCATAAACTTTTCTCTTTTTTATTTATAACTTGATACTCTAATAATTTTTTTGAAATTAAAAATTCTCTAACCACATCGACTTCTTCACGCTTTAACTGATCGACTTGACGATTTAGCTCTATCATTTCTTTTTGACTAATATTATTTTCTAAATCTTTAAACGCTAATTGAAGTTTTGGAAATTTTTTTAAAACCTCAGTTCGAGTTAAATAAGCCGCTTGATAAGAGGGGAAGTATTTTTTATCATCTTTAAGCAGCTTTAAATTATAAGTTTGAATTCTTCCATCGGTAGAGTAAGACATAATCATGTCTATTTTTTTAGAATGGATAGACATATATATTAAATTGGGGTCCATGGAATAAATATTTTTGTCAGAAAAATTCATATTATAATATTTGGAAAAATTGTTATAGCCATCTTTTCTCTCCATAAATTCATGACCTACTCCTAAAGAAAAATTTTCAACCCTTCCGTTTAAATCACTGATTTTATAAATATCTTTAAATCTTGTATCTTTTGATCGAACGGCTAAAGCATAAGTGTTATTAAAACCTAAAGGCTGAGACCAAAACATTTTATATTTTTTTAAAAAACTCTTTTTAACAATACGATAAGATTCATCGGCTTGCTTTTTTTCCGATAAATTTAAAATCATAATATATCCTGTTCCTGTGTACTCAGGATAAACATCTATTTTTCCGCTTTGAAGAGCGTCAAAAACCAGTTTAGTTCCTCCTATATTAAGAAATCGGGATACTTTATACTGGTATCTTTCTTCTAAAAGAAGAGATAACATCTCTCCTAATAAAACATTTTCCGTAAAAATTTTAGATCCAATAGTGATAGTTTTTGATTCTGTTTGATACATAAAAACAAAAGAGAATAAAAAAATAATTTTTTTAAATAGATTCATTTTAAAAAATCTTCTACAAACTTGCTACTAGGTTTGTTTTTAAAGTCAGATTTAGATCCTTTTTGAATGATGCGACCCTTTTTCATTAAAACAATTTGATCTCCCATTTCAAAAGCTTCATCAAGATCATGAGTCACCAATAAAATAGTTTTTTTCAATTTTTGATTCAAATGCAAAAACTCCTCTCTTAAAGAAGAGCGATTCAAAATATCTAAAGAGCCAAAAGGCTCGTCCATTAATAAAACAGGAGGATCCTCCATAAGAGCTCTTGCAATTCCAACTCTTTGTTGTTGCCCTCCGCTTAACTCCATAGGATAACGCTGACAATATTGTTTAGGATTTAGCCCCACAAGATTTAATAAATAATCTGTTCTCTCTTTAATCCATTGAGAATCTTTTTTTAAAACTTTAGACAGGATTGATATATTTTCTAAAATCGTTAAATGCGGAAACAACCCTATTTTTTGTATCACATAACCAATCTTTTTTCTCCACTCTACAGGATTGGTTTTAAAAATATTTAACTTATTAATTTCTATATTTCCAAAACTGGGTTCAATAATTCTATTAATCATTTTTAAAGTTGTTGTTTTGCCACAACCACTAGGCCCTATAAGACAAGTTATAGTTCCTGAATCTATATCTAGATTCATATTTTCAACAGCTACAACATTAGCAGGAAATACTTTTTTTAAATCTTTTAAATGAATCAATGGCGCTTTTTATAATCCACCAGAGTAGCCTTCTTTTCGGCTTTCATGACCAGCAGATAAAATACCTTTATGATTTAAAGTGACGCCAAAAACCTGGCCCATATAAGTTTTATATTTTATTTTATGACCCTTTTGTTTTAATTGAAACATTACTTCAGGGCTAAATCTTTTTTGTTCAACAAATAAATTTCTTGGTAAAAATTGATGATGGATACGAGGCGATTGTATGGATTGACTAATATCTAAACCATGAGATAAATGACGATAGATTGTTTGAAGAACAGAAGTAATAATTTTAGGTCCGCCCGCTCCTCCAACAGCCATAACTGTTCTTCCATTTCTTTCTACAATAACAGGAGTCATGGAACTTAAAGGACGCTTTCCTCCCTCTACTTTATTCGCTTTACCTTGAATTAAGCCATAGAAATTAGATTTATTAAATAAAGTTGTAAAATCATCCATTTGATTATTTAAAACAATACCATATTTTTTAGTAACTACTGAAGAGCCGTAATAACCATTTAAAGTTAAAGTCATAGCAACGGCGTTACCTTTACGATCTATTAAAGAAATATGAGTCGTCTCTCCCGATTCTTTAACAGGATTTAAAACTTTTACTTTATCTATAGATAAACTTCGATTCATATCATTGATTTTTTTATCGGAAAGCCATGATTTTTGTTTAAAAGATATAAAGTCAGGATCTCCCATCAGATATCTAGGATAAAAAGCTCGAGCCATAATTTCTCCTAAAAAATGAAGTTCCTCAACGCTATAAAGAGGTTTTCTGTATAACTTTTGTTTTTCTATCAGTTTTAAAGCGCGAGATAAAATTAAACCTCCTGAACTTGGAAGAGGCATACTATTAACTTTATAACCACGATAATAAATAGAAAGAGGTTTTAGCCATCGAGTTTTATATTTTTTAAGATCTTCTTTTGCCATAATTCCATTATGACTACGAACTGCAGAAATAACATCATCACCTAAAGAGCCCTGATAAAAATCCTTATCTCTATTTTTTTGAATTAAATAAAGAGCTTTCGCTAATTTAGGTTGCTTAAAAATATCATTAACTTGATAAGGCATTCCTTTTTTAAAAAAAACTTTTTGACCAGAAAAATTAAAATTTTTTCTATTTTGAGAAGTTGCTTTCACCCAATCTCCAGAAACAGGAAAACCTTTTTTTGCTAATTTCAAAGAGGGCTCAACTAAACGAGACCAAGATAACTTTCCGTGTTTTTGATGAAGATCTGATAGTCCTTTTAAAAACCCCGGAACCCCTACAGCAGACCCTCCTTTTTGAGAAGAAAGTCCACTTTTCATATAAAAATTTTCTTTCATTTGGTGAGGTGCCACTTCTCTAAAGTCTAAAACTTTTAAATTGGAATTGTATTTAATAAGAGCAAAACCTCCACAAGCTAAAGAAACAAAATAAGGATGAGTCACGCTTAAACTCAAAGCACTTGCTACAGCTGCATCTACAATATTTCCACCTTGATTATAAATATTTTTAACAATACCTGGTAGATAAGGAGAGGGGCCTGAAACAAGTATTTTTTTTCCTTGAAAAGCCGCTCCATAAATAGAAAAGGAAAAAAAGAAACTAAAAAGAACTAATAGATATCTCATAAATTTTTTTTGCATCTCCTGCATAACTTAAAAAACAATTTTATCTTTTTTTATATTAATAAATAATTAACATAAATAAAAAAAGATGTCATCTTTTGTTATTTTATCTTTATTAACAGAAAAACTTGACAAAATTTTGAAAATTTGAAAGAAGTATTTTTGAATGCCTTCCTCATTAAGACTTTCTCAAACTCATTCTATAAAACACCCTAATAAATATATTAAAAGCTTATTATATGATTTTAAAGGATGGGCTTTTGATGAAGAATCCGCTCTCTCTCATAAGGGAAAATGGAAAGAAATATTTTTTCAAACTTTTAAAAAAAATTTACTTCATTTAGAAATCGGACCAGGAACAGGAACCCACTTCGCTCAACTTTGCAGCAAATACCCTAAAGAATGTTTTTTAGCTATAGAGCTTAAATACAAACCTTTAATACAAACCATTACAAAAATTAGAAATTCCAATTATCAAAACGGAAAAGTCATTCGTTATAATGCAAAATTTTTAGAAAAATTATTTACAAAAAAAGAATTGAATAATATTTATATTCACTTTCCAGATCCTTGGCCTAAAAACAAACATAAAAAACATAGATTGATTGATGATTCCTTTGTTGAAAAACTGTATCAAGCGCAACAAGATCGTGCTTTTTTAGAGCTAAAAACAGATGATAAATCCTATTTTTTTGAATCGGTAGAAGCCATTAAAAAAGGGGGTTACAACATGATTAAATATTCTGAAAATTTATACGAAACCCATCCGGAGGATCCTGATTTTTTAAAAAATTTATCTCAATTTGAACTTATCTTTTTTAATAAAAATCAACCTATCTATTATAGTTTGTTTCAAAAAGAGGAAGTCTTAAGAGAAAACTGTAATTTCTGAAGAAAAATATTTTAAAACTGTATCCTTATAAAAAAGAAGTCTACATTTTACAGCTATGCTTTCATTAATATAATCTATAATAGAAGGATGAGAAAAAATAAGAGATAGAGGAATAGAAGATCCTAAACGATCTAAAGAGAAAAAATCCAATTTAAAATCCTGTCCTAATTCATTTTTTTCACTATCACATCTTAAAGTCATTTTATCTGGATAAAGATTGGAAGAATTGCGATAAGATAATTGATTTAAAAAAACAAGATTAAAATAACCCCCTTCTTCTTTAAAAATTCTCTCTAAAGATAAATGAGCTCTTGCGCTATTGAATTTAAAGGTATGGGTTTGGGGTTTAAGGTCTTTTATAAAAACACTTTCTTGACTCACATGGCTGCTTAAATTCACTCCATAACTTCCTGAACTCCATTTTATAAAATGATTTGTTTTAGGAAAATTAAGAGATTTTTTCTTGCCTTTAAAGTTATAAGATTCTAAGGAAATTCCATACACACAATCAATATTTTTTTTATTAGAAAGTTTATTTTTAAGATCCGTATAATGATTTTTTATAGCGCTAGCATGTTTTAAATGATATTGCCTTTCCTTTTCTTCATAATGAAGTTGAAAAAACCATGCTGGAGTTACACTCATAAGAGAAAATTCCTCAGTTAACATAAATTGATAATTATTTTCAATCACATTTTTAGCAAGATCACTAGAGCAACGACTATCAACTTTAACTTGAACTTCTTTATAATTATCAGAAGAAAAATCCTTAGGAAGACCTGTAAATCTTACTACACTAAACGGATAAGCCGTTTCATATTTTCGAATGTCATGCTTGTAACCAAATCCTTGTCGAGTCAGTGTTAAAAATGGATTTCCCTCTCGAATAACTTCATAATTGACAGTGCTCAGATCTAAAACTTTCTTTGTAGAATAAATTTGATCAAAATCCACTCGAAATAATTGTGTCATTCCATATGCAAATTGAGCTGTTTCAGAGACGATACGACAATTTTGAATCCCTTTAGGAAGATTCTTTTCAGAAATTTTATGAAAGAAAAAAGAATTTTCAAAATCTTTTCCTTCTAAAGGAATTCCTTTTTCTATAAAGCCATTACAAATAAAAAGATAATCATCAGAGAGTTGAGTATCTTTTTTAACAATAGAAATATAAGCCTCTTCAACGCTTCCTATTAAGGAATAATTATTTAACTTATCTGTTGCTGTATTTTTTAATACTAAACCTATTTCTTCTGGAGAAGAAAAAATAGATTGTTGAGTCACCATATAATGATCTAATCGATCATCTTTTCTAACAGCAAATATAAAAGAACAAGAAAAAGCTTTTTCTTCAGAACTTAATAATACTTCTTTAGGTATAATATTTAAAAAGGAATATTCATATTTATTTTTAAAACTATAATAAACCTCAACAGCTTTATAATCAGAAGTTAAAGAATTACATATCGAAGAAATTTTAACTTTAAAAAATTTTTCAGGATCAACTTTTTGAAAATCAATATCTTTTCCATCCTCTAAGCTTTCCTCTGTAAGATCTGAAGCTTTTGGCAGAAAAATCTTATCTAAAAGACTTAAGCCAGATCTCGATCTATTAAATTCTTCCAGTTTAATCTTTTCTTGAGAATCGTGTAAAAGCAGATAAGTTTCATTAATAAATTCTTTTTCTAAAGATGCTTGAGCTAGATCTTTTTTGATAAAAGATGAAAAAAAGGAATCGACAAGATCTAGGTTATTAAAGCGCTGACAGCCGGAAAGAAAACACACAAAAAATACTAAAAATAACCTCATTGAAACTCCTTTTTATTGAAAAATAGATATATGTTGTTTTTAAAACTATTTCAATAAAAGCAAATAAAAATGAAAAAAATAGCATCTTAAATTTATGGAATTATTTAATTTTGACAAAAAAATACTTAAATTTCCCTATTTTGACAGTTTAAAAAATCTATTGCAGATGTTTTGGAATAGAAGAAGGTATAGCATCTATAAGTTTTTTTGTATAAGGATGCTGAGGAGATTGATAAATAGATTCTGCATCGTTCATTTCTAAAATTTGGCCTTCTTTCATAACAGCAACACGATCAGATATAAATTTCACAACTGTTAAATCATGAGAAATAAAAATATAAGTCAAATTCAATTGATCTTGCAGATCTTTTAAGAGGTTTAAAATTTGAGCCTGTATAGAAACATCTAAAGAAGAAACAGATTCATCACAAATAATAAACTCAGGTTGAACAGCGAGAGTTCTAGCAATACAAATTCTCTGCCTTTGACCTCCTGAAAACTCATGCGGATAACGATTCCTCATGTTTTTATCAAGCCCCACTCTCTTCATCAACTCTTCCACTTTTTGAATACGCTCTTTTTTACCAGAGTATAAACCATGTATAATCATAGGCTCCATAATAGAAGAACCAATTGTCATTCTAGGATTTAAAGAAGCATAAGGATCTTGAAAAATAATTTGAACTTTTTTTCTCATTTCTTTTAATTGTTTCTTATTGAGTTGAGTCACATCAATATTATCATAAAGCACAGAACCATTAGAAGGCTCTACCAAACGAAGAATGGTTCTCCCTAAAGTTGTTTTACCACAACCTGATTCTCCCACGAGACCTAAAGTACTTCCTTTTTCAACCTTAAAAGACACACCATCAACAGCCTTGACCCAAGATTTCACTTTTCCAAAAAAGGATTTCTCTAAAGGAAAATGTTTTTTTAATTCTTTAATCTCTAAGAGAGTTTTTCCTTTTGTCTTTTTAATTTCTTTTAAAGGAAGTTTTGAAAAATCTTTTCCTTCTATAAAGTCACTAATCATAGGAAGTCGTGCTGTCTTAACATCTAAAGTCGGCCGACAAGCCACCAAACCTTTTGTGTAAGGATGTTGAGGATTTTTAAATATTTCAGAGGTTTTTCCTTCTTCAACAATTTCCCCTTTGTACATGACAGAAACTTTTTTTGTAATTTGAGAAACAATTCCCAAATCATGAGAAATAAAAAGCATGCTCATTTTTAATTGATCTTGTAATCCCTGCAAAAGCTCTAAAATTTGTTTTTGTATCGTAACATCTAAAGATGTTGTTGGCTCATCAGCAATTAAGAGATCGGGTTGACAACCAATGGCCATAGCAATCATCACTCTTTGCCTTTGACCTCCGCTCATTTCATGAGGATAGGAATCGACTCTGTCTGAGGGTCTCGCAATACCTACTTGATCTAAAAGATGAATTGTTTTTTCTCGAGCTTCTTTTTTATTCATATTTTGATGAAGTATCAAAGCCTCTGCAATTTGATAACCCACTGTAAAAACAGGGTTAAGACTTGTCATAGGTTCTTGAAAAATCATAGAAATACGATTTCCTCGAATCTTTCGAATCTCTGATTCCGAATATTTTAAAAGATCCTTACCTTCCAGTAAAATCTGCCCACCTGTAATCCGGCCGGGAGGCGTGGATATCAGCTGCATTAAACTCAAAGCGGTAACACTTTTCCCAGACCCCGATTCTCCGACTAAACCGATCGTCTCTCCCGCTTTAATATCTAAAGAAACTCCTCGAACAGCCTGAACTAAAAGTTCCTTTGTTCTGAATTCAACCTTTAAATTTTTAACCTGTATAAGAGATGACATTCTGATAATAAACTAATCATTCCTAAAGATTTTGACAACCTTTTATCTCAATTTCAAAAAATCATTAACAAATAAGATTGAAAGAATACTTTTTTTTTATTAAAATAGAAAAACACAGGTTATCATTTTGCCAAGAACAACAAAAACAAAACAACTTCTTTATTTAGATCAAATTTTTGGATCTGAAGATGAGCTTCTCAAAAAAATCAAGGAGATTTCAGAAAAAAAAGAGGTCCTTCGTATGCAAATCAGCTCTCATGAAGGGGGATTGCTTTATTTTTTAGCCAAATCTATAGGGGCAAGTAAAATTGTAGAAATAGGATCCCTTTATTGTTATTCGACGATTTATCTCGCCAGAGCTGCAAAAAAAGGACCTGTCTTCACCTGTGATATTTCTAAAGAAAGGCATGAAACTTCTCAAAAAATCCTGCAAAACTATCCTGAATATAAAAAAATAAAATGGGTGACTGGAAATTGTTTAGAAACTCTTCCCTCTTTAGAAAAAGAAGGCCCTTTTGATATGGTTTTTATTGATGCTGATAAGGAAAATTATGGAAATTATCTGAAATGGGCTTGGCGAAATCTTAGAGATCATGGCATGCTTGTAGCAGATAATACCTTTTTATTTGGCTCTGTTTATGGCGAACAAGAAAGGCAAATTTCTCCAAAGACTATAGAAGTCATGCGTAAATTCAACAAAGAATTAGCAGAATCTCCTTTTTGGATCAGCACCCTCCTGCCTACAAAAGAAGGTCTCACTGTCGCCTTGAAACAAGCTTCTTAAAATTTTTACGAAAATCAAAAAAATATTGAAATAAAAAGTTTTTTAAAATATTTTATTCTTATCAGCTATGCGCAAAACAGTATCTTTTGGAAAAACACATATAGGGCTCAAACGAAGAGAAAATCAAGATTCTATTATTATTGATAAAGAATTAGATCTCTATGCCGTCGCTGATGGAATGGGCGGTCATAAAGGTGGGGCGATTGCTTCTAAATTGGCAATTGAGCAACTCCAAAAAGTTATCAAAGAATCTTTAGAAGATAAAAATGCACAACCTGAAACCATCCTTTCACAAGCTTTTCAAGAAGCGAACACTCAAGTCTATGAAAAAAGCCAAGAAACGATCGAAACGGAAGGGATGGGAACAACTCTTGTTGCCGCTTTAGTTTGGAAAAACAAGATTTTCTTTGCAAATGTAGGAGATTCCAGAGCGTATTTATCGAGAGATCTTCAGCTATGGCGTATCACAGAAGACCACTCCATACTCAATAATCAAATCAAAAAAGGTTTAATTGATGAAAAAAAGGCTTCTCTTCTGGTCGATACAAATATTATCACACGAAGTATTGGCTTTACCCCAAATGTAGAAGTGGATATTTTTCAAAAAGATTTACAAGATAATGATTTGTTTATATTATGCTCGGACGGTTTAGTGGAAATGATGGATGATGAAAAAATTTCTCATTTAAGTCATTCCTACTCTCCGGATGTATTGGTTGATCGATTAATAGATCAATCCTTGGAAGCAGGAGGAAATGACAATATCTCTGTTATTGTGATTATTCCTTGAAAAGTTATTGGAGAATTATGAAAAAACAAAAAAAATATACTTTAATGTTTGTAAGCAATACAGCATCTTCTCTTAAGAGAGTCTCTATCTCTCAAAAAGATATCTATATGGGTATCTTCATCTCTAGTTTTTTAGTTATTTCTTTGCTTGTTTTCCTTACCGATTACTTTCAAATGAATGTTGATCAGTGGAAATTAACATCTCTCAAAACAGAAAATCAAAAATTAGAAAAAAAGCTCGTTGGAGTAGAAAAAAGTTTTAAAGAATTAGAAACTAAAGTTCAACAAATGACAGATTTATCTCGAAAATTAAAACTCATCACTACCTTTTCTCCAAAACATAAAAATTCCAGCCATACAGGGTATGGAAAGGTATCTTTAGATTCTCAAATTTTAAACTTATCCCAACCTGCTCGAAACCTATCTCATGAAGATCACATTAAAGATAAACCTCCTATGCTGACAGATAGTAAAAATAATAATATTGAAATTCGAATTGAAAAACTCAAAGAAACCAATCAATTGGTGAAACAAGATTTTTGGCAAATCTATAGTGATTTATTAGAAAAACAAGAATTTATGAATAATACTCCAAGTATTCTACCCGCTAGAGGATGGGTCTCTTCCACTTATGGCTATAGAAATGAAACTGTTTTTGTGGATCATCAACCTCAATTTCATAAAGGTTTAGATATCGCAACAGCACGAGGAGAACCTGTTATTTCAACAGCGGATGGAAAAGTTGTTTATGTCGGCTACGATGAATCAGGTTATGGAAATTTATTAATTATTGATCATGGTTATAATCTAAAAACTTACTATGCTCATCTTTCCACGATAAAAGTGAAAATAGGCGATACCGTCAATCGAGGCGAAGAAGTTGCCTCTGTTGGAAATACAGGAAAAAGCACAGGACCTCATCTTCATTATGAAGTTCGTATTTTTGGACAATCTGTGGATCCTGAACATTATATTTTAAACGACTTACATTAATTTCCAATATCTTTACGATACTGCAAGCCTTTCCAAGAAATAGTTTTTACATGTTCATAAGCTTTTTTTATGGATTCTTCCTTGCTATCTGCTATAGAAATCACATTTAAAACTCTTCCTCCTTGAACTTGCCATTTTTTATCTTCATCTTTTTTATGAATCCCTCCATGAAGAAAATAAGTAGAAGGGGTTTGGTAGTAAATTAATCCTTCAATAACAGCCCCTTTTACAGGACGATCTGGGTATCCTTGGGAGGCTAAAACAACACAAGTTGCATACTGGTTTTTCCATTGAAGCCGCGTTTTTTGACCTGAAGATATTTTATAAAAGACATCCAGCCAAGAGCCCTCTAATAAAGGAAGTAAAACTTGAGCCTCTGGATCTCCAAATCTAATATTATATTCTAAAATTTTAGGAATCCCTTTATGGACCATTAATCCAAGATACAAAATTCCTTGATAAGAGGCGCCTCTATCTTTTAAACCTCGTAAAGTCGGTTGAATAATTGAAGTTTCAACAAGGGTTTTTAAACTTTTAGAAATAAAAACAGGGGCAATGGCTCCCATTCCTCCTGTGTTAGGCCCTTTTTGATCTTCATAAAGTCTTTTATAATCTTTTGCCACAGGAAGAATTTCATAATCTTCTCCATTGGTAAGAACAAAAATAGAAATTTCTTCTCCTGATTGAAAATCTTCTAAAAGAGCTCGTTCTCCAGCGACACCAAATATTTTTTTCTCAAATAAATCTTGAGCCTTTTCTTCAAGTTCTTGAATATTAGAACATAAAAAAACTCCCTTACCTCCGGCCAGACCATCCGCTTTTAAAACATAAGGTGGAAAGAAATTCTCTGATTCTCTTAAGACTTCAGCAACACTAGACACCACTTGATAGGACGCTGTAGGTATTTTGTATTGTTTCATAAATTGTTTTGCAAAAATTTTACTTCCCTCTAATTGAGCAGCCGATCCTGATGGGCCAAAAACTTTTAGTCCTTTTTCTCTTAAGATATCTGCCCAAGAATCCACAAGAGGTTGCTCAGGGCCAATAATAACAAGATCTATTTTTTCTTCTAAAAGATGATTTGCTAAAGCATCAACATCTCCTAAAAAAGAAGCCGGGATGTTTTTGACATCTTTCAAACTGATTCGCTCTGGTAAAACATAAACTTGAGTCACTTTAGAATCTTCTTGAAGAACTCTTACTAAAGCATGTTCTCTGCAACCACTACCAACAACCAAAACTTTCATAAAAAATCCTTACATCAAGATAAAAAATATTTCTTTTGATCTTCTGAAGGCAGGAAAATCCCTTTTTTCTCACCAAAAAAAAGGCGCCTTCTTTTAGCCAACCAATAATAAAAAATATTATAAAAACTATAAGGTAAAATTTTTAAAACAGTAATCCATTTAGGATAAATCAAAATCATAATTTCTGCTAAAGCTTGAGATCCTTTCAAAATTTTTCCCTCTTTTAAAAAAATAATCGTCTTTAAATCTTTAAAATCTTGATGGAGTAAATTTTGAGCCGTTGAACCTTGCAGTGGAGCATAAAAAAATTGTCGAGAAGTATCTTTTTTAAATACAAAATTAACAAATCGATCACATAAATTACATTTTCCATCAAAAAATATAATTTGTTTTAACTCTTTATTCACTGTTCAACTTTAATCCAATCTAAAAACTTTAAGAAAGAGAAGAACAAAATAACGCAATGTCTAAAATTTCAAAAGGATAAAAATTGAACTCTCAGTTAGTAAATTATATCTTTTTTATAATGCAACACTATTTATCTTGTCTTAAAAAAATCATGGAAGCGGGCTCAGATCGTGAAGACCGAACCCAAACAGGAGTTCGCTCTTTATTTGGCTATCAAATGAGATTTGATCTTCAAAAAGGTTTTCCTATAGTCACTACAAAAAAAGTACATCTCAAATCTATTATCTATGAGCTTCTTTGGTTTATAAAAGGAGATACTAATATAAAATATCTACAAGATCATAATATTCGTATCTGGAATGAATGGGCTGATG
This sequence comes from Bdellovibrionales bacterium, assembly GCA_051011135.1. GTDB lineage: Bacteria > Bdellovibrionota > Bdellovibrionia > Bdellovibrionales > UBA1609 > JACOND01. Next base: position 20,786 of record JBPCUO010000005.1, read on the forward strand.
AGCATGGAGATTTAGGCCGTGTCTATGGAGCTCAATGGAGAGATTGGAAAACCCCTACGGGACAATCTATCGATCAATTATCTCGCGTTATTGAATCTATAAAATCAAGTCCTTACTCTCGCAGACATCTTGTGGTTGCTTTTAACCCTGGAGAACTTGATCAAATGGCTCTACCTCCTTGTCATGCTTTTTTTCAATTTTATGTCGATAAGGGTCGTCTTAGTTGCCAACTCTATCAAAGAAGTGCAGATGCTTTTTTAGGAGTTCCTTTTAATATCGCAAGTTACTCGCTGCTCACTCTTATGGTCTGTCAAGTTTGTGATTTAAAGCCGGGAGATTTTGTTCATACTTTTGGAGATCTTCATATTTATCATAATCATTTTGAACAAGTAAAACTTCAACTCTCTAGGCGGCCTTATCCCCTTCCTACAATGAAGATTAAACCTGAAAAAAGTATCTTTGATTATGATTATTCTAATTTCGAACTTGTCAATTACAAACACCACGAAGCTATCAAAGGAATTGTTGCTGTATGAATAATCCAAATATCATTTTGTCACACATGGTTGCTGCTTCTCAAAATCAAGTCATAGGAATCAAAAATAAACTTCCCTGGCATATTCCTGAAGATTTGAAATATTTTAAAAACACAACTTTAGGAAAATCTATTATCATGGGACGAAAAACTTTTGAATCCTTAGGAAAAGCTCTCCCTCATCGTTTAAATGTTGTAGTGACTAGAAATAAATCTTTTCAAGCTCCAGATACTGTCGTTTACGAATCTATTGAAGCAGCCATTGAATATTGTAAAAAAAGCATGATCATTGAAAAATATGGATCAGAAATTTTTATAACAGGAGGTGGTGAAATTTTTAAACAAACGATCTCTTTTATGAATCGACTTTATATCACAAGAATTTATAAAAATTATGAAGGTGATTCTTTTTATCCTGAGATCCCTAATGTTTTTAAAGAAGTCAGTCGTATCGATAGAAAAGAGCCTGTTCCCTTTTCTTTTCTTGTTTTTGAAAAATAAATTTTATTTGAATTGATTGATTAAATACTTAAAGTGGTTACCTCTTTCGACATAAGAGTCAAAAGAATCAAAACTAGGGCAACCGGGAGAAAGAAGAACAACATCATTAATACGAGATTTGTGATAAGCAATAAAAACAGCTTCATCAAAAGTTCCTATTAAAAAAGTTTCTGTATCATCTCCAATATGACGATTAATGATTTCTTTTGCTTCTCCCACAAGTATTAAGGTTTTAACTTTTCTACGAATATTTTCTGACAAAGATTTATAATTTAAACCAACATCTTTACCACCCATAATTAAAATAACATTGTCATCAAAAGCTTCTAGAGCGCGACTCACAGCATGAACATTGGTCGCTTTGGAATCATTGTAAAAAGAAACTCCCCCTACTTTTCGAACATACTCTAAACGATGAGTTCTTCCTTTGTATTCATCAATGCCTCTTTGAATATGTTGCCAAGTTCCTCCATATTCTTTTGCAATTAAAATAGCCGCCATAATATTTTCATAAGAATGAGGACCTTTAATTTGAACATTTTTTAAATTATAGAATTCCACTTCCGGAGAAGTTCTCACGCAAATCTCTCCGTCAATCATAACAGCTCCACCGATATTCATAATTTGTGGTTTAAAACTTTTTTTGCGAGAAAAATAAAAAATACGACCTCTTTGCACAGAAGGATCTCGAGCCAATTCATTTAAGATAACATTATTATCTGCATTTAAAATGCTAGTCACTTTACGATCAATATTTTTAAAGATTCTTTTTTTAGCATTGATATAAGTTTCCATAGAGCCATTGTATCGATCCAAATGATTTTGAGCTAAATTAGTAAAAACAATATGATTAGGAACCATGTTCTCAACATGCTCTAACATAAAACTAGAAGCTTCTATCAGTAAAACATCTGCTTTTTCTCCAGAGCATAAATACTCACTGACAGGTTGTTTATAATTGCCTCCACACCAAACATTCACACCTGATTTTTTCAAAAAAAGTTCCGCTAGTGTAACAACTGTGGTTTTTCCATTGGTCCCCGTAACAACAACCATAGGCTCTTTAATAAATTGAGATACAAATTCAAATTCTCCTGTAATTTTAACACCACATTTTTTTAAATGTTCAAATAAATTTAAATGAGGAGATACTCCAGGGCTTAAAATAACATAATCTTGTTTAGATAAAGTGTTTGGGTTATTACCTTCTAATTCAATTTTTAAAGGAAGATTTTCTATTTCTTCTAAGGAATTCACGAGCTCAGCCTCTGACTTATGATCACTGATTAAAACTTCAGCTCCATAACGAGTTAAAAATTTAGCTAAAGAGATACCTGTGCGACCAGCTCCAATAACTGCTATTTTTTTACCTTTAATCTCACTTAATTCTTTTAACATAACGCCCTTAACGAACTTTTAAAGTTGCAAAACTAATCACTGCCAATAAAATAGAAATAATCCAAAAACGAATAATAATTTTAGATTCAGAAACACCTTTTAATTCAAAATGATGATGTATAGGTGCCATTTTAAAAATTCTCTTTCCTGTTAATTGATAAGATAAAACTTGAAAAATAACTGATAAAGCCTCAACAACAAATAAACCTCCAAGGATAACCAGAAGTAATTCATTTTTTGTAAGAACAGCTAAAATCCCTAAAAAACTACCTAAACCTAAAGCACCAACATCTCCCATAAACACTTGTGCTGGATAAGAATTATACCACAAGAATCCTAGGCCACAAGCAACAACTGCAGATCCTAAAACAGTGAGCTCTCCTGAGCCATAAATGTAAGGCAGGTTTAAATAATGAGCAATTTCAAAATGCCCTGTGGAATAAGTAAAAACAGAAAGAGCTGCCGCGCAAACAACAACAGGAAAAACAGCTAAACCATCTAGTCCATCTGTTAAATTAACTGCATTTGCACAACCTGTAATAACAAAAGCTCCAAATAGAAAATAAAATATTCCTAAATCGAAGGTGAAATCTTTAAAAAACGGAAAATGAAGTTCTGTTGTTATAATATTATGATGACCTAATAGATATAATACTAAAAAAGAAAATCCTATCTCTACAAAAAATCTCCATCGTGCTGGGATTCCTCTAAAATTTTTCTTTTTCAATTTTAAAATATCATCCCATAAGCCTAATAAAGCAAAACCATAGACAATAGCGATTGTTGCTAAAACTAAAGGATTTAAAAAATTAACCCATAAAATACAAACTGAGAGGAGCCCAAAAAGCATAAAGCTTCCCCCCATAGTAGGAGTGCCTTTTTTTCTTTGATGAGAAGAAGGGCCATCTGTATTAATATTTTCACCTAATCGAGCATCTTTTGTAGCCCTAGAAATAAAAAAACCTCCCAGAAACCAGCAGACAAAAAAAGCTGTAAAAAAAGCCAGAAAAGAACGAAATGTAATATATTGAAAAACATTAAAAATAGGAAAATCAGAAGAGAGATTAAAAAACCATGTATAAATCATAAGAAACCATAGAAGATAACCTATTTACTAAAGATGTCAACCCTAACTTATTAAAGAGTTTTTGTTTTTGTAAGATCAAAAAAGAGTCGCTCTAAAGCCAAACTTCTAGAAGCTTTTATACCTAGTAAACAAGGATTATTTAAAAGATCCTGAAGAAATAAAAGAGATTTTTTATCATAATGGCTCATTTTTAAAAACTCTCCTTGAAAACCTTTATCTCTCAAAGTTTTTTCAAAAATACTTCCATAGTCCCCTATAAAACACACCATAAAAGCTTTTAATAAAACAGGATGTGACGCTATCTCCTTATGGTATTTTTCAGAGTGAACTCCCAGTTCCTGCATATCTCCTAAAACAAAAACTTTTTTAGAAAAAGGAGCTCGTTCACAAGTTCTTAAAAAAGCTCGCATGCTCATAGGATTTGAATTATAAGAATCAAAAAGTATACATGATTTTTGGTTGTTCATAGGAAACCATTTTTGGCGTCCTTCAGGAAGCTGGCATTGAGACATTTGATCCCAAATATGTTGAGGCTTCATTCCTGCACCAAGAGCTATGCTACAAGCGCACATAAGATTTTCTAAATTATGCTCTCCCGAAAAAGCCACCTCGCTTTTGGAGGAAACTCCTTGAAGCAACCCTTCAACTATGGATAACTCGGGAGTTTCTTTTACAAAATTCAAATGCACATCAACTTCTTTTTTCTCTTTAGAAAAACTAATAATTTTACGAGATAAAGCAGATAATTCTTGCAGCATATTTTCTGTATAAAAATTATCTCGATTTAACACACAAACAGGTGGAGGGTTTGTCATGTAGATTTGTTTTTTTTCTTCTGCGACTTGCTCGACAGAGCCAAGACCTTCTAAATGAGATTCTCCAACTGTTGTCACAGCAGATAAAAAAGGCTCGCAAAGTCTCGATAAAAAAGC
>JBPCUO010000006.1:0-13760 GCA_051011135.1 Bdellovibrionales bacterium
TTTATAAGTAATTAGATAAATATTTTCAGATTATGAATCTAAGTGTCGTATTTTGAATTTTATTTAAAAAAAAACTTTTTTAAAATCTATTTTCCTTACAGATAAATTGCAAAACATTAAAAATGATATTTTTATAAAAAGCGATTATATAGTTCAAAAAAAGATGATTAATATCTTAGTATTGAAAAATATATTTCATATACGCATTATAAAAATAAGAAGTAATTTATTTTAAGGAGAGAGGTTGCTTATTTAAAAGGCCTTGATATAATGCAGATAGGGCTTAAAGCTGAGTTCCCCTCACCCTTAGAATGTTTGGGCACTAATATAAGAAAGGAGATTATTCATGTCTAACAGTTCAAAAAAAAATAAAAGACCTACTTTTAAAGAATGGTTCTTTGAAGGGAAGGGAACAGTCTCAGAGCCTTGGCCAACAGTGAAAGAAATTTTAGCAGATGAAGAAGTTCAAAAAGAGATTAAAAAAGTTCGCGATGTTTTTGACTCCTATCGTAAAAATCAGAAAAAATAATATATTATGATTTTAGAATTAGAAAAACTTCTCTGGGTTATTCCAGGCGTTATTTTTATTTATCATTACAATAAAAGGAGAAACAGCGAGGTCATAAGCTTATCTGGATGGTCTTATATTTTTGCTTTAGTTGCTGTAGCATCAATAACTTGGCTTCCATTTGATATTTTATTTTCTTATGTAATTGAGCATTTTTCGATATCCATAAGTAGTAAAATGAAAGTTTTCTTACTGGCTGTTTTTTCTTCATTTTTTTCTTTTGGATTAGCATCAATATCTACTTATTATTTATTATTTTTTTCAAAATGGATATTACCCAAAGTTTATGATGATTTTATTTTAAGTTGTTTAAAATTGAAAATTAAAACCGTTATATTAAGTCTTAAAAACGGTAAAGTTTATACAGGTATTTTATGCAAACATCCAAGTAATCCAAAATCAAGACATGAATCTCAAATAATTTCTATTATACCTATAGAAAGTGGATTTAGATCTAAAGATACAGGAGAAGTTCAATGGGGAATGAAATACCCAATAGAAGAAGAATCTTCAATTGAGGATGGAATTATTATTCCTAGAAGTGAAATAGTTACTTTTGGAAAATTTAATGAAAAGATTTTTGAATATTTTAATAACTCTAGAAATTTACAAAAAAACCTATAAGCTTTCGTCTTTTTAAGATAAAGGCGGAGATTTAATAAAGAAAGATTTAAGGAATTTTCTTATAATACCAACTTCTTTATTCACTTTTTTAAAACAACTATAAACAATAGATTTAGTATCTATGTATTTTTCTATTGTTTCTACATCTTGAAGGTTGATATTTTCTCTATTTAAATTTTTACCTTTTAATTGTGTTTTAAGGGATTGACGGATGTCTTGACCACAATGTTTTTCAACAATTTCTAAATCTTCCTCAGTGAGAACTTTGCTCGCTCTTTGGATTAAACCTTCATATTCAGATATTTTTTCATCATTTAAACCCATGGCATTGAGTTTATTTTTCAGCTGTTCTTCTACTTTTTGTTTTTCCGATTTTTGAGTGGGCGAAGTCTCTTCGCTACTTAAAACCTTTAAATGCAGGCTCAGTAAAAGGCAGATTATTAAAGTATGTACAAATCTCATCTAAGATTTATATCGTCATAATGGATTAAAAAATAAAGGATTTTAAAAAAATAATATTATTTTTTTTGAAACATTTTTTTAAGTTGTCGGCAATGAGAAGATTTTTCGATTTTAATAACTTTTTTAAAAAGAGAAAAGTAAAAATCATTTCTTTTATTTTCGTCGTCGTAATTTAAGCCTGTCATTTTATATTTTTGAACATCTTTAAAGCCTTTGTCACATTTTTGAATAGATTTTAATTTTTTTAATTTTTTTTGAGTGACACTTAATTGGTTTCTAGCATCATAAGAATCAGATCGAAGAATCATTTCCTTTAAAGTTTTTTCTCGTTCTGTTTCTTTTTCTATCTCTTGATGGAGCTGATTTCTTAAAGGAATAAAATAAAAATTAATACTTTTATCACCACTTGTACTACATGTTAAAAGTCTATTTGCTAAATTTAAACTAGAAGCTTGTAAAGATGCTCCATTGGTTTCTCTAATCATTTTTTTTGAGATCATTTTTAAATCTTGATCACAGTATTTTTTAGTGATGGCTAAAACATCAGGATACAAAACAAAATAACGATAAACATTTTCAATATATCGAAGAGCTTTTTTAGAAGATTGGGCATTTTTTTGCTTTTCAGCTTCTTCAGGAGATGAAGGTCCACCTATAGGTGTCAGAGAGGAAGAGCCCTCTATGATTTTAAAATTTTTATTAGGTGTTACTAAAGGATTACGATCATCTAAACCAAAAGCAAATGAACTTAATAAAAAAACAAGGTAAAAAATACTTCTCATGACATCCTTTTCTTTGTCGTATTTAATTATCGTCAAAATCAAAAAAAGAACTGAAGGTTTTAACTAGAAATATTAGAAATTAAGACCTATGTCCGAGTTCTGTTAAACTTTTATCTACGACTTGTTTTAAAAGATCATTAATTTCTTTTTGATGAGTGAAGTTTTTATGCTTTTCATAGCCTTTTAAAAGAATCTGGCATTTTTTAATCAAAGTTTTTTGAACTTGCTGTGTTTCTTCAAAAGATAAATGAGGATCTTCTAAAAAAGGTTTTAAGGCTTTGACTCTCCAATAATCCATGGCTCGATATTGCTCAGAGAGCTGCCCTTCGTGTCCTCCATATTTTACAATTAAAGTTTCTTCTAAAAAACCAACTTCATAACGAGAACTTACTCTTAGCCAGAGTTCATAATCTTCACAAACAGGAAAATCTTCTCTAAACAAACCCAGCTCTTTAAAAAGAGATCTTTTCATAAGAGTTGCAGAAGGACTCATGCAACAAAGTCGGGTAGAGGGAATGAAAACTCTTCCTCCTTGTTTTTTATGATGCTTTTTTTGAGGAAGGATTTTTTTATTTTTAATCCAAGTTTCATTACAGTGTACAAAATTTTTATCTGGATTTTTTAAAAGATAGCCTATTTGTTTTTCCAGTTTTTCAGGAAGCCATTCATCATCAGAATCTAAAAAAGCAACCCAAGCTCTTTGGCCCTGCTTTAAAGCTTGATTTCTGGCAAAACTAACGCCTCTATTTTCTTTAAAAGTGAGGATTTTTACATGCTCTGGAAGTTCTTTTTTTAAGTCTTTAAGCCCACCATCTGTGGAGCCATCATCGATCAACCACAAAAACCAATCTTGAAAAGTTTGATTTTTAACAGATTGAATGGCTCTTAAGATGAGATTTTTTCGATTATAAAAAGGCAGAATAATATCAACCATATTTTAGATGCTTTTTTTGAAGATAATAATTTTTATCAAAAAAAGCTGGGATTTGCAAAGATTTTATTTAGGAAATTGCTTGATATTCTATTCAATAAAAATTAATACTTTTTAGGGAGTTCTAAAGATGTTTGAAGGTTCAGAAAAAAAATTAGAGATTATTTTTTCATCCAAGCGACCCTCTCTTCGATCCTTACCGGATAAGTTTTGGGCGGATGTCATTAAATCTTGTGGAGCTCGTATCATTTCGAGTTCTAAGCTTCCTTTGATTCATTCTTATATTCTATCAGAATCCAGCATGTTTTTATGGGATCATCGTTTGGTGTTGATCACTTGTGGTCAAACAACCTTGGTGAAATCCTTATTAAAAATTTTAAAAAAGATTTCTCAAGATGATATTGAAATTATTTTTTATCAGAAAAAAAATGAACTTTTACCTTGGGCTCAAAAAAGTCATTTTTTAAACGATATCAAACACCTAGAAAAATATGTGGAAGGTCAATCCTATCAATTTGGGAAGCTTCATGATCATCATTTTCTTTTATTTCATAGTGAGTCCGATTACAAATCAGATACGAAAGATAATACTTTAGAAATTTTAATGTATGACTCAGAGTGGATTAAAGACACTTCTCCAAAAACAATGAATCTTTTAAAAAAGAAATTAGAAAGCTTGCTACCTCATTTTGAAATTCAAGAACATTTTTTTAAACCTTCAGGATATTCTTTAAATGCTGTTAGAGATGAATTTTACTACACGATACATATCACTCCTGAGCGACCTTGTTTTTATACCAGTTTTGAAACGAACTTTAAAGGGGCTTCTTCTCATGATTTTATTAATAAACTTTTTGAGATTTTTAAATCCAGAAGTTCCGATATGATTCTTTTTAGATCTATGGGCCAAACAGTTAAACATTATAGCCCTACTGATTTTTTTAGAAACGCTTTTTATCATCAAGTTTTATATTGTGGTTATGAAGTATCTTATATGAATTTTTATCAAGCTCAACACACACCTCAAAGCCCTTTAGTTTATGATAAACAAATTCTAAAAAAGGATTTTTAAAACTTACTCAAGAAGACTTGGAAAAGGAATAAAATGGATAAAAAGAAATGGTTTTATGAAGTGCATAGAGATATTTTATCGATAGGCTTTCAGTTTACAAAAACTTTATTTGATCAAAAAAGTAACTTTCAATCTGTTAAAGTTATCGAAACCAAAGGTTATGGTCCGATGCTTATCAATGATGATATTGTTATGACAACACAAAGAGATGAGTTTATTTATCATGAAATGATTGCCCATGTTCCTTTGATGACACACCCTAATCCTGAACATGTTTTAATTATAGGAGGAGGAGATGGAGGGACCGCTCGAGAAGTTTTAAAACATAAAAAAGTTAAAAAATGTACAATGATAGAAATAGATCCCGTCGTTGTTGAAGCCTGTCGTAAACATTTAAAAGTAACCTCTCAAAGTTTAGATCACCCTTTATTAGATTTAAAATTTGAAGATGGCGCTGCTTATGTGGCTCAACACAAAAATACTTTTGATGTGATACTTGTGGATTCTTCAGATCCTGTTGGCCCTTCTGCTGTTTTATTTGGAGATGCTTTTTATAAAAATGTTTATGAAGCTCTTAAAGAAGGAGGAATTGTGGTGGCTCAAGGAGAATCTCCTTTTTATGAAATGGAAACGCAAAAAAGACTTTTACAAACGGTTCATAAATTTTTTAAATATGTGGGTTTTTACAATTATGATAATTTAACTTATTCCAGTGGTCTTTGGTCTTTTTTGTGGGCGTCTAAACAATATCATCCCATTAAAGATTTTAAAGAAGAAAGAGTGGATGATGCAGGAATTCGATTTCGCTATTATAATAAAGAGATTCATCGGGCCTCTTTTTGCCAACCTCAGTTTGTAAAAGAAGCTTTAATGTCGTGTTGGACTTTATAGGTGAGAGGATGAAAAAAAAGTTTCGCGAGGATTTAAGACCTTCTTTAGATCTTCATGGTTTTACAACAGATGAAGTGATTGATTATTTAGATTCTTTTATAATGAAGCATCAAAATAAACCAGAACTTTGTATTATTGTCGGTAAAGGAAAAGGTTTAATTAAAAAAAAGGTGATTGAATATTTAGAGATGGGAGGGTATCCTTGGAGTTACGAGAAAATTTATGGTCAAATTAATGAAGGGGCTTTGATAGTTGATTTAAGTTAATCAAGCAAAGATATAAAAATGGATCCTATGGAGATTGAAAAAATACAAAAAATTTTATGGTTAGACCTCGAGATGACAGGTCTTTCTCCCAATGATGATGTCATTATTGAAGCGGCGGCTATCATTACAGATAATCTTTTAAAAGAACTTGATGTTTATCAAAGCGTGGTTAAACAATCTCAAGAAAAACTGGATAAGATGGATGCTTGGAATCAAAAATGCCATCGCAAATCCGGACTGTACCCTCTAATCCCTCAAGGAAAAGAATTGATTTCTGTTGAAGATGATCTTTTGCATTTTACAGAAGCTCAATTTGGCGTGAATGAGAAAATCATTCTGGCAGGAAATTGCATTTATCAAGATAGAAATTTTATCAGAAGATACATGCCTCGTTTAGATAAAAAACTTTATTATCGTATGCTAGATATAACGGCTTGGAAAATTATTTTTGAACAAAAAGGTATTGTCTTTAAAAAACAAAATCGACATCGTGCTTTAGAAGATACTAAAGAAAGCATTAGAGAGTTTGCTTTCTATTTAGAGAATATGAATTTTAAACAGCCAGAAACCCCTTAATTTTTAGATTCTAAATTTAAAAGTTTTCTTTTTGCTTTTAAGCCTAATGCAAATCCTCCTAGATTCTTTTGAGATAAAACCCGATGACAAGGAATAATAATTAAAAAAGGGTTTTGAGAACAGGCTTGGCCCACAGGGCGTGCTTTATTTTTGTCTCCAAGTTTTAAGGAGATTTCTTTGTAAGTTTGAGTTTGGCCATAGGGAATGGTTTGCAGCTGTTTCCAGACCTGTCTTTGAAAACCAGTACCTCTTTGAGCTAAAGGGATAGAAAAAGAATTTCTTTGAGAATTAAAATATTCTTTTAATTGAGTTTTAATTTTTTGAGCGCAAGGGCTAATCTTAAAAGAGGCCTGCTTTTTAATTAAAGATTTTTTAATAAAATAGAGCTCATTATTTTGAAGGCAAATTTTTAAACAACCTATAGGGGAAGAAAAGTAAATTACTTCTTGTTTCATGGGCTTAAGCTTAAAATAAAAGCATCTTTAAGCAAGGGATTTTTTAAAAAAACTAAGATTCTTATATGAGATATCATCAGGGATAAGTTGCCATTCTTTTAAAATTAAGTTAGTTTTAATTCATGTTCTTTTTAGGTATGTTTGTAGGTGCTTTTAGCTCCTTTTTGCTGGGCTATTTTTTTATAAAGAAACAAAATTTTGCTTTCTTTGATGCTGGTGTTGTTAAAATCAAAACCGAAAAAGAATTTTTAGAAAAAGAATTATCTAGCATAAAATCAGAGAATCAAGAATTTAAAACAAGCAACCAAAATCTTCTGGATAAAAACGCTCAACTCAAAACAGAGTATGAAGTTCAGTCTAGAGAGTTAAAATTAAGAAAACAAAATCTAGAAGAAACTTCTCAAAAATTAAAATTAGAATTTGAAAATATGGCTCAAAAAATCTTTAAAGAAACAGCTAAAACTTATCAGGACACTTCTGAAAAATCGATTTCAAATATTGTTCAACCTCTTAAAGAAAATATTAAAGATTTTCATAAAAATGTAGAAAATTTTACGCAACGACAAAAATTTCTGGAAGAAACTATAACCAATTTTAAAGAAATTAATCAGAATATGATTTCAGCAACCAGTGGCCTTCAACAATCCTTAACAGGAAGTGTAAAGGCTCAAGGGCAGTGGGGTGAGATTCTTTTAGAAAATATTTTAGAAAAATCAGGACTGAGAAAAGGCGAAGAGTTTTTAGTTCAATCAGAAGGCTTGAGTCATCAAGAGGAAACAACAAAAAAATTAAGACCTGATGTGATTGTAAAACTTCCCGATAAAAAACATATCATTATTGATTCCAAGGTTTCTTTGACTCATTATCAAGATTACGAAAAAGAAACAGATAAAAATAAAAAAGCAGAGTTAAAAGCCAAGGTGATCCAATCTTTAAATCAGCATATTCAAAATTTATTTAAAAAAGATTATCCTTCGTTTGAGGGTTTAAAAACACCTGATTTTGTTTTGATGTTTATTCCCGCAGAGCCTGTGTTTTCTTTAGCGATTCAAAATTTATACGACAAAGCCTGGGAGAAATCCATCGTGATTGTAAGTCCTATTACCTTGTACGCTACTTTAAGAACTATCGCTTCTATATGGAAAATAGAAAGACAAAATAAAAACGCCGAACTTATCGCTAGCGAATCAGGGCTTCTTTATAATAAATTCGTTGGCTTTTTAGAGGATATGAATCAAATTGATAGAGGCCTTCAAACGGCTCAGGATTCCTACCATTTAGCCCATAAAAAATTAAAATCAGGGCGAGGGAATCTGATACAAAAGATAGAAAATATAAAAAAATTGGGAGCAAAAACTAATAAAGAAATTCCTGATTCTTTTCATGAAGAGGAACCTTCTCAAAGTCCTTAAAAAAGCATTAAGACCAAAGGCTATAATCTCGAAAATCAAGTTTTATTTAAACGATATAATTTGAATATAAAACATGAGATGTTTAAAATAAACCTATCCCATGCGTGCATTCTTTATTTTATTATCTTTATTTTTAATGACCTCATGTGAGGTGCCTGATCTTGCAAATATTTCTAAAATTTTAATAGATCAAGTTCAACCTTCCACAGGAGATACAAATTATGAACAGGAGCCTGCTCCTTATTACGAAGAAGGAGAAGTTTATACGGATGAATATGGAAATACTTATACCGTAGATGATATTACAAAATATGGTAACGATGACCCTGAGCCAGAAGAAAGACCAAGACCAAGAAGAGGTTGTCGATCTGATTATGATAGCGATTCCGGTTTTCGAGTGGATCGATTGGAGTATATTGATTCTAATAATATGAGTGATTACGAAATAAAGGGACGATGTGAACAATCAGGTGAAAAAATACAAGTCACAATCAATGGTCACCCTCTTGATACAGTTCTCCGTTGTAAAAGTAAAAAATGGAGACTGGAAGTAGACCTTACTCCTTTAGCAACTGAAGAATCTCTTTCTTTTAAAATCTCTAATGGAGATTATACTTTTTGTGAAGATGTTAAAGTGGCTTTTACTTATCCTAAAAATTATGTGACCATTCCTGCCTTAGAAGGTGATGATCTTTATGAAACAAGTTTCTTTGTGATGAAGTACGAAGCAAAATTGAAAAAAGCAGGCATTAACTCCAAAGCTCTTTCAGAGGCTAGAGGAAGGCCTATTGCTTCTATTTCTTATTCCGATGCAGAAGATCTTTGTAAAAATAACGGAATTCGTTACAACTTGATAACTAATAGCCAATGGCAAAACATTGCTCGTGATATTGAATCAGTTAACGACAATTGGTCTGCAGGCCGAGCAAGAGTGATAGAAGGTAATTTGTTAAACTGTGGTTTAGCAAGAGGAGCTAGCCAAGCCGCTTCTAAAGATGATGACGACGATTGTGCTAAAACATCTTGTAGCAGAGGTTGGGACTATAATAGAAGAACTCATCTTTTATCTAGTGGTGATCGTATTTGGGATATCTGTGGAAATGTTGGAGAAGTGATGCGAGATGCACACTCTGGCGCTACAACTGGTTCTGATTATATTTATGAACTAGGTGGCACTCTTAAGGACAAATTTGGACCTGCTAAAGATTATAATCTTATTTCTTTATCAAGAAATTCTGGGTATTTTGGTTTAGGAGAGTTTAAAATGAATCGAGGCGGAGAAGTGATTGTTCGTGGATCTCCCGGTCGAAGTCCAGGGATTTTTTCTACAGAAGTCACTGCTAAAAGAAGCAGCGGTCGTGCCGGTCATGGAACTGGCTTTCGTTGCGTTTACCTTCCTTAATTTTATTTTTTTTTCGAATAAGATATTCCAAGTTCTGAAATATTTTCTATAGGTACTTCAGAAGGAGCCGAAGACATAAGGCAAACTCCACTTGTTGTTTTAGGAAAAGCCATTGTGTCTCTAATATTTTCCGAATCCGTTAAAAGCATAACCAATCGCTCAATTCCCCAAGCAATTCCTCCATGAGGAGGAGCTCCATACTCAAGAGCTTCTAAAAAAAATCCAAATTGATTTTCAATATCTTTTTCACTTAAACCTAGTAGAGAAAAAATCTTTTTTTGTAAACGGGGATTATGGATACGAATACTTCCTCCGCCAAGCTCTTCTCCATTGCAAACAATATCATAAGAGCGAGCTTTGATTTGATAGAGATCTTGATCCTCCATCTTTGCAATGTCTTTTACATTATCGATAGAGGGTTGCGTAAAAGGATGATGTAAGGAAGTCCATTTTTTTTGTTTGGAATCATATTCAAAAAAGGGAAAATCAGTGATCCAAACAAATTGAGTTTTTTTGGTATCGATGAGCTGATGCTCTCTTGCTATTTTTTGAAGCACTTGTGAGAGAACAGTATTCACAATAGAAGTTTCTCCTGAACTTATCAAACACAAACCATCGCTTACTCCTCCAGCGGATTTGTAAAGCGATTGTAAATCTTGATCTGTCATGCTTTTTTTAACAGGAGATTTTATTTCTCCTTTTGATTTTTGGATCCAAAGCAAGCCTGCTCCTCCTAAACTTTTAGCAAAGTCATTGAGTTGATCCAGTTGACTTCTTGAAAATTGAAGATCTTTTACAAAAAGAGATTTGGCTTGATAGCCTTCCCCCAGAGCGGATTCCAACATCTTTAATTGAGATTTTTTAATCACTTCGTCTGTTAATAAAGTCAGTTCTAAAGGAATTCTTAAATCGGGTTTATCTGTACCAAAACGATCTAAAGCCTCTTGGTAAGTTAATCTAGGAAAATCGGTAATGGTTTCTTGTTTTATTTCTTTCCATAAAGTTTTTATAAGCCGTTCAGTGATTTGTTGAATGTCTTGTTCCTCCACAAAACTCATCTCTAAATCTAATTGTGAAAACTCAGGTTGGCGATTAGATCTTAAATCTTCATCACGAAAACATTTTGCAATTTGAAAATACTTTTCAAAACTGGACATCATTAAAAGCTGTTTTAACATTTGAGGACTTTGGGGAAGGGCGTAAAAAGAGCCTCTTTGAACTCTAGAAGGGATTAAAAAATCTCGAGCTCCCTCTGGGGTGCTTTTATAAAGAACAGGAGTTTCTATTTCGATAAATCCTAATTGAGCAAGTTCTCTTCTTAAAATTTGAGTTGTCAGGTGTCGGATTTTTATATTTTCTTTTAATTGGCTTCGTCTTCTAAAATCTAGATAACGGTATTTTAAAGCTAAGCTTTCTTCTACCTGATCTCCTTGTCGAAAGGGCGGTAATTTACAAGACGATAAAAGAGTCAGATCTTCCGCAGCAATTTCTATTTCTCCTGTGGGTATTTTTTTATTTTTCATATCATCAGGTCTTTTTTTAACAGAGCCTTTAACAGAGATGACAGCATCATAATGCAGTTCTTTGGTATCAAAAGAAGCCTGTTTATCTATAACAATTTGCATAGGCCCTGATTCATCAAAAAGATCTAGAAACAAAAAAGGGCCATGATCTCTTATTTTTTTGATCCAGCCATTGAGGGTCACTTTTTGATTTTCGTGATTAGCATTAAGATGGGTGCAATAATGAGTTCTTTTCCAATTGTTTTTCATATTCTTTAGGAAATATCATATTAGATAGAGGTAATCAAACTTTTCTTAGTGTGATAAAATCCTAGAAAGTGATATTGTTTTTTGTTATAAGATAACAATTATGGCTGCTTCTAAAAAAAAGAAAACAACAAAAAAGCATATAATAAAACCTCCCAATTCCTCTAAGGAAGTTTCTAAAAAATCACTATCTCCAGAAGTCCTTTCCTCAACTCCTCAAAAAGGAGAGAGACATCTTTTAAAATCTTATTTAAATCATATTTCCAAAACACCTCTTTTAACAAGAGAGCAAGAGCGAGAGTTGACAATTCTTTATTACAAAACCAAAGATCCAAAATTGGCTCAAAAACTAATACAGTCTAATTTGCGTTTTGTGGTCAAAGTGGCCTTAGAGTATGGTCGATTTGGCTCTAAGGTTATGGATTTAATACAAGAAGGAAATATAGGACTTCTCAAAGCCGTTCACGAATTTAACCCTTATAAAGGAGCTCGATTGATCACCTATGCGGTTTGGTGGATTCGAGGGTATATTCAAGAATATCTTATTAGAAACCATTCCATTGTTCGCCTTGGCACTAATAAAAAGCAAAAAAAATTATTTTATCTTTTGCAAAAAGAAAAACAAGCTTTAGAAGACTATGCAACTTCTTCTCAACTTCCCGCTTTTGCTAAATCCACTCAATCTACAAGAAGAGAAGTGGAACAAATGGGAGAAATTATCTTGAAAAAAGATCTGAGCTTCGATCAGCCTTTAACAAGTGATTCTTCAGCAACTTTTTTAGATTTATATTCTAATGATTCGTTATCTATAGAAGATCAACTCTCCCTTGAAGAGCAAAGACTTCTTTTAAGAAAGCATCTTCAAGAGATGGAAAAAGACCTGAATGAAAAAGAGAAAAAAATCATCAAAGATCGTTTGCTCAAAGATCCTCCAGCGACTCTTCAAGCTATTGCTGATGAATTTGGCGTTACTCGAGAAGCCATAAGACAAGTCGAACAAAGACTCTTTAAAAAATTAAGAGAAAAATTAATTCCTATTCTCAAAAAATCTTACTAAGCGGCTTTTAATTCTTCTTCTTTAACCTGAGTCACTAATTTTGCTTTTAGTTTTTCAATGGCTTGAGCGTGAAGTTGAGAGACACGGCTTTCTGTCACTTTTAAAATCTTTCCAATTTTTCTAAGATTAAATTCTTCATAATAATAAAGAGATAAAACCATCCTTTGTCTTTCAGGAAGTTCTTCTATGCATTTTTGTATAATTTTTTGAATAGATTTTTGGTTTAAAGCATTAAAAGAAGAATGTTTATTTTCTAAAATTTCTAAAACAGAACTTTTATCTGTTTTATTAAAAAAAGCGGATTCATCAATAGAGACCATATTAACTTTTTTAGTTTCTGTTAGAATACTGTGGTATTTTTCTAAAGAAACCTCAAGGCCATCTGCAATTTCTTGAGAAGTTGGAGCGCGTGAAAGCTTTAGTTCTAATTCTTTTGTAACTTTATTAACTTTTTTAGTTTTGTCTCTAATCGATCGAGGAATCCAATCTTGAGATCTTAAAGAATCTAAAATAGATCCATGAACTCTAAACTCTGCATAAGTTTTAAACTTATTATTACGAGAAGAATCATATTTATTAATAGCATCCATTAATCCCATCACTCCACTGGAAATAAGATCTTCATAGTCAATATGAGCGGGAAGTCGAGAAGAGATTTTTCGAGCAATACAACGAATCATGGGAAGATATTTAACAATGATTTTATTTCTTTCAGAAACAGAGATGTTTTTATTTAATTTTATAAAAGTTTCTTCTGTTGTTAGAGTTTTACTTTTACTTTTAAAAGAGATGACTTTTCCTTTGGCAGAAGTTTTTTGGCCAGCTTTTTTACTGGGTTTTTTTAGAGGCTTTTTCCCTCTTTTACTTTCTAATGAAATAATTTTGTTAGTTTTCATGGGGCATCTCCTTGGTTAATTAAGTAATTGGGTTTGAATATGAACTTGTTCAATAGAGCCTTCTGTTAAAAAAGCATTCATTTGAGTTTTTATTTTTTTCTCAAAGATATTTGTGTTTCGATTCATGTCTTTGGTGTTTTGACCAGATAGGATTAAAAGCAGGTGTTTTTTAAAAGACTGATCTTTAGATAAAATTTCATTTTTTGTAGCTGTTTCAAGAGTTTTTACTTGAACGGTCACTCGCGCTAAACGAGGCCCTCGTTTGCTTTTTAAATTAACAACAACAGAAGGTAGGGCAACGGTTTTTAAATTGTTAGAAAAAGATGCTTGAATAGATGCTTGAGCGGAATTCTTATTATTTATAAATGTTAAAAATTTTCCTAAAGCCAATAGAGTTGAAAAAAACAAAAAGGATATAATAAAAATTTTTTTTAATTGATAGGGGTAAAAAGTTGCTTTTCTTTGAAGAGAAAGATGGTAAGTTGTGTTGATATAATTAAATTTCATTTTTTGCTCCTGCTTTTAAAAGATTCAAAAAACTTTCCATCTAGACTTCTGTTGAGAGAACAGGGATTATCTGGTGTTTTTTTGATTTTT
>JBPCUO010000007.1:0-23569 GCA_051011135.1 Bdellovibrionales bacterium
ATTCTTCAGGTGGAGTCTTTGGAACAAAGATAATATTTTCAGCATTTTGCAAAATCGTTGGATCTTCAAAAGGATCTCTACGATCCTCAGGGTCATAAAGAAATTCAGGCATAAGAGTTTCTATATCTAAAAGCATGGATGAATCTTGTGGTGCTTTTTCTTCTTGAGAACTACCCAGATTATTTTCTGCTTTTTGAGCCGCTTGATCTTTAGGAGCCTCTATGGGAGCAGCCGCTTCAGCCGGAGGTGCTCCTTTAGGAGAAGTATCAACAGGAGCCGCTTCAGCCGGAGGTACTCCTTTAGGAGAAGTTTCTGTTGGAGGAATTTCTGCTGGAGTAGCTTTTGTTGGAAGAGCTTCAGCCGGAGCTGCGCCCTTAGGATCTTCTATAGGAGCCGCTGTTTCAGTAGAAGCTGCGTCTTTAGGAGGAACTTCTATTGGAGTCGCTTCAGCGGGTGATTCTTTTTGTTGCGCGTTAGGACCTTGATTTATGACATCTGTTGTCTTTTTTGCTGAACTTTTTTTATCTTCAGAAAGAGCAGGATTTAAAAATTGAACAACAATAAAAAAAGCCAGTAAACAAGAAAACATTCCCACTAATAAATAGCTGATAAATGCCATTGTTTCTTTAATAAAAAATCGAGCTTTAAGCTGCATCTTTTTTGTCCTTTGATTCCTTGTCTTTTTGCTTGTTCGCTTCTTCTATTTCTTTTTCTTTTTCTGCCATATATCTAAATGCAAAGACATCTAAATCTGCAAAAATAAGTCTTTTATCCTGCGCTACTCTCATAGAAACATTATCAACAATAAGAATTCTTTTTTGTTTTGTTAATTGAGATAAAAACAAAACAACTTGAGGGAAAGATCCACTCACTTTTAATTTGATTCTTAAAATTTCATAAGCTTCTTGCGTTAAAGACGCTTGATCTTGTTTATCTTCTATATTCACTCCAGTCACTTTAGCTTCTTTGTTCAAAAGAGCAAAGATATCGATAGAACTTAATTCATTAGGAATATAATTTAAAAAATAACTCACAGTCTTTTCTTTTAAAGAAACTTCTTTTTTAAAATCCTCAAGACTTTTAATTTCTTTTTGTTTTTTAATAACACTTGCTTCAAGTTGTTGAACTTGATTTTCTGTATCTGATATCTGTTTATTAAGCTCGCTACCATCATTAAAAATAAGCATCCAATACACTCCCATTAACAAACAACCAAAAACAATAATTTGCACAAAATCAAAATTAGCAATATTCACTATAAATTTCAAAAATTTCTCCGGTTTAATAAAGAGGCTTTCAAAGTAAAGCCCACCTTTACAGAATTATTGTTTTCTTTAATATCATTCATATTCACTTTAATACTTTCTCTTTTCACAATAGTTTCTAAAGAGTTTGCAAATAAATTGATTCGATCTTCACCTAAGCTTTCTCCTTTGATTGTTAACTTCCCTTCTTTTTTAATAGAAACTTGAATACTCTTTAACCAAACAGATTCTGGTATAATAGATTGAACTTGATCTAGTAGTTGAGGAATAATAATACGAGAATTAGCAACGCCTTTAAGAAATTCTTTTTTACTATCGTACTCTTTGGCTTTATCTTTCAAATACTCTTGACCAGCGATTTGAGCTTGTAATTCTTTTAAAGTTTTTTCTTTACTCTGTTTTTTTTGATCTACAATTTTGAATTCATCTTTGAGCTGATTGATAATTTGCACTTCATAAATGTATAAACCTAAAGGAAAGCAAGCCATAACAGTGAGTTTAAACAACATAGAAACTAGTAGAAATGGATTTAATTGTTCAAAATCAACTTTGAACCAATCCTTTACAATTGTATTCATTGCTGTTTGATAATCCATTTTTTCCGAATCATCCAAATCCGTTTTATGGTGCACCGATGAAGTTTTTGTTTTCTTTAAATTGATCTTAATCATTTTATGTCATCCTTAAAGCCAAACCTGAAACAACAGACCCAAAAGAAGCCAGCTGATCTCGATGGGAGCGTAATTCAGAATTTAAATCTATTTTTTTAAAAGGATCTAAATGAAAAACAGGAACATTAAATTTTTCATTTAAAGCTTCTAATAAATTAGGACATAAACTTCCACCACCAGTGATATAAACTTTATGAACTGGATTGTTAGGGAAAAAGCTTAAATAAGATTCATAACCTGAAAAAACTTCATCACAAAACATCGGATTAATATCTCCTTGTATGATGGAAGCAATATCTTCAGGACTTTGCTCTTCTTGGCTAGTGCTTTTTTTTAATTCTTCTGCTTCTTCATAACTTAAATTTAATTTTCGCTCTAATTCTTTGGTGTAAAAATCACCTCCAATAGGAACGCCTCTTGTAAAAATAACCTGACCTTTAACAATAGCAACTGTATTTGTTGTTTTAAAACCAACATCCATTAAAAGTAAATTTTCTTCAGGATCTATCTCGTAATTTTTTTCAAAAGAATTAAATAAAGCAAAGTGACCTGTATCTAAAACATTACAATCTAAAAAAGATTTTTCAAAAAAATCATTATATTGATCTATCACTGTTTTTAAAACAGCAACAATAAGAACAGGCAATTCCGAAGGACCACTCGTCTCAATTCCTTTTAAAATTTCATAATCAAAATCCATTTCATCAACTTCATAAGGCAAGTATTGCTCCACCTCAAAAGGAAGATGCTCTCCTATTAATTTTTCATCCATCTCAGGGATATCTATTTTTTTAGTAATAATTCCTTTACCGGAAAGCCCTGTAACTATTTCCATTGTGTCTGCAATATCTAGCTGTCCCATACAAGAGATTAAAAAATGACTCAATTTATCTGGGTCTAATATAACGCCACAATCAAACGAACCTTTTGGTGTCGGCTGCATAATAAAGCGATTGATTTTTCCTCTAGAAGAAAAAGACAAGAGTTTCGTATTTTGAGTTCCTATGTCTAAAGCTACATATTCTTTATTTGTTTTTTTAAATAGATTCAAAGCCAAGACGAATCCTCCGCATAGAAGTAGTAGCTTCTTCTATTTAATCTTAATTCCTAGACTTTTGTCAATTTTTAGCAGGTTTCCAGCCAGGCTCATCCGGATTTAAAAAGGTATTATAAAATTGAGGTAAATATTCTCTAAATCTCTTAAAAAAATATAAAATAAAGCACCTAATGCTAAATAAGGACCAAAAGGAAGAGCGGTTTGAATATGAAATTTTTTGTCACACAGTATTAAAATCGCACCAACAATAGTACCTAAAAAACTAGATACAATAAGAACAAAAGACAGAGATTGCCAACCTAAAACTGCTCCTATCCAAGCCAGCAATTTAATATCTCCTCCACCTACTCCCTCTTGCTTGCGAAATAAATAATAAGCATACGCAATGAATAACAAAAGGAAGCCACCCAAAAAGCAGCCTAATAAAGAATCTAAAAAATATCTTTCAGGGTTTAAAAAACCACCGACTAATCCTAAAACGATTCCCGATAGAGTAAAAGAATCAGGCAAGATCATTTGATCGAGATCAATAAAACTGACGACAACTAATCCAAAAGCAAAAATAAGAGCCTCTAATAAAAACCAATTCCAACCTATGCTTAAAAATAGTAAGGCAAATAAAGACGCTGTTAAAAATTCTACAAAAGGATAACGAAAAGAAAAAGAAGCTTTACAATTTTGACAACGACCTCTTAGAAAAAACCAAGAAAAAATAGGAATGTTCAGATAAAAAGGAATTAATTTTTTACAAGAAGGGCAGTAACTTCGATTCCAAAGATTGAAAGGCTCTTTGAGTTGGAGACGATAAATTAAAACATTAGCAAAACTTCCAAAAATAGAACCTATA
This sequence comes from Bdellovibrionales bacterium, assembly GCA_051011135.1. Lineage (GTDB taxonomy): Bacteria > Bdellovibrionota > Bdellovibrionia > Bdellovibrionales > UBA1609 > JACOND01. The sequence continues at coordinate 3,841 of JBPCUO010000007.1, forward strand.
ACAAAAAAAAATAAAACTAAAATTCCTTTGGGAAGATTTAAAAATTCATCAAACATTGTTTTCTCCTTAAAAAAGACCTGCTAAAGAAAGTCTCTTTTTTCCAAATGAACAAAAGCTAAGCTTAACATTAAAACAATCCAACACCAGATATAAATAGAGGAAGAAAAAAAATCTCTCAAAGGTAGCGTATCACCATAAACAACTATAGATTTCCAATTCACTCTTTCTAAATTAGGAATACAATACAAAATTTTAGAAAGTAAAGAATCACCTTCTCCTAGTAAATACTTCAAAGAGTCTACAAAATGCCCCACAATAAATAAAGAAAAACTATAAATCAAAACCAGAAAAGAATTAGAGTAAGAGGCAAAAAACACAACAAAAGCGAGGAGAAAAAGACTCTCTAAATACATGCCAAAAAAAACAGGAATGATAGGAATGGAAAGAGGAGCCTGTAAATACACCAAAAATAAAGTTAGCAAAAGAGCAAGAACCACCAAAGACATTAATAAAATAAGACTTACCCCTAGATAACGCCCTAAAAAATAAAGAGAAGGGCGAAGAGGGCGAGTTAAAACTATTAAAAGAGTCTTTTTTTCCAGATCTCCAGAAATAATAGAAGTTCCTAAAAACACAGATAAAATAACTAAAGAAATTTGCACAGCGGCCAAACCAAAGTTCATCATTAAACGAACTCTTTCATCCAAGCTGAGATGCCCTAGTAATAGGCTAATAGATAGAATAAAAAAACAACTCACTCCAAGGCTTAAAAGAATTTTTTTTCTCAAACTTTCTTTAAAAGTATTACGGGCAATAATATACAATTGAAACACAAATCTCCTTTTACTTTTTAGATAACACTGTTTTGTAAATTCGCTCTAAATGAGAATCTCTAAATGAAACAGATAAAATAGAACCGCCCTCAAGTAAAATTCGTTTTAATTCTTTTTGGCATTTTTCTTGATCAGAAACGGTCAGTATTTTTTTTTGATTGTTTTGAATGTATGAAATATTTCTCTCTGCTTTTTGCGTAAGAGCATTTTCAATAAAATCACCTTCAAAAATAATAGAACCTTCTTTAATAACAATTAATCTATCACAGACTTTTTCTACATCTTGTAAAATATGACTACTTAAAAATACTGTTAATCCTTTATTTTTCATATCTTGAATGATTTCAAAAATAGCAAAACGACCATCAGGATCCAAGCCTGAAAAAGGCTCATCTAAAATAACAAATTCAGAATTTGGTATTAAAGCTTGAAGGATTCCTATTTTTTGTATCATTCCCTTAGAAAAGGTTTTTAACTTTTTATCTTTAACCAAGTAGAGATCTACTTTTTTAAGCCATTGATGTATAAGATGTTTTAAATCTTTTTTACGATAGCGGCTTAATTGCCCCAGAAATAACAAGCATTCTTCTGCTGTTAAATCTTCATACAATTGAATTCTCTCTGGTAAAAAACCCAGCTTAGATCGGGATTGAGAGGATAAAGGCAACCCAAAAAAAAGCACTTCTCCTTGATCTTTTTTTATTAAGTTTAAACAGCATTTAAAAGTTGTTGTTTTTCCAGAACCATTCGCTCCTAAAAAACCTGTTACCGAGCCTTTAGGAATAGAAAAATTCACACCTTTTAAAATAACAGAATCTTTAGACCAAAAATTTTTTTTAAATTTTTTATGAAGATCTTTAACTTCCAAAACTGTAGAATTCATTTTTTTACTTTTCTAAAAGATGTTGAACAACTATTTTATTTTTACTTTTTTCTTTTAAAGCCATCACAAAAGCTCGAATCACATGCTCTTCTGTTAAACAGGTAATATTATAATCGACGCAACTTCGGCGAATGCTAAAACTTGCTTGGATAGAAGATGTTTTTGAAGTTGTATTTAAAACAAGAACAACTTTTCTAGAAGTAATACGATCAACACAATGAGGTCGGCCTTCTCGTACTTTTTTAACAGAGACACAAGAGACACCATGAGATTGAAGAAAGTGAGCCGTTCCACGAGTTGCAGAAAGAGTATAACCCAGTTTTAATAAATCTTGAATACAAGAAAGAAGCATGGATTTATCTTTATCTTTTAAAGACAGAAAAACTTCTCCTTTTTCGGGTAGATGAAATCGACTCGAAACAATCGCTTTTAATAAAGAGGTTGAATAATTATCCGATCTTCCCATCACTTCACCTATGGATTTCATTTCAGGGCCTAATATAGAATCTGTATTTCTAATTTTCTTAAATGGAAAAACAACTCCTTTAACAGACACTATAGGCGTATCCTTCCAAGAGTATTTTTTAAGATTTAATTCTTTTTTATTTTTTTTCATCATTGCTTGAATGCCAAGATTAACAAGAGGTATTCCTGTTGCTTTACTAATAAAAGGTACACTTCTAGAACTTCTTGGATTGGCTTCTAACATATAAATATGATCGTCTTTTATAGCCAGTTGTAAATTCAGAAATCCTAAAATATTAAGCTCGTCTGCTACAAGCATGCTTAATTGTTCTATACGATCACAAACTTCTTTTTTAAGTCTTTGAGGAGGTAGAACTCCCATACTATCACCACTATGAACTCCTGCTGCTTCAATATGTTCTACAATACCTCCAATAACAGACCAGTCCACTCCTCGTACCATATCCACATCAACTTCTAAAAAACTTTCTAAATACTGATCCATTAAACAAGGTCGATCTTTAGAAATAAATTCACCATGTTTTTTAAAATAAAAATTAAGATCCTCTTCGTTATTAATCATCTCCATTCTTCGCCCTCCTAAAACATAACTTGGACGGCACAATAAAGGATAACCAACTTTTTCTGCAACCAATAAAGCCTGCTTAAAACCTGTAGCTAACCCTGCTTTGGGAGTTTTAAAACCCAGCTTTTGACAAACTTTTATAAAGCGACCTCGATCTTCTGCAAGATCAATGGTTTGTGAAGAAGAACCTGATATAGAAAATCCCATTTTTACCAGATCATCAGAAATAGAAATAGGAGTTTGGCCTCCTAATTGAACAATCACTTCTTTAGGTTTTATAAAATTTAAAACTTCTGTAATATTTTCTAATACCAAAGGTTCAAAAAACAACTGATCCGAAATATCATAATCTGTAGATACCGTTTCTGGATTCGAGTTAATAATAATCACTTCATAATCTAGTGCTTTTAATTCTTTAATACCTCGAACACAATTATAATCAAATTCAATACCTTGACCGATGCGATTAGGCCCACTTCCTATGACAACAATAGAAGGCTTTTTGGAAGACTCTTTTTGAGATGGTGTTCCCCAATAAGTACCATAGTAATAAGGAGTTTGAGATTCAAATTCTCCCGCACAAGTATCAATTTTATAAAAAGCAGGTTGGATTTTAGATTTTTTTCTAAATTGATAAATTTCTTTTTCTGTCACTTTAAGTTTTTCAGAAATTCTTTTATCTGAAAAACCATATTGTTTGGCTTTAGTAATAGTATCAACATTCCATTGATTCTTTTGTAGTTCTAATTGTTTTTCCATATCAATGATTTGAGAAAATTGCTCTAAAAACCAAGGATCAATACTCGTAAGATGGTAAAGAGTTTTTATAGTATAACCTCGCCTTAAAGCTTCAAAAATATAATAAATTCTCTTGCTGTTGGGATAAGTCAGTTTATCTTCTGAAAAACTCGCAGAAACATCCAACCTGCTTTTTTCTAAAGACGATAAAGCTTTTTGAAAAGATTCTTTAAAAGTTCTACCGATAGCCATAGCTTCTCCCACACTTTGCATCTGTGTGCTTAAAATATCTTCTGACCCTTCGTATTTTTCAAAATCAAAGCGTGGAACTTTTGTGACAATATAATCTAAAGCAGGTTCATAACAAGAGGGAGTGGCTTTCGTAATATCATTTGTAATTTCATCCAGAGTAAATCCTACAGCTAAAAGAGCTGATATTTTAGCAATAGGAAAACCTGTTGCTTTACTCGCTAAAGCAGAAGAACGACTCACGCGAGGATTCACTTCAATCACTAAACGATCCCCTGTTTTTGGATCAACAGCAAATTGTATATTTGCTCCTCCCGTTTCCAAGCCTATGGCTTCAATAATTACAAGAGCTTCACTTCTCATAGATTGATAATCTTCATCGGAAAGAGTCAGTTGAGGAGCGACGGTGATACTATCTCCTGTATGAACTCCGCAAGGATCTATATTTTCTATAGAGCAAATAATAACACTTGTTCCTTTACAATCCCTCATGACTTCCAGTTCAAACTCTTTCCAACCTAATAAGCTTTTTTCAATCAAAACCTCTGAAGTAGGACTTTCTGAAAGAGCTGCAGATAAACGAATATGAAATTCTTCCATAGAATAAGCCACACCTCCACCAGCACCTCCTAAAGTATAATTAGGTCGAAGAATAATAGGAAAGCCCAGCCTTTGAACTTCCTCAATCCCTTGTTTAAAATTTTTAATCATAACACTTTCAGAATATTTAGAGCCTAAGCGGGAAAGAAGTTCAGCGAACTTTTCTCTATTTTCTACAGTACGAATAACATCTGCTTTTGCTCCTAAAAGCTGGATTCCCAAATCTTTAAGGGTCCCCTTTTCCTCCAGCTCTAAAGCGAGATTTAAAGAGGTTTGACCTCCTAAAGTACATATCAAAGCTTCGGGTTTTTCTTTTTCTAAAATTTTTTTAATATAATGAAATTCAAGAGGTTCAATATAAACCTTTGTTGCTGTTTCTGGATCTGTCATAATAGTTGCAGGATTCGAGTTAATTAAAATAACCTCTAACCCCAAACCCATTAAAGCTTTACAAGCTTGCACTCCAGAATAATCAAACTCACAAGCTTGACCAATAACAATAGGACCACTTCCTATAATAACTACTTTTTGAATATCTTTTCTTAAAGGCATTAGGAAAAACCTTTTTTCTTATCGGCTTTGACATAATTTATAAAAGTATCAAACAAAGAAGATGATTCTCTAGGACCGGGATGATTTTCGGGATGAAATTGCACTCCCAAACATTTATTATTTTCAGAAAAAATTCCAGCAATAGTTTGATCATTTAAATTAGTATGACTCACTTTAATACCTTCACTTAGAGACTTAGGATCTATCGCATAACCATGATTTTGAGCAGACATATAAATTTTATCTAATAAAAAATCTTTAATAGGATGATTGCTGCCTCTATGACCAAATTTGAGTTTATAATTTTTAGCTCCAAGAGATTGAGCTAAAATTTGATGACCCATGCAAATACCAAATAGAAATCTCCATTTTAATAATTGCTTAACAAGTTTTGTTCCTTCAATGACAGCTTTAGGATCTCCCGGTCCATTCGATAAAAGAATACCATCAGGTAAGTATTTTTTAATAGATTCTAAAGAGTTTAAGCGGGAAGGAAAAATAGAAACTTCAGAAACTCTTTTTAAAAGTTCTCTTAGAATATTTTTTTTAAAACCAAAATCTATCAAAGCCAGTTTTATATCATTGTTTTGTTCACCTTTTAGTTTCACAATCTTTTGAGTAGAAACTAATTGAGTCCAATCTTTGATCTGACTTTTTTTGGTAGCCTTAATAAGATTTAAAGCCTTTTCTTTACTTTGTTTTGAAACAGGAACAATGGCTCCCCAAACAACTCCTTGATCTCTTAATCTTAAAACCAGTCGCCTTGTATCTATATGAGTTAATAAAGGAACCTCATGTTTTTTTAAAGTTTTCATCCAATGATTTTCTCTTTTTGTATTTTGCATTTCTACGCATAGAAAACCTTTAATCCAAACCTTTTGAGATTCCCAAAACTCCTTGGAAGCTCCGTAGTTTCCTTGAAGAGGAGCTGTCATAACTAAAATTTGAGAAAAGTAAGAAGGATCTGTAGAAATCTCTTCATAGCCAGAGTGAGAAGTATTAAAAACAACTTCCCCCGCTTGAGATTCTACTTCTTCAAAACAATAACCTGAAAAAATTTCACCTGTCTCAAGAACCAAACATGAAGGTCGCACTATTTTCTTCCTAAAATATTTTTATTCAATATCTTTAAAATCAAAATTTAATATCAAAGATAAAACAGCGGATCTAAGATAAGGACCATTTTCTACCTGAGTAAATATATGACAACGAGAGTCTGACAAAACTTCATTTCCAATTTCTACACCACAAATATAAGGCCCCGGATGCAAGATCACTCCATCGGATTTAAGGATGCTTAATTGCTTAGATCCAATATGATAATAATCTCTATACTCTGCAATAGATAAACCTAAACTTTCATGACGCTCATGTTGAATCCTAAGGCACATTAAAACATCAGCCCATTTCACAGCTTCATCCAGCTTTTCAAAACATTTAACATTCTGCCATAAATCCCCTTTAGGAAATAAACTTGTAGGAGAACAAAAAGCCACTTCAGCTCCTAATCTTTTCAATAATTTAAGATTTGAATTACTGACTCGAGAATGCAGAACATCTCCAACAATCAAAACTTTTTGACCTTTGACACTTCCTTTTTGCTCTTGAATTGTAAAAGCATCAATCAAAGCTTGTGTAGGATGCTCATAAGAACCAAATCCTGCATTAATAATAGGAATGGAAAATTTTTTAGAAGGTAAAACAGAACCTTTATAACGCAAAACGATAAAATCGGGATGAAAATGAGATAAAGTTGATAAAGTATCTTCTAAACTTTCCCCTTTTGCCATGCTTGTGCTTTTGATATCTGAAAATAAAAGAGGTTTAATTCCTAAATTATAAGAAGCAATTTCAAAACTAATGCGAGTTCTTGTACTAGGTTCTTGAAAAACTAAAAAAGATTTTAAAGGTTTTTTAGTCTTTGGTTTTACCAGATTGTCTAATGGTTTTCCCTCTTGTGAGCATGTTTTAATAGCCTTAGATTGATTAAAAATATCTGTAATATCCTTATCGCTGAGGTCTTGAATGCTAATAAAAGATTTACCACGAATAGACATTTCTAAGAGAATACTAGATAAAACTAAAGTCAGTCAAATTGAAGCTTATTTAATGCTTTGAAATAATCGGCCCCATCTCATTTTAAAAGGGTTGCATAAAAGCCTCACCGAGAAAAAAGTTTCCTCACAGCTTAACCAAACCCCAAAAGCGCGACCCATAATATTATCCACAGGAACAGATCCAAAAATACGACTATCCCTAGAATCATCTCGATTATCTCCTAAAACAAAAATTTCTCCTTCTGGAACTTTATAAATATCTGTTTCTAAATAACTGTAAGAAAATTTTTTGTACATAATTCTATAATGATGCTTCAAGGTAGTTTCTAAAAAGAAATTATAATCTTCGTATCTTGCTCCTAAACTTCTCGCACTGACAGGATAAAACCCTTCCACTTGCTTTGGATTTTTTATAGGTTCTCGAGTTAATTTTTCATTATTCACCCAAATTTGTCCTTGTGAATCTAAAAAAATTTGATCTCCAGAAAGGCCTACAATTCTTTTAATTAAAAATTTACTATCTTCTGTAGATTTGAAAACAACAACATCTCCACGCTTTGGCTCTGTTCTTTTCCAAAGATACTTTTTAAAAAAAGGATAGCGAACACCATAAGCCCATTTGTTGATAACAATATGATCATGAATTAAAAGAGTAGGAATCATGCTTCCTGAAGGGATGACATAAGGCTCTATTAACAACCAACGAATACTTAAAATAAAAATAATGATTCCAAAAAAAGAAAAAAAACTTTTAATAAATTCTATAAAAAGATTATTTTTTTGTTTTACTTGCATTTGATTCCTAACTTATAAAAAATCCTAAAACGATTTTTTTATCAGACCTTAAAGATCTTCAAAAGTCAACTCTCTGTTTTAATCTGAATCTGTTTTGAGAATTGCTAGAAAAGCTTTTTGAGGAACTTCTACTTGACCTATAGATTTCATTCTTTTTTTACCCGCTTTTTGTTTTTCTAATAATTTCCTTTTTCTTGTGACATCTCCACCATAACATTTGGCTGTAACATCTTTTCGTAAAGCCCCTATCGTTTCTCTGGCAATAATCTTAGCGCCTATGGCGGCTTGAATGGCAACCTGATACTGTTGACGAGGTATAAATTCTTTTAATTTAACCGCGAGTTTACGACCTATTTTTTCAGCCTGACGATGATGGACAATAATAGATAAAGCATCTACTGATTCTCCATTTAATAAAATATCCATTTTTACAAGCTGAGCTTCTTCATAACCCGCAATTTCATACTCCATAGAAGCATAGCCTCTAGAAAGAGACTTTAATCGATCATAAAAATCCAATACCATTTCGTTTAAAGGAAGTTTGTAACGAATAATAACTTTATCACTAGAAATATAATCTAAACTTCTTTGCTCTCCTCTTTTATCCTGACAAAGTTTTAAAAGACGACCTACATAATCAGCGGGAGTATGGATATTTAATAAAATATAAGGCTCTTCTATTTTAGAGATAAAATTTGCTTCTGGCATTAAAGAGGGATTTTCAACACTTAAAGATTTCCCATCATTTAAATGAACTTTATAAACAACAGTAGGAGCTGTTGTGATTAGATTCAACTCAAACTCTCTTTCTAATCTTTCTTGAATGATTTCCATATGAAGCAAGCCTAAAAATCCACAACGAAAACCAAAACCAAGAGCTTTAGAAGTTTCCACTTCAAAAGTTAAGCTTGAATCATTGAGAGTAAGTTTTGTTAAAGCTTTTTTGAGTTGTTCAAAATCATCGGTATCAACAGGGAAGATTCCTGAAAAAACCATCGGCTTCGCTTTTTGAAATCCTTCTAAAGCCTGAATATCTTTTGTAGAAAGCTGAGTTAAAGTATCTCCCACTCGAACATCTTGTATTTCTTTAACTCCAGTAATAACAAAACCCACCTCTCCCGCTTTGAGCTCTTTTAAATCCTGAGAAAAAGGATTAAAGATTCCTAATTTTAAAATTTCACTTTCTCTTTTTGTTCCTATAAAATAAATTTTATCTCCTTTTTTCATGGCCCCCTCTTTAATACGACAAAGAGTTATTATTCCTTGATAACTATCAAACCAAGAATCAAAAATAAGAGCCTGTAAAGGGCGATCGATTTGACCACTAGGAGGAGGAACTCGTTTGACAACAGCTTCTAAAATCTCTCCAATTCCTCTTTTTTCTTTGGCACTTGCTAATAATATATCTTCTTCTTTAACGCCAATAACTTCTACTAATTGCTGTTTCACTTCTTCAATCCGACTAGAAGGTAAATCAATTTTATTAATGACAGGAATAATTTCTAAATCATTTTCTAAAGCCAACATTGCATTCGCCATGGTTTGAGCTTCAATTCCCTGACAAGCATCTACAACTAATAAAGCTCCTTCACAAGCCGAAAGAGATCGAGAAACCTCATACGAAAAATCAACATGCCCAGGTGTATCTATTAAATTAAATTGATAAACTTCTCCATCTTCACTGTTATAAGATAGTCTTACAGTTTGTGCCTTAATAGTAATTCCTCGTTCTCGCTCGATATCCATAGAATCTAAAAATTGTGATTTACGAGTTCTTTCATCAACGGCTTTTGTATATTCTAAAAAACAATCTGCTAAAGTTGATTTTCCATGATCAATATGGGCAATGATTGAAAAATTACGAATGGATTTTAAAGACATGTCTTTTCTTTAGCTTATTTTTTAAGAGGCTTATCCTTTTTATCTATAGGTAAAGAAAGTTGCCCCGAAAGCTGTTCTTCATATTTTTTTAAAATTAAATCAATACCTTGTCTTATGAATTCTGCAACAGGTATCTTTGTTTTTTCGTTAAGTTCTTTCAACCCTTCTTGCTGCTTTTCTGTAATATAAATAGTCGTTGTTACCTTTTTAGACATACCTTTTCTTATATCAAAAGAGCTATATATGGCAATATAATGCAATAAAAGCTAGGGGTTTTGTTTGAGGCTTTTAACTGTTTTTTGAAGTTTAGCAACTTTTGTCGTTTTTTCCCAAGTAAAGCTAGCTTCTGTTCTTCCAAAATGACCGTAAGTCGCTGTTGGAAAATAACGAGGAGTCAGCAGGTCTAATTCTTGAATAATATCATTGGGTTTTAAATCCCAAGTATCACAAACCATTTGAGTTAGCTCTTCTTCAGAAAGCTGAGATGTTCCAAAATGCTCCACTCGAATATTAACAGGTTTGGCCACTCCTATAACATAAGAGAGTTGCACTAAACATTTTTTCGCTAAACCCGCTGCTACAATATTTTTAGCAATATGACGAGCGATATAAGCTCCTGAACGATCCACCTTAGAAGGATCTTTACCTGAAAAAGAACCTCCGCCATGAGATCCATGCCCTCCATAAGTATCTACGATAATTTTTCGACCTGTTAAACCACAATCTGCTGAAGGCCCGCCCATCACAAAAGCTCCTCCCGGATTCACTAAAATTTTTGTTTGCTCCGTAAGATATTGTTTTGGAATTGTAGGCTTCACTAATTCTTCCAGAATAAATTCTTTTAAATTTTTTAAATCATAATCAGGAGCGTGTTGAGTAGAAATAACAATATGAGAGATATCTTTAATTTTATGATTTTCATAACGAACTGTAACTTGACTCTTGGAATCCGGCCATAAAAAATTATGACCTTGTTTTCTTAAGTGAGAAAGTTTTGCCATTAATTGATGAGCCATTGAAATACTTAAAGGCATGTGCTCTTTTGTTTCATCGATGGCATAGCCAAACATTAAACCTTGATCTCCTGCTCCTTGTTGAGCTCCAGAGCCTACGGCATTACTAATATCAGAACTTTGAGTATTTAAAAAAGGAAGGATAGAACAAGATTCAAAATTTAAACCCTTTTCAAAATTATCGTAACCTACATTTTTAATAATCTCTTTAGCAATGGGAACAACATCAACTTGAGCTTTACTACTGATTTCACCAGAAATAAAAATCAAACCTCTTGATAAAAAAACTTCACAAGCAACACGACTGTTTTTATCCTGCTTTAAAAAAGCATCTAAAATACCATCACTGATTTGATCTGCCAGTTTATCAGGATGACCTTCAGAAACCGATTCACTTGTAAAAAAATTTTGCATAAAACTAACCTCTTTTTCAAAACATTTTATAAAGCTGAAACAAAAGAATGTGAATTGAATTTTAAGAGAATTTCATTTTATGACAAGACATATTAAAAGCCATTAACTTGCTCTTTTGCGCTTATTAACCGAAGGAATCCCTATAGAATCTCTATATTGAGCCACTGTTCTTCGAGATAAAGAAACTTTAAAATTTTCTGATAGTTTGTTAGCAAGATCCCTATCAGAGAGAGGGCGCTTGATATCTTCTTTACCAACCCATTCTTTAATATGATATTTCATCACAGGTATAGAAATGGCTTCACCGAATTGATTTAAAACTCCTATATTAAAAAAATATTTAAGAGGAATAAGACCCTGAGGAGTATAAGCGTATTTATTAGAGGCCACTCGACTCACTGTAGAAATATGTACAGAAATATCTTCCGCTACATCTTGTAAAATTAAAGGCTTTAAATGCAAAAAACCATGTTCTAAAAAATCTTTTTGATATTTTATTAAACTTGTAACTACTTTTTTTATAGTTTCTCTTCTTTGTAAAATAGATCGAATAAACCAATCCCCTGCGTGAATCTTATCTTTAATATAAAGTTTTATATCTTCTCTACTTTTTGGGTGAGATGCATTTAACATTTTTTTATAATTTTTATTAATTCTTAAATCAGGAAACCCATCTTCATTTAAAGACATTTTATAATCATTTCCTTTTTTATAAATATAGATATCCGGAGTAATATATTCCGTGGGTTGAGTTGAAAAATTTTGAGCAGGGATAGGCTGCATAGATTGAATAATTTTACAAATATCTAAAACTTCTTCTTCAGAAATATTTAAACAAGCTGATATATTTTTATAATTTTTATTTTTTAAATCTTCTAAATGATCCTGAATAATACAAACCATATCTTTTGTATCTTCTTCTAAATGACGAGCTTGTATCAAAAGACACTCTTTAATATCAGGAGCTCCTACTCCTAAAGGATCCATATTCTGTAAAGTTTCAAGAGGAAATTTTAATTGATCTAAAGACAGATTTTCTCTTTGAGCTATTTCCTCTAAAGAAGAAGTAAGATAACCGCGCTCATCTAAATCAAAAATCAAAACAACCAAGATAGATTTATCCCTCTTAGATAAACGACTAATTTGAGCTTGCCATAGCAGATGACTTTTTAATGTAACAGGTTCTGAAATTATAGGTTCTAAATTTTTTTTCTCTCCAGAGCTAGAGCGATAGGAAGAGCCTTTGGAAGTTTCTGCCCAATCTTGAAGAGATTTAATGTTATCTTCAAAACTATTTTCTTCATTAGGAGTTTCAGTATTCTCTTTTTGAAAAGCATCTTCTTCTGTTTGTAATACAGGATTCTCTAATAACTCTTCTTGAATTTTATCTTTTACTTCTTGATGATTTAAAGACAATAATTGAATAGATTGCTGAAGCTGAGTTGTCATAGACAACTTCTGATCCAGCTTTAATTGAGTTTTTAATTTAAAAGACATCTAAATCCTTACCTTTAAAATAACATAATTTTTTTAAACACTAAATAATAAAAAGATAAGCAAACTAAAGGTCTAAAAATCCAGACTAAAAACTTCTATTTTTACAAAAAATGACAGAATAGGAATTTTAAAGACAAAATAGGAACGCTATTTTTAAGCAAGGCTGAGTTTTAATCCTTTAAAAAAACTTAATGGATGTTTTTTTTGAAAATTTCTTTACAACTTTTTATATCTTTATCCCCCTCATCCACATTTTTTTTGAACTCTTGAGTAGCCCTTTTGTATTCTGGGCTCAATAAGGATAATAATTTATTAGGTTTAAAATTTCTAATTTCTTGCTCATGCTTATATCGCATAAGCTGGCTAAAAAATTCTTTATGCTCTTTAACAGCGATTCTGTTTTTTTGAAGCATTTGATTCGTATCGTTTAATAAAGGCTCTAACTCTTCTTGCAAAGACATTATTTCATGATACTCATTAGCTTTCTTTTTATCTTCAGACGATTCTTCTTTTTCCTCTCCATAATCATGCATTAAGCCAAGCATAGATTCAGCGCGCTCATGTCCTTTTATAGCGGCTTGTTTAAAATACAAAACAGATTTATTAAAATCTTGAGTCACTCCCTCACCCCAATAATACATATTACCCACCATAAAATGAGCCTCTATATTTTCTTGTGCAGCAGATATTTCAAACCATTTAAAAGATTGTTTAAAATCTTTAAAAACTCCATCACCATAATAATACATGGAACCAAGATAAAATTGAGCCTCTGGTTCTCCTTGTGCAGCCGCTAGCTCAAACCATCTAAAAGCCTGATTAAGATCTTTAATAACTCCCTCACCCCAATAATACAATAAACCAAGGTGAAACTGAGCCTCTATATCTCCTTGTAAAGCCGCTAGCTCATACCATTTAAAAGCTTGTTTAAAATCTTTAGTAACTCCTTGACCATAATAATACATTGAACCAAGTTCGATTTGAGATTCTAAATTTCCTTGTTGAGCTGCTGCATGATAAATTTCAAGAGCCTTCTTTTTATCTTGAGCTCTGCCTTTACCATGGCGATACATATATGCTATAGAAAAAAGAGAGCTTAAATATCCTTTTGAAGCCGATGCTTTAAATAATTCAAAAGCTTTCTTATAATTTTGAGACACTCCTTCACCTAAAAAATACATTGAAGCAAGATTATACAAAGACAATAAAGATCCTTCTTGAATTGCTTTTTTGTATAATTGAAAAGCCTTCTTAAAATTTTGAGTCACTCCCTTACCTTCATAATAAACTTCAGCGAGTAAAATAGTTCCCACAAAATATCCTTGTTCACTTGCCATCTCTAACCATTTCAAACCCTCTTTATGCTTCCCTAATTCAAAATAATAGACCTCCCCTAAATAGGTTTGAGCTTTTACAAAGCCTGCTTGAGCTGCAGATTTCATCCATTTCTCAAAATTATTTTCTCTTCCTTTTAAATAAAAATAGTTAGTATGAAAAAATCGACCAAGTTGAAATTGAGCGTAGACATCTCCTTTTTCAGCTTCTTTCAGATGAAAATCTTCCATTTTTTTAAAACAATTTTTGATAGATGTATTTTTAGAACATTGCACTCCATACTCAGCATTTTGAAGAGAAAATAGAAAATCATTATTAGAAAATATAGCATTATATTCCATACCAGAATTTAATACCCCCATTAACTCTCCTTTTAGGTTAACAACAGGGCTGCCGCTTGCTCCATAAATGCGATTATTGAGAGAAATGGGCATAGATACAAAAAATGTTTCATGCATTTGTATAGGACCTTTTTGACCTATAGCTTTTAGCTTTCCATCAGGATAACCTACAAAAAATAACTGCTCTTTTGTTAAGTCTATTTTTCTTCGAGGTTTTTTTATCGCTGGAGGGATATCAGATCCTTTGATGTTTAATAAAACCAGATCATGAACTGGATCTAAAGCTTGAATACTTGTTATCTGAACATCTAATAATCGATCCTCTTGTGAGATTTTTATATAAGATAAATCTTTATTAAGGATAGATTTAAATTGATGTTCCATCTGTTTTTTTGTTTTTGATCTATTTTCTAACAAATCAGAAATAACACTTTCTAAAAAATGAACATTAGTAACAAGCACTCCATCTTCTAAAATAAAACCTGTTCCTATGATATTGTCTTTTTGATTCGATTCTAAACGCACAACAGAGTTTTTGACTTTCTTAACCTTGGAGGGAATATCTTCTTTTATTAAATTTTGAAATTCTTTAAGAGGGTCTTTTTCAGCATGAGAGAAAGAACCAGAAAGCAATCCAACTGATGCTGCAAAAATCTGTAGTACCAGATAAAAATTCAATAAAATTCTTTTTAAATAAACTATCATGATTGAACTCCTTTATTAAAAACTTCTACACATTTATTATCTTTTAACTTACTTAAATATTTTTGAGCTTGTTTATTTCCTTGTTGAGCGGCTTGCTTCATTAAACCAATTGATATTTTAGTATCTTGAGGCGCCCCTTGACCTTGGCTATACATAAGACCAAGCATGTACTTAGCATTTGAACTTCCTTGACGAGCAGATATTCCAAATAACTCCATTGCTTTTTTGTAATTTTGAGGAACTCCCTCAGCTTCGTAGTGCATAACACCAAGAAAATAATAAACTTCTTTACTTCCATGTTGAGCTGCCGTTTTAAAATATTTAAAAGCTTTTTTGTAATCTTGAGGTGTTTCATCTGTGCCAAAATAATAATAAGCACCTAATATTGCGAGAGATTTTAAAGATCCACTTTCAACAGCTAACTGATGCCATCTTATAGCTTCTTTATGATTTTTAGAAACTCCCTCTCCTCGAGCGTACATAGAAGCTATAGTATATTTAGAATCTGTTATGCTTTTTTGAGATGAAGCTGCTTTAAAAAACTTCATTGCTTTTTTGTAATCTTGAGGCACTCCTTGGCCTTGGTAATACATACTACCTAATAGATTCATTGAAGTTTTATATCCATTTTGACTTGCTAACTCAAGCCATTTTATAGCTTCTTTATAGGATTTTAATGAATAAAACCTGTAAGCTAAATGATATTGAGCTAACACAAACCCTTGTTGAGCGGCTCGCTCTGACCATTTTAAAGCTTTTTTATATCTAAAATTTCTATGGTGGTATGAACTTAATTTATATTGAGCATAGGCATCTCCTTTGAGAGCTTCTTTCAGATGAAAATCTTCCATTTGTTGAAAACAATCTTTGATAGATGTATTTTTAGAACATTGCACTCCATACTCAGCATTTCGAAGAGAAAATAGAGAATCACTCTTAGAAAATATAATTTTTCTTTCAATAGTTGAAGTAGAATGTAAAGCACCAACTAACTCTCCTTTTTGATTAACAATAGGACTACCACTTGCTCCAGATACATCATTAGTAGAAACAGGCATATAAATTTCAGCATGATTTTTTGATTCAAATATTTCTATAGGACCTTTTTGCCCCATAGCTTTTAATTTTCCATGAGGATAGCCTACAAAAAATAACTTCTCTTTTTTTAAATCCACTTCTCCTTTAGATTTTTTTATCGCTGGAGGGATATCACCTTTGATATTTAATAAAACCAGATCATGAATAGGATCTACAGCTTGAATGCTTGTGACTTGAACATCTAATAATCGTCCTTCTTGAAAAATTTTTATTTTAAATAAATGACCTGAATTTATTTGATTAGAAGAGCTATAGCTCTTATCTAAAAGAACATGAGCATTAGTTACAAGTATCCCATCTTCTAAAATAAAACCTGTTCCGTTTGATCTTCCTTCATGAGTCGTTAAAAATAAATGCACAACAGAGTTTTTGACTTTCTCAACGCCAGAGGGAATATTTTCTTGAACAAAATTTTGAAAAGCTTTAAGAGGATCTTTTTCAGCATAAGAAACAAAACCACAAAGCAATCCCATGGATACTGTAAAAATTTGTAGTACCAGATAAAAATTTAATAAAATTCTTTTAAAAGAAACTATCATGATTGAGCTCCTTTATTAAAAGCTTCTGCGCACTTGTTATTTTTAAATTTACTTAAAGAACTTTTAGCTTCTTTATGTCCTTTTTGAGCGGCCTTTTCTAAATGCTCAAAACCTTTTTTGCGATCTTGAGTCACTCCTTGGCCATGACTATACATAAGACCAAGCATGTATGTGGCGTTTGAATTTCCTTTTTGAGCTGCCAGCTTAAAATATTCAAAAGCTTTTTTATAATCTTGAGGGACTTCATTTTGACCTATGTAATAATACAAACCTAATTTTACAAGAGATGCTAAGGATCCACTTTCAACAGCTAACTCATGCCATCTTATAGCTTCTTTATGATTTTTAGAAACTCCCTCTCCTCGAGCGTACATAGAAGCTACATTATATTTAAAATTCGGCATGCTTTTTTTAGATGAAGCATCTTTAAAAAACTTCATTGCTTTTTTGTAATTTTGAGGTACTCCTTGACCTCGATAGTACATAACGCCTAATAAATACATTGAATTTTTATATCCATTTTGATTTGCTAGTTTGAGCCATTTAAAAGATTCTTTATATAATTCTAAAGTATGTAACCTGCTACCTAATTGATGTTGAGCCAATATAAACTCTTCTTGAGCTGCTTGCTTTAACCATTTCAAAGCTTTTTTATATTCAAAATCTATAAAGTAATATAAGCCTAATTTATATTGAGCAAAGGTGTCTCCTCTGAGAGCTTCTTTCAGATGAAAATCTTCCATTTGTTGAAAACAGTTTTTAATAGATGTACTTTTAGAGCACTGAACTCCATACTCAGCATTTTGAAAAGAAAATAGAGAATCACTATTAGAAAAAATAACTTTGTTTTCTAAACTTGAACCAGAAGTTAAAACACCAACGACTTTTCCTTTTTGATTAACAATAGGACTACCGCTTGCTCCAGGCACATCACTATTAGAAACAGGCATATGAACTTCTGTATGAACTTTTGATTCAAATATTTCTATAGGGCCTTTTTGACCCATAGCTTTTAATTTTCCATAAGGATAACCTACAAAAAATAACTTCTCTTTTGTTAAATCCAGTTTCTTTCGGGGTTTTTTTATGGGTGAAGGAATTTCAGATCCTTTGATATTTAATAAAGCCAGGTCATGAACTGAATCTAAAGCTTGAATACTTGTAACTTGAACATCTAATAATCGTCCTTCTTGAAAAATCTCTATTTGAGGCAAATGATCTGAATTTATTTGATTAACAAAACTATCACTCTTATCTAAAATAACATGAACATTGGTTACAAGTATTCCGTCTTCTAAAATGAAACCTGTTCCGGCTGATCTTCCTTTATTAGTTTTTAAAAATAATTCCACAATAGAGCTTTTGACTTTATTAACACTAGAGGGAATATCTTCTTTAAAATAATTTTGAAAAGCTTTAAGAGGATCTTTTTCAGCATAAGAGATAAAACTACAAAGCAATCCCATTGATACTGTAAAAATTTGTAGTACCAGATAAAAATTTAATAAAATTCTTTTAAAAGAAACTATCATGATTGAGCTCCTTTATTAAAAGCTTCTGCACACTTGTTATTTTTAAATTTACTTAAATAGTCTTGAGCTTCTTTACTTCCTTTTTGAGCGGCCTTCTCTAAATACTCAAAACCTTTGTTTATATCTTGAGGCACCCCTTGACCATGGTTATACATAAGGCCAAGAGTATAATAAGCTTCTGAACTTCCCTCTTGAGCGGCCAGCTTTAAATATTCAAAAGCTTTTTTTAGGTTTTTAGAAACTCCCTGTCCTTCGTAATACATAATACTAAGCCTATAATAAGCATCTATGTTTCCTTTTTGAGCAGCCAGCTTTAAATATTCAAAACCATTTTTGTAATTTTGAGGTACTCCTTGACCTCGATTATACATAATACCAAGAATATAATAAGCATCACTATTTCCTTTTTGAGCGGCTAGTTTTAAATACTCAAAAGCTTTTTTGTGATCTTGAGGAACTCCTTTTTTGCCAAAATAATAATATAAACCTAAAGCAAAAAGAGATTTTAAAGATCCGATTTCAACAGCTAACTGATGCCATCTTATAGCTTCTTTATGATCTGTAAAAACTCCCTCTCCTCGAGCATACATAGAAGCTACATTATATTTAGAATTTGGCATGTTTTTTTTAGATGCAGCCGCTTTAAAAAACTCCATTGCTTTTTTGAAATCTTGAGGCACTCCTTGACCTTGATAATACATACTTCCTAATTCAAACATTGAATTGATATTTCCATTTTGACTTGCTAACTCAAACCATTTTATAGCTTCTTTATATTGTTCTAATTGAAGAAACTTATGACCTATTTCACTTTGAGCTAATACAAATCCTTTTTGAGCCGCTTGCTCCAGCCACTTCATTCCTTCCTTATAGTTAAAATATAAATACTCCTCTATAAAATATAAACCTAGCGTATATTGAGCATAAACATTTCCTTTTTGAGCTTCGTTTAAATGAAAATCTTTCATTTGTTGAAAACAATCTTTGATAGATGTATTTTTAGAACATTGCACTCCATACTCAGCATTTTGAAGAGAAAATAGAAAATCATTATTAGAAAAAATAAATTTGTTTTCTGTAGATGAACCAGCAATTATAACACCATGTACTCGTCCCTTTTTATTAACAACAGGGCTACCACTTGATCCAGGAATTTTACCAGAAAATGCAGGAACATGAGTTTCTGATTCAAATATTTGTATAGGACCTTTTTGGCCTACAGCTTTTAATTGTCCATGAGGATAACCTACAAAAAATAACTTCTCTTTTGTTAAGTCTATTTTTCTTCGGGTTTTTTTTATCGCTGGAGGAATTTCAGATCCTTTGATGTTTAATAAAGCCAGATCATGAATTGGATCTAAAGCTCGAATACTTGTAACTTGAACATCTAATAATTGACTCTCTTGTAAAATCTTTATTTGAGATAGAGAATCAAATTCCATTTTATTATCAAAATAATTTTTACTTAACAAACCTTTTAAAACATGAACATTAGTTACAAGTATTCCATCTTCTAAAATGAAACCTGTTCCGGCTGTCTTTTTTAAAGATAATTCTACAACAGATTTTTTTACTTTATTAACGCTAGAGGGAATGTTTTCTTTCATTAAATTTTG
>JBPCUO010000008.1:0-3775 GCA_051011135.1 Bdellovibrionales bacterium
ACCTATGAAAGTTTTATCTGCTTTACCTGTTCCATCATCATTAAAATCTACACAACCTGTAAGATCAGCTTTATCATTAGTAATAAGATAGCATACTTTATTTGTTCCGGCTGTAACCCCAATAGTAATACCTGCTTGGCTAACTAAAGTATCATTAATAGTAGGATCATCACAATCTGCAAAACTATCTGAAGTTAAACAAATTGGAAAAGCTTTTGATACTTGTGATAATGTGTTTTGAACAACACCAACCTCAGCTTTCCTTTGATACTTCTGATAAGCAGGTATCGCAACAGCTGCAAGTACACCTATAATCCCTACGACCACAAGTAGTTCGATCAGAGAAAATCCTCTTTGTTTTGCTCTTCCATTTTTAAGGTTATGGAACAAACCTTTTAATTTTTTAAAAACTTTTTTCATATGAAAAACCTCCTAATAAAGTTTAAATTTGTTATTTATTAATTGTTAATAGTAATGGAGAAGTTTTCAAGTAATTTGAAATGAGATAGGTGCAATATTTAATTTGCTGGTCTATAGTCTCTCTTTGAAACCATAAAAAACCCTTTAAAATCAAAGCTTTCCTAGGTTTTTTAGGCCGAAAGAAGGGGGTGTTCATTTCATGAGCTGTGTCTCAATTTGAAAGTCCTAAGTCGTGCTTACAAGGTCATTGATTGTTATTAGTTTTGTATCAAACTGGCACTGATCTTATATACTATTTTCCTTTTTTTTATTGTCTTAGATTGTTCGCTATCAATCAGGAATCTTTTTTAAAAAGAAAATACTTGTGGTCGTAGGGATTATTGGAATCTTAGCTGCTGTTGGTATTCCTGCTTATCAAAAATATCAAAGTAGAGCGGAACTTGGAGTTGTTCAATCAACAGTTAATCAAGTAAGGAAAGCTTATCAAACTTGTATGTCTGTAAACGACTATGCCACTTGCACTATTAAAGATGTTGATGGAACAATATCAGTCGAAGGTGATTTAACTTTAGCTGCAGCTAATACAATACCAGCAACTGAAAAAACTTGTTGGCTTGTATCAAAAACTGGTTTTACAGGATGTGTTGGTTTTACTGGTAGAAAATTTGATGGATTAGCTTTTGGGGCTCCATTAGGTATAAGTTGTTCAAGCCTTAAACCTACAGGATGTTCTGGTGCCGCCACTCAAGGTTGTCCAGCAGGGTGTACACCAGCGGCTTGTTCTAGTACCACCCTTCCTGCTAATTGTGGAGCAGGTACTACAACTGCAGCGACTACAGCAGGGTGTTCGAATGGAGAATGTTCATAGTTAATAAAACTATTTCTTAAATGATTATAAAAAAAAGGGAGTCACATTAGACTCCCTTTTTGTTTATCAAATTATTTTTCTAAGAACCGCAAACACCACTAGTGCAATCAACATCACCAATATCTAAACTATAAAAATCTTGAGCTGATCCAGCTGTACATGAAACTGAGATTACTTTTTTATCTACCATACAGGTATTATCATTAGGTTTAATACTAACAGCAGTACTGCAAGTATTAGGACAACCTGATTTTACACCCCAAGCACCAGTACCACCAGAATAAGCACATTCAAATGTTGCTGAAGCTGTTGAACATTTATTTTCTCCAGCTAATAATAAACCTCCAGCATTGTTTACACAACCTCCAAAACCTTCATATTCAGTAGTGGATTTACCACTTATTTTCAAACACCATGCATTTACACCTTTTGAAAAAAAGTCTGAAGCAGTATCATCAAAAGATCCTTTATCTCTAGATTCTACTTTACTCCATAAATGACTTCCAGTTAGTGAACTTATAGTTCGACCTAAAGATTCTTCTACCTTCCATGTTCTTTGAGCCGTTCTTAGAATAGATTCTACAACTCCTGTTCTGGCATTTGCTTGGTAGTTTTGATAAGCTGGTATTGCTACCGCTGCGAGTATTCCAATAATCCCTACGACCACAAGTATACAGAGATAAGATATTAAATTGGCTTTTTCGGAGTTGATTCCGGAAAAGTATGGACTTTTCCGGAGTCCTATCCGGAAAAGTCTTGTTATCAAATGCTACTTTTGTTATATTAATTGTATGAAAAAGCAATTGAATCGTTATTTATTAAAAAGTTTAAAGACAGATTTAAAAGATAAGATTTTAATTATCACAGGTCCAAGACAATCTGGTAAAACAACTTTAGCTAAAAGTCTTTTTCAATCTTTTGATTATTTAAATTATGACAATAGAGAAGATCATAACTTAATTTTAGAAAAATCATGGGATCGTAAAAAAAAGTATATTATCTTTGATGAAATTCATAAAAAAGAAAATTGGAAAACATGGATTAAAGGAATTTATGATACAGAGGGTTTACCGCCAGGTTTAGTTGTTACAGGAAGTGCTCGAGTTGAAAGTTATAAAAAGATAGGAGATTCTTTAGCAGGTCGTTTTTTTCATTATAGACTTCATCCTTTTGATATTAAAGAGATTACATCTTTAATATCAATAAGTGAAAAAGAAGCTTATAATAGATTAATGTCTTATGGAGGTTTTCCTGAACCTTTTTTAAAAAAATCTAAATCTTTTTATGGAAAATGGAAAAAATCTCATCTAGATACTATTTTAAAAGAAGATCTTTTAAGTTTTAAGCATGTTAAATCACTTCATTCTTTAGAAACTTTAGTTCAACTATTAAGAGATCGTATAGGCTCTCCTTTATCTTATCATTCTCTTCAAGAAGATTTAGATTGTTCTGAAAAAACCATTCAAAATTGGTTCACTCATTTAGAAAATTTTTATATTGCTTTTAAAATAACCCCTTGGTGTAAAAACATCTCTCGATCTTTAAAAAAACAACCTAAATTTTACTTTTATGACATCTCTCAAGTTAAAGATGAGTCTGCAAAAATTGAAAACTTAGTAGCCTGTGCTTTATTAAAAGAACTTCATTTTAGAGAAGATGTTAAAGGTGAAAGTTGGGAACTTTTTTATCTAAGAAACAAAGACAAACAAGAAGTTGATTTTTTAATTTCCAAAGATGATAAACCTTTTTGCTTGATAGAAGTAAAAACATCTTTAGATCAAGTTTCTAAAGGACTGTCTTATTTTTCAAAACAATTTCCAAAAATAAAGAAGATACAACTTGTTTTAAACTTAAAAAAAGAAAAAACATTTCCAAATGGAATAGAAATTAGAAAATTAATCCCATGGATTAAAAAAATGAATTTTTAAACTCTACACTGAAATTTTAATAAAAGACGTGGGAAGCCTTGTTAAAGATAAAAGAGTTAAAAAATCTTTTGCCACTTTTATTCGAGCTACAGATGGTAAAAAAATTAGAAATACTTCTGAAACTTAAATTAAATTTACCCAACTTATAAAAATAGCAGCTTATTGGAGAGCATGAGTAAAGTAACATGTATGTGATTTTACTCATATCCAAAAAAATCACTTTTTAACTGTTCTTTTTTTATAAAAGTTATACTTGTGGTCGTAGGGATTATAGGAATCTTAGCAGCTGTTGCGATACCTGCGTATCAAACTTACCAAGATAGTGCTAGGGAAAAGGTTGCTCAGGGATCTATAAACATAATCAAAAAAGCCTTTGTATCTTGTAGGGCATTAAACAGTTTTGCAACTTGTGCAACTGCAACTATCAATAGCACATTAGAGCAGCAAACTGATGCACCTATTGCATTTTCTGATGATGCTGCTACCCCTATTACTAAAGGTTGTTGGTCAGTTGCTGTTGATAATGCTGTAGCTGATGAAAGCGGTACTAAATGTGTAG
>JBPCUO010000009.1:0-5462 GCA_051011135.1 Bdellovibrionales bacterium
AAAAACTTCATAAAATGATAAGGGATCAAGCTAAAAAAGATCGTAGTAATTGGAAATGGACAAAAATAAATCCTATTGCTCATAAACTATTTGTAAATTATTGCAGTTATGTAAAAAGCATAAAAGATGGAAGCATAGACTTTTCCTATTAATTTAAATAATTATAATTAAACCCAAATGAGCTCTCTTAATCGAGGGCTCATTTTTTTAGCCTGAATATGTTTAAAATTTAAACATATTCAAAATAGATTCTTAATATAACTGTCTTTTTTTGAGAAAATGTCTTAAAAACATTTTCTTTTTTTAAAAAATCAATAGAATTTTAAACTTATGCAAAGAAATATATTTGGAGAAAATTATGGCTAAAATTGAAGATACAAAAAATAAAAAGAAAAAGGAAAATAAAAATAATTCTTATATGAGAGTTTTTGGAGACAAACAATTGGGTAAGCTTATAACTGATATTCATTCTACAACGATTGTTAATGGTATTGAATTACAAAAAATAATATTTAATAAAGCTAGAAATAGGATAGAAAATCTTGATAATTTTTTATCACAATCTTTTACTAAAGATGTTTTTGTTGCTAGTAAAGATGAAATTAAAGGAAGTTCTATCGAATCTAAAAGAAGAAACTTAATAACAGGCAAGGAAGAAAAAATAGAAATAGATTTATTAATTTTTAAAAATGATAAGTGCTATATCATTGAATTAAAAGATGGAGATAATTTTGATACAAAAAAAGCAAGTATTGAAAGAGATAGACTAATTGAGTATCTTCAATATATAGGTCATAAAATAAACTATAAAACTTCTATTCATTTTTGTTGCTTTAATCAAGACAGTAAAAAATCAATAGTTCAAGGATTTAAGAATAAAATTAAAGAAGAAGAAGCAATGACTGGAAAAGATCTTTGCAAACTTTTAGAGTTGGATTATCAAGAAATTGTTAATGAAAGAAAAAATTCCCAAAAAGAAAATAGAGAATATTTTTTCAATGAAGTTTTCAAAATAGAGTGGCTTAGAGAAAAATTCCCAAAAAAATAGCAGTTTAATTTGTTCTCATTTCTTACGAGTGAGAAATGATAAAATAAAAAAAGGAGTGATTATATGTCGATATATTATGTAAATAAGAATGCTCAAAGCTCAGGAGAGCATGAAGTCCATACTTCTGGATGTCCTCATCCTCCAGATCAATCTAATCGAGATTTTTTGGGAAATTATTCCTTATGCTTCCTAGCAGTTCAAGAAGCTAGAAAAAAATATCCCAATGTTGATGGATGCGCGTATTGTTGCCCTGATTGTCATACTAAATAAATATAATTCCCTACTCGTTTTTTGCTGGTAGGTGCGGGCAGCTGAAAGGCTGCTTTTGCTTTTTATAAATTTAATAATGAGATCAAAATAAAGTTTCTTAATTACTTTTCTTCAAGCAGTTGTTTGAAATCAAATTCATGGATGTCATTTGCAAAATTGATTTTAACAGTAAAGTAATCTTTTTCTGTTTCAAGTTCTGGCCATCGAATAGCGACTAAACCTGAAGTTTCATCATTTGGAAATAAAGTATTTCTTTTTAAAATTGTTTTTTTAAGTATTTGTTTCTGATCATCATAGTTTTTCATTTGTTTATTAATATCTGCTATGTAATTTCTGTATTCTAGATGTGCTAAGCTTGGATTATAAGATTCTGTTTCGTACAAGTAGGTTTTACCAGAGGGATTTGTTATTTTGCCAGAGTGATAACTTTTTCTTGATGAGATTCTTTGATGAGGAACTCCAGTTAATAAAAAACTACTAAAACCACCAAAAACAGCAAAAGCCTTAAAAGTTTTTTTAGATTTATTCACTTCTTTAATTAAATCATCATAACTAATAACATCCAGTTTATCTTTTTTAGATTTTCTTAAAACAGTTATTTGATCTAAATCTATGATTTGATTTTGATCTGTTAGATTTTTTAAATGAATCCATAAATAAACTTTTCCGCCTTTATCTCTTATTTGATGATTGGCTTTTAAATTAATAACAGAATTTTCTTTTTTAGATTGAAGATAAATATTTCCATCTTTATAAAAAGATTTTCCTTTTGCATTTAAAGGAGTGATCTTGGTCATAGAAGTACAACCAATTCCAAATAAAAGTAAGAGAAAGAATAGCTGTATATTTCTTATTTTATTCATAGATAAAATATATCATTTTTATTTAGAAATTAAAGAAATAATTTAATTGATTTTTTGAATAAATACATAGATTATTGCCAATAACATCCCCACCGGCTTCGGCTTGTGGGTGCGAGCAGGCTCAAAAAGCCTGCTTTCGCGTTTTTTATGATGAAAAAGACTATTATTATATTGATGGATTTAATTTTTATTATTGTTTATTAAAAAACAATAAATATAATGTTAAGTGGTTTAATTTTAAAAAATTATTGGACCAATATCTTAAATCAGGATGTAGATTAAATTATGTTTACAAAGTTACAAAAATTTTTTGAAAATATTGTTGAAAATAGCTCTAGCAACGAAAAAATAAGTTTTTTTGATAAGTTTTGTATTTCAATTATTTTTTTAGATTCTGTTTTAATTTGTTTAGAGACATTTAGTTCTTTATCTCGATTTAAGATGTATATTCATATTGCTATTTGGGTTATTACAAGTTTTTTTATGGTTGAATACTTTATAAGAATTTTAGGCTCAAAAAATAAATTAGCATTTATAAAAAGTCCTTTTGGTATTGTGGATTTAATGTCTTTTCTTCCTATGTTATTAACTTTTGGAGAGATGGGATTTTCCTATATAAGAATTTTTAGAGTTATTAAATTTTTTAAATTTACAAAATACATGAAATCTACTCAAATTATTTGGGATTCTATGCGCGCTATTAAAAATCAGATTCTTGGATTTTTTATGGTAGGTGGTGTTTTTGTTTATATGTTTTCAATTAGTATGTTTTATTTTGAAAGCGCACACCAACCTGAGAAAATTAATAATATTATGGATTCTATATATCTTGCTATGGTTACCATTACAACTCTTGGCTATGGAGATATAACTCCAGTCACTGTTCTGGGAAAATTAACTGTGATAGGTTTTGCTTTAATTTCTGTTTTATTCATAACAGTACCTACTTCTTTATTTATAGGTGAGTATCAAAGTAAATTAAATGAACAAAAAAAACAAAAAGAAAAATATCTTCTTAGCCTAAAAAAAGACAATAAAGAAATTAGTTAATATACAGTTTTTTATTTAATTAATGGCCATAAACAAATGGTGATGTAAAAAGAATCAGATGTGAATATTGCAACCCATATCTTAAGCGATGATTATGAAGATAAATATGAATGCGCTGTCCTTATTTCTAATGATACTGATCTAAAAACTCCTATAAAATTTGTTAAAAATAAGCTTAAAAAAGAAATAGGTATTTTAAGCACTCAAAAAAATATTCATAAAGACTTAGAAGATATTGCTGATTTTTGTAAAAGAATAAAATTTAAAGCACTAAAAAATTGCCCATTCCCTATTGAAATGAAAGATAAAAGAGGTCAGGGTTATTGCCCAGAAGAATGGAGAAATATATAAATTTAGCACTAAATAACTAATAATTTGTTTCAAAATAATACAGTTTTTTATTTCTTTTAAAAATTTAAGTTCTTTTAAAAAAGTGTCGATTTAATACTTGAACAGAAATGTTTAACTTACATTATTATGAAATATCTATTAGTTTTTCTTTTATCCATAACTGGTTGTACTTCTATGACCAAAGTAACTTATTTAAAAAAAGGAGTAAAATCTTTTTATATGGATGGAGTGGAGTATATTTTTTCTAAAAAATCTAACTCTGAAGTAATTCTAAAAGCAAAACATCATATTAGAAGTAATGAAAAAAGAGTTTATTTATGGGTTAATGTTAAAAATTTAAGTAATGAAATCCAAACTATAGATTTAAAAAACATAACTATTTTACGAAAATCTAAAAGAGATAAACTTTATGTTAATAGTTATGATGATTTAATTAAAGAAGTGAATAAATCAAAAAGAAATTATATGATTTTAGCAATTTTAGGCGGGGTAGCACAGGGGATGTCTTCTGGCAGGAGTTATCATTCTGGAAGTGTTAGAAGTTCCTCTGGAAATAGCTATTCTTATTCTGGAAGTAGTTATAATTCTAATTTAGCAAAAATAGAAAATAGAGAATATGCTAGGAATGTAGGTAGTAATATGAGGTATTATGATAATCAAAAAAGAAATTATAAAGAGACTATTTTAAAAAAGAATACTTTGTTTCCAAATAAAGAAGTTTCAGGATGGATTGCTGTAGATTGGCCAGGCCTTGAAACTGAAAAAGATTTTTTTATAATTCTAATCAAATTTGCTGGAGATCAACATAAATTTTATTTGAAACAATTTAATGAAGCTTAGGCTCTTTATTAGTTATTAGGATGTAGATTAAGTTATGCTTACAAAGTTACAAAAATTTTCTGAAAATATTGTTGAAAATAGTTCTAACAAAGAAAAAATAAGTTTTTTTGATAAGCTTTGTATTTCAATTATTTTTTTAGATGCTGTTTTAATCTGTTTAGAAACATTTAGCTCTTTATCTCAATTTAAAATGTACTTTCATATTGCTATTTGGTTTATTACAAGCTTTTTTATGGTTGAATATTGTATAAGAATTTTAGGTTCAAAAAACAAATTAGCATTTATAAAAAGCCCCTTTGGTATTGTGGATTTAATGTCTTTTCTTCCTATGTTGCTAACCCTTGGAGAGATGGGACTTTCCTATATAAGAATTTTTAGACTTATTAAGTTTTTAAAATTTACAAAATACATGAAATCTTCTCAAATTATTTGGGACTCTATGCGTGCTATTAAAAATCAGATTCTTGGATTTTTTATGGTAGGTGGTATCTTTGTTTATATCTTTTCAATTAGTATGTTTCATTTTGAAAGCGCACATCAACCTGAGAAAATTAATAATATTATGGATTCTATATATCTTGCTATGGTTACTATTACAACTCTTGGTTATGGAGATATAACTCCAGTTACTGTTATGGGAAGATTAACTGTTATAGGATTTGCTTTTATTTCTGTTTTATTTATAACAGTACCTACTTCTTTATTTTTAGGTGAGTATCAAAATAAATTAAATGAACAAAAAGAAAAAATATCTTCTTTGCCTAAAAAAAGACAATTAAAGAAAGTTAGTTAATATAAATTACTTCTTAGCTCCTGCTTGAAGTAACATTTGAATCACTTTATCTTTATTAAATCCACAATGAGCCCAGTCTAAAGCCGTTTTTTGTTTCTTATCTTTGATATTTAAATTTGCACCTTGTTGAAGCAATAATTTAACTATTTCTTCATAGCCTTTTTGAGCAGCCCACATCAAAGCCGTTTTTTTATTTTTACCTTGAATGTCTACATTGGCATTGTTTGCAATTAAGAGTTTAAGAACT
>JBPCUO010000010.1:0-23883 GCA_051011135.1 Bdellovibrionales bacterium
TGGAAAAAACAGTTCTGGTAGTTTAAATATTAGTGGAATTCCTTTTTTAGGAGATATTGGCGCAAGTTTAAACATTGCTGAGGGAGGAGGTTATGCTAAAGTTGTAAGTTCCCCAAAGGTCGTCACAATCAGTGGTAAAAAAGCCTCTATTACAAGAAATGCTCCGATATTAATTGCTAAGTCTGTAACAACAAGTCTTGAGGGAAACACAACAGAGACTCGTGAAACACAAGATGTAAGAATTCAATTAGATGTCACGCCAACAGTGACTTCTCAAGGAAGTGTTTTTTTAGATGTCTCTGTAGATCGAGAAGATGCAGGGGGACCTGATGGATCTTTTAAGATTGCAAGAACAGCAAAAACAGAAGTGTTAGTTCAAAACGGTCATACAATTGTGATTGGTGGTATTTATGAAGAAGAACAAGTTAAAAATAGTGATGGAATTCCTTTTCTTAGAAAAGTTCCTTTCCTTAATCTTTTATTTAATCAGTTTCAAAAAACAAAATCTAAATCAGAACTGCTGGTATTTTTAACCCCTAAACTACTAGATATTAATGAATAAATTCCAGATTTTTTTATTATTGCTTTCCACCCCTTCTTGCACTCTTCAGTTAGGTGGTCAGAGCACAAGTCTTCTGAGTTCTCGAGTTACAGTGATACCTGCTCCCTTTGGACGCGGCGATCAGGTTAGACCGAGCCAACCTATTATTTTCACCTCTAAAGGCTCTAAGATTTGCCGTCCTAGACCTTCAGATCCAGAAGAAATTATAAAAATGTTGGAACCACCACCTGGGAGCGATGATAATACCGCAGCATTAACCGAAGAAGCTTTTCCAAGAATTTTTGGTGTTACAAAAAAAGAACTCGAAAGTATTCGAGATTTAACAACCAGTGAAAATCTATTAGAAAGATTACAACCTGTTCGAACCGATGTAGGTGGCGATGGCACAGGTTGGTTAAAACTGGGTTTATTTATTGTTAATGGAAATATAGGTTCGCAAGGAAGCTATACTTTAGTTGTTACGGATATTGTCTATTCAGCAACAGCGAGATATAGAAATCAGGTCTTCTCGCATACAGGCGATATTCAAGCTGGTTACTGTGGTGAGACCGCAAGTAGATCTGCTCTTTCTGAAGGTTCTGAAACAGCTTCGATAGATATAGCAGTACCTTTTTTATACATGGTTCCTGCAGGAAAAAAAGTAGAATATAACTCTACAACAAATAATCCTTTTCATAATTTGACTCTTTATCTGGATGGGTTTCCTATTATAGATCGCACTAAAAAATTAGATCCTGCGCAGCAACGATTGTTGGATACTTATTCTTCATCAAATTCAGGATCAGATTCTAATTCAGGCTCTAGTTCAACAGCATCTACGCCATCATCTAATGAAGATGATCTTTATAGACCAGGAGATCCTTTAATAGTGATACCAAAATATACAGTGTATTTAACTTTAAGAGGTCATTTTTTAACATCAGAAGGGCATACTATAGGAATCTTTACTAAAAGGGTTTCATTTTCAACTCAATCTGGTGCAGAACTTTAATAAGCTTTATAAGCACAAATAGAAATACATTTGTTTGTTCCTTGAACTTTTTTAGAATGTTTTGTGTTCGAAGGAATCACAATTTGATCACCTTGCCTGAGAAGTAATTTATTTCCACCGATATTATAAAGCAATTCTCCCTCAACAATCATTCGGATTTCATCAAAGGGATGGCGATGATCGGGAATTTCTATTCCGGGGTCAAAATTTTCTTCAAAAAAATCCAGATGATCTTTTTCAAAAAGAAGTTGAATTTGTTTTTTATTAGGCGCTCTAGGAGCGAGCCATCTTCTTACAATCATAGGCCTAGTATCATGGATATTCTTTGTAAAATCAAGAGATCTTAAGAGTAAAAAAATCTCTAGATAATACCTATATTTAAAAAGTGTCTAAAAATGATACACGACCATCCTAAGAAAAACACAATATACTTAAGTCTTTTAGGTAAAAAGACGAAGAATTACTTAGAGGAAATTTTTTATGATAAAAAAAAGATATACTACTGATAAGTCAAAAATTAATGCTATAGAAAAATTCTTATCAAAAAAAAATCAGGTTTTAATTTTTATGAATTTAGAATCAGATAAGCTTATCATCACTCAAGATAATGATAAAAAAAGTATTTCTTTTTCTGTATCAGATATAGAAGAAGTTCTGGAAAGAAAAGATAATAATGAAGATCTTTTTTTACAACTTAATTTTAAAGTTGGAAAGAAAATGCTTTTAACAAAAGAGTTTGTAGGTTTTGCTCCCGCGATTTGCCATGGTTTAGATGAGGATAAATTACCAAAAGTAGTAACAACTTCTGATTTATTAAGCGTTATAGAAGCTATTGAGAGTTCTCTTTATGGTAAAGAACCTTATGAAGAAAATCTTTCTGAAGTGAAACTTTTTTTTGAAGCCATTGCTTGTGGAGCAGAATCAGTAGGTTTTAATTTAACAGGTGAAAGACTTTGGGTTGAAAAATTAATTTCCAATTATCCTGTATTATCTAAAAAGCATGTTGTTTAATCTTTAGAAGTTGGCTTTCTGTCAGAATCTATTTTATCGTCATCTTTTGCGTCTTCATTTTGAATTAAAATCTCTTCTGGTCTTTTTGAAATTTTCAAATCAACATCACCAAAATTGATAGAATCTTTTTTTGATTCTTTTGTATCATCTGTATTTTCATTTGTAAGTTTTTTAGCAAGTTCTCTTTGAATATTACTTTTTTGTTTTTCTGAATCATTTAAGCTTTCTAAAAGAGAGGGAGGAGTATTTTCTAATACCAAGGGAGGAGTATCTTCTTCAGGCTTATCTTCGTTTTCCAAAGAAAATTCTTCCACTTCCATTTCATCTTCTTCTTTTTCCTGTTTTTCATCAGGAACTTCATGAAGAAGTTTTTTAAAGAAAGTTTTTGCTTTATAAGCTATTCCTTTAGGGGAAGATTTGGCGAAACTAAACCCTCCAGTAAAGATTAAAACGAGTAAAATAAGTATTTTAGGCATTTAAGGAAATTGTAAGCATTTCCCCTAGCTTTATAAATAAAAAATCATAAAACAAGACTAAGTGATTGAATTAATCTTGGATAATTTCCCCGTCTAAAAGGTCTTGTTTTGGTGTCATATCTACAGAAACAAGTTGTGAAACACCTGGTTGTTCCATGGTTACACCATAAAGTTTTTTACAGGCTTTCATTGTGTATTTATTATGAGTGATAGCAATAATTTGGCTTTTACGAGACATTTCCTTTAATACAGAAATCAGACGAAAAATATTGGCATCATCTAAAGGAGAATCAATTTCATCGACAACACAAAATGGAGAAGGTTTCACCAGGAATAAAGAGTAAATTAAACAAATAGCAGTTAATGCTTTTTCTCCTTTAGAAAGCAAAGTTACACTTTGTGGTCGCTTTCCGGGAGGTCTAACAATAATATCTATACCGGGTTCTATAGTTTCAGGATCTTCTTTTAAAATTAAATGAGCTTCAGCATTATCGCCTTCAAAAATAATAGGAAAAACTTTAGAAAATCTTAAATTAATTTCTTCCAGCATATCTTTAAATCGTTTTTCACAAACATGATCAATATGGATAATAACTTTATTAAGTTCTTTTTTAGAATTGATAAGATCGTCTTTTTGAAGATTTAAAAAGTTATGACTTTTTGAAAGTTCCTCATATTCTGTCAGAGCTAATAAATTGACCGATGGTATTTTTTGTAGTTTTTCTTGTAGATTTTCCAGATCCGATCTTAATTTATCCAAGGAAAGATTTTCGTATTGAGCGACAAAATGATATTCCTTGATATTAATTTGATGATTTTCATAAAGTTTTTCTTCTAGATTTTGTTTTTTAAGTTCTAATTTTTCTTGTTCGGCTTCATAAGTTTTTTTATCAATAGCAACTTGAGTCAGTTGATTTTTAGTTTCATTAAGTTTTTCTGTACCATCAGTTTTTAAAACCTGATTTTTTTCTTGTGCTTTTTGGGAGGAGGATATACCGGCTTCAACTTGTGATTTTTCCTCTAAAAACAGTTCTAATTCTTTTCTGATTTCTTGAATTTGATTCCTTTCCTCTTCTATAAATTTTAAAACTTCTTCATTGTTGGTATCTTTTTTCATTTTTTCTTGAGATTTTTCAATAAACTCGGACATCAAGTTGATTTCTTGTTCCAACCCAGATTGTTCTTTAGAATTTTGAAAGATTTTCATTTCTAATTCTGATTTTTTATTTTCTTCTTTTTTATAAAGATCTTCTGTGAGTTCCAGATTTTTTAAATCTACTTTTTGTTGTTCAATGATCCTGTTTATGCTTTGAGCTTCTTCTTCATGAGAGCTAAGATGGTGGATAATATCTTCTTTTTCATTTTCAAAATTTTCCCAATATTTTTGAGAATTCGATTTAAGTTCTGTAAATCTTAATAAATCTTTTTTCAAAGATTCTAAATCTTTATTAAGGGAGATGAGATTTTCAGAATTGTTTTGTATTTTATTTTGATGAGTTTCTAAAGCGGATTCCATAGAGCTCAACTGTTCCTTAGTTTTTTCTAAATCTACTTTTTTAAATTCTAAAACAGTTTTTTGAGAGTTTAATTGTTTTAAGTTTTTTTCAACCTGTTTATAAAGTTGAAATAAACTCGTATCTTTTTCTGAAGATCCTCCATGAACAATAGATTCTTTTGTGATTAAATCTCCTTCTTTTGTAACAATTTGAAGAGATGGAAATTTTTCTTTTAATTCCAAACCATCTTTTAAATTAGAAACAACCGCTGTGCCTCTAATAACTTTTTTAAGAGGCTCTGTTTCTAAAGTGAAATAGATCTTCTCTTCTAAATAACAAATAAAAGTAGGGTATTTGTTTAAAACTTCTGTAGAAATAAGAGGAGAGGTGTTGGTGGGTAAAGAGCTTATAAAACTGGCCTTTCCTTTTTTAGCGGCTTTAAGTTCTTTGATTCCTTCTTCAATAGATGTTTTGTCTTTGGGAATGACGGCTTGAACATAAGAGCCTAAAACCACACTTAAAGATTTTTCAAAACCATCTTCAATTTTTAAATCTTTAAAGAAAGGATTAAATAATTCTGGTTTCCAAGAAAGAAGATACAAGCTTCCTTCTTTAAAGTTTTCAAATTGATGTATTAATTTATCAAGCTCTTCTATTTTATATTTTAAAAGAGAAGTTTCTTGTATTAATTCGCGAACTTCTTGATCTAATAGAGAGGTTTTCTTTTCGAGTTGAATTTTGTTTTGTTGAATAGTAGTTTTTTCCTTGTCAAAACTGAGTTTCATTTGTTGGTTTTTTTGTAAAAGAGCTGCTGTTGAGTTTTTACTTCTTATGCATTTTTGAATATCATCTTCTGTTTTATCTATATCAACTTTGAGTTTGTCTTGTTCTTTACTTAAGACTTCAAGTTGTTTTTGCAAGCCTTGAATTTGTGAAGTTTTATCCAGATGATCTTTTGTTGTTTTTTGAAGAGCCAATTTTTTGAGGTTTTTTTGCTCCAATAAATAAGAAGAATCCTCTTTTTGAGATAAAAAATTTTCAATTTCTAGAAGTTGATTTTTTAAATTCTCTTCTTCTTGAATCAAATCCGCTTTTTTTATTTTGATTTCTTTAACTTTAAGTTCTGAGTTTTCTATATCTTTTGAATAGGCTTGCTCTGAATTTTTTTGTCTTTCCAGTCTGGCTTGATGAAACTCTATAGCTTTTTCTAAAGATTCTATTTCTTTTTTTCTTTCTAAAATTTTGTAATTCAATTCTGTACAATAGTTTTTATCTTTTTCTAAAGAAGTGTTTTGAGTTTGAATATCTTGTTCAATATTTTTTAGGAAATCTTGTTTTTCAATAATTGTTTTTTCTAATTGTTCTTTTCTTTCTTGTTGATTTAAAAAACTTTGGTGAAAGTCTTCTTGTTCTTTTTGTATCACCTTGTAGTATCGGTATAAGATTTCAATTTCTCTTGTTCTAATATCTTTTTTAAGATTGCGATATTTTTCTGCTTGCTTAGCTTGAGAGCTTAAATGATTCAATTGTTTTTCTTGGGTTTTAAGAATGTCTTCTAGTCGTTTAAGGTTTTGATGGACCAGTTCTAATTTACGAGTGGATTCGCTTTTTCTGGATTTGAATTTTGTAATTCCCGCAACTTCTTCAATAATGAATCGTCTTTCTTGAGGTTTTGCTGTAATTAACTTCTCAACCGATTCTTGTTCTATAATGCTAAATCCTTTACAACCAGCTCCAGTGTCCATAAAAATTTCTTTGATGTCTCTCAAAAGACAAGCTTGTTGATTAATAAAGTAATCTGTTTTTCCATCTCGAAAAGATTTTCGAGTGATCATAAGTTCTGTAAAATGTTTGTATTTTTCAGGAAAGCCGTTAGTCCCTTGAGATAAAGTCAGAGAAACTTCAGCAATTCCACTGGGAGATTGTTTATTGGTTCCGCTAAAAATAACATCGGAAAGGGAGGTGCTTCTTAGATTTTTAGGAGAAGTTTCTCCCATAACCCATAAGAGAGCATCAACAATATTAGATTTTCCACATCCATTAGGGCCTACAACTCCTGTAATTCCATCGTTGTTAAACTCTAAAACAGTTCTATTTTTAAAAGATTTAAATCCAAAAATTTCCAGTCGTCTGATTTGCATTTTAGGTATCCTTTTTTTGTTTTTGATGAATAGCCGATTGAGCAGCCGATAATCGAGCAATAGGAACTCTATAAGGAGAGCAGCTGATATAATCTAACCCATTTTCATGGAAAAATTCAATACTTTTTGGATCTCCGCCATGCTCTCCGCAAATACCTATTTTTAAATCAGCTTTATGAGAGCGTCCTTTTTTAACAGCGATTTTAACCAATTCACCAACACCTTCTTTATCAATGCTACTAAAAGGATCTTTAGAAAATAATTTTTGATTAATATAAGATGATAAAAATTTTCCAGAATCATCTCTTGAGATTCCTAAAGTTGTTTGTGTCAGATCATTCGTTCCAAAACTAAAAAAATCGGCTTCTTGAGCGATGCTATCGGCTTGAAGGCAAGTTCTTGGAAGTTCCACCATTGTTCCTATAGGTATCGGAAGAGATATTTTGAATTTCTTTTCTGTATGCGTGATTTCTTGTTCAATTTGATCTCTTAAAATTTTTAATTCTTTTCGAAAAGAGACAAGAGGTATCATGATTTCAGGTTTAGGATGCTGCTTTTTAAGTTTTAATTCTGCACAGGCTTCGCTTAAAGCTCGAGTTTGCATTAAATAAATTTCTGGAAAAGTGATAGCAAGACGACAACCCCGATGCCCTAACATAGGATTTGATTCTTTTAAAAGACTTATTTTTGTACTTATTTTATCTTCACTCCAATTTAAATTTTGTGAAAGTTTTTTAATGTCTTCTTTTGTATGAGGTAAAAATTCATGAAGAGGAGGATCTAGTAATCGAACAGTGACAGGTAAGCCATCCATAATATCTAGTAATTGATAAAAATCTTCTTTTTGCATTACAAAAAGCTGGTTTAAAGCTTCTTGTCTTTCTTCTTTATCAGTGGCTAAAATCATTTTTCTCATAATATTGATTCGATTAGGAGCAAAAAACATATGCTCTGTTCGGCATAAACCAACACCTTTCGCTCCAAAGTCTTTAGATTTTTGAACATCGATGGGAGTATCGGCATTCGCTCGCACTTCTAAACGAGTGTATTTATCAGCAAGTTTCATAAGTTTAAAAAATTGTTCATTTAATCTAGGAGCTTTAGTTTTTACAACACCTAAAAGAACCTCTCCTGTGGATCCATCAATCGTAATTTTATCTCCTTCTTTGAGGACTTGATCTCGTATTTTTAATTCTTTATCAACCAGATTGATATAAAGAGATTCGCAACCCACAATACAAGGTTTTCCCATACTACGAGCGACAACTGCTGCGTGAGAAGTCATACCTCCTCTTGCTGTTAAAATTCCTTGAGAACTGATCATGCCATTAATATCTTCTGGGGAAGTTTCTGTTCGAACTAATATCACCGGTAAATCCAGCTTTTGAAGTTCGATGGCTTTTTGATTATCAAAAACAATTTGCCCAGTGGCTCCACCGGGGCTTGCTGGTAATCCTTTTGTTAAAATTCTTTTTTTATCGCTTTCATCAATAGAAGGATGAAGGAGGCTATTTAAAGAAAAGGGATCAATAGATGTTAAAGCTTCTCGTTCATCTATAAGATTTTCTTTCATTAAATCAAAAACAATTTTTAATTGAGCGGCAGAAGAGCATTTTGCATTTCGAGTTTGCAAAATCCAAAGCTTATTTTTTTCAATAGTGAATTCAATATCTTGAACGAATTTATAATGTTTTTCCAGTTTTTTACATAATTTCAAAAGTTCATCAAAAGCATTTGGCATCAAAGTTTTTAAATCTTTATGCATGCCTGCCTTTGTATTTAAAATTAAATGAGGTGTTCGGATACCAGCGACAACATCTTCTCCTTGAGCATTAACTAAATACTCTCCAAAAATTTGATTTTCTCCTGTTGAAGGATTTCTTGTAAAAACAACTCCTGTTGCGCAATCTTCTCCGCGATTTCCAAAAACCATAGATTGAATATTCACCGCTGTTCCTAAACAAGAATTTTCTCCTTGCATTTTTCGATAAATAATCGCTCTTGGATTGTTCCAGCTATTAAAGACAGCTTTAATCGATTCCCAAAGTTGTTCCCAAGGATCTTCAGGAAAGACTTTTCCTGTATATTCTAGAATAGATTCTTTAAATTGAGCGGTAATGTATTTCCAATCCTCGGCAGTTAAATCAGTATCAGAAGAGTAGGATTTTTGATTTTTATAATCTTCTAAATGAGTTTCTAAAAGAGAGGGATTCATTCCCATAACAACATCGGAATACATTTGTATAAAACGACGGTAACTGTCCCAAGCAAAGCGAGGATTTTGAGATAATTGACTCAAGCCTTCGACTGTTTTTTCATTAAGCCCTAAATTTAAAATGGTATCCATCATTCCGGGCATACTAATAGGAGCTCCAGAGCGCACACTTAAAAGAAGAGGGTTTTTAGA
Organism: Bdellovibrionales bacterium; assembly: GCA_051011135.1. Lineage (GTDB taxonomy): Bacteria > Bdellovibrionota > Bdellovibrionia > Bdellovibrionales > UBA1609 > JACOND01. The sequence goes on from JBPCUO010000010.1 coordinate 9,085, forward strand.
ATCATTGAATTTTTTACCAAGTTCTTCCTGCAAGGTTTCAATAGATTTTTTAATAAGACTTTTTACAGAAGAAGGAAGAGATTTATTTTCTTTATAAAAAAGCGTGCAAAGTTCAGTAGAAAGAGTAAATCCCGGTGGAACGGGAAGTTTGAGCCGGCACATTTCCGCCAAGTTAGAACCTTTTCCGCCCAGAAGCTGATTCATAGCAGAGGATCCGTCGGTTTGGTTTTTACTAAAGTGATAAATAAATTTATTTGTTTTTTTATGAATCATTTCATCAATTCTCAGTTTACCTTTAGAAGCTTCAATACTATCAATAGGTAAATGGCTCATAAGTTAATCTCCCTATTTGTTAGAATCCTTAAAGTAAGTTTCAAGTGAATCAATAGAAATACGGGTTTGTTTCATGGTGTCCCTATCTCTTACTGTTACTTTTTGATCTTCTAAACTCTCAAAATCTATTGTTAAGCACCAAGGCGTTCCAATTTCATCTTGTCGCCTGTAGCGTTTACCAATACTCCCAGAAATATCGTATTCAATAAACCATGTCTCTTGTAGTATTTGTTGAATTTTATGCCCCATATCTATTAAAGGAGTTTTTTTAGAAAGAGGTAAAACAGCAATTTGAATAGGGGCTATATGAGGTTTTAATTTTAGAAATACTCTTTTTTCACCTTTAACCTCCTCTTCTCTATAAGCAGAACATAGTAAAGCCAATAAAAGCCGATCACAGCCGATAGAAGTTTCAATGACATGAGGTAAGTAGCTTTTGTTTTGCTCAGCATCAAAATACAGGAGTTTTTTTCCTGAAAATTTTTGATGTTGTTGAAGGTCATAATCTCCTCTGTGGTGTAAACCTTCTAATTCTCTTTTTCCCATAGGGAAATCATATTCAATATCTAAAGCTTTTTTTGCATAATGTGCTAGTTCGTCAGAACTATGCTCTTTAAAGTGAAGATGCTTTTCTTCTAAACCAAGGCTTAGGAGATTTGCTTTTCTTCTTGTTTTCCAATAGTCAAACCACTTATCTCCCTGTTCTGGTGGAATAAAATATTGCATTTCCATTTGTTCAAATTCTCTCATTCTAAAAATAAAATGAGAGGGAGTGATTTCATTTCGAAAAGCTTTACCAATTTGTGCAATACCAAAGGGAATAGGTTTTCTTAAAGATTGGTGAACATTTTGAAAGTTCACATAAATCCCTTGAGCCGTTTCTGGTCTTAAATAGACAACCGATTTATCATCTTCCAAAGGGCCCATAAAAGTTTTAAAAAGGAGATTGAACTGACGAGGCTCCGTACAATTTTTAGATTTACATTTGGGACATTCTACTTGATCTGACTCTTTTCGAAAACGAAACTTGCAATCCTTACAATCACAAAGATCATCTGTAAAATTTTCTAAATGCCCTGAAGCTTCCCAAACTTTAGGATGCATAAAAATACTAGAATCCAAACCCACAATATCTGAACGATGAGTCATGTGGTCCCACCACCCTTTTTTGATATTAAGTTTGAGCTGAACTCCTAAAGGACCATAATCCCAGCAAGAGTTGAGACCTCCATAAATTTCACTACTTGGAAAAACAAAACCTCTTCGTTTACAAAGAGAAACAATAGAATTTAGTTTTAGATTTTCCATTAAAAAAAACTCCAAAGTGGGGTTGCTTTAAGCACCTCTTTTTATGCCATTAAATAACTTGAGTATCAAGCATCGAGTTTTTACTAGGGTGGCTTTTGATTCTTTGGCTTGTTTATTCAAATAAAAGCAGTTAATAAGAGGTTTATGGAAAAGCCTTTGAAAAATTTTCTTCCTCTTAAGGGAATCAAGCATGTTGTATTGGTAGGTTCTGGAAAAGGAGGTGTTGGCAAAAGCACTATTGCTTTGAATTTAGCAGTCGCTTTAAAGACATTATCTTGCTCTGTGGGCATCTTAGATGCTGATATTTATGGCCCTTCTCTTCCTCGATTGACAGGAACTCTTCATCTTAAACCAGAATTGAGTTCTGAAAATAAAATCATTCCTCATCGCCGTTATGGAATCCAATTGATGAGTATGGGGCATTTAGTGGAAGAAGAATCTCCTTTGGTATGGCGTGGTCCGATGTTGTTTAAAACCATCGAACAATTTTTTAAAGATGTTGATTGGGGACCTCTAGATGTTTTGGTGATTGATTTACCACCTGGAACGGGAGATGTTGCTTTAACGATTGCTCAAAAAGTTTTTGTCTCTGGCGCTATTGTTGTGAGTACTCCTCAAAATTTATCCCTTTCAGACACTCGCAAAGCTTTAAATATGTTTCCGCAAATTGAGATACCTGTCATAGGTGTGGTAGAAAATATGTCTTATTTTTTAGAAAAGTCAGGAGAGAAACTAGATCTCTTTCCAAGAGGTCAAATCGACTTGTATTTAAAAGAGAAAAAAATTGCAAAATTGGCTGAGATTCCTTTCCATCCTCATGTGGGTTTAAGTTCTGAGTCAGGAATTCCTTTGTTAGAAAGCTATCCTGATTCCTTGGAGGGACAAGCGATTTTATCTCTGGCTCAAAAAGTAAAAGATTATCTTTTTAAATAAGATTCAGGGGCTGCGTAGCTCAGTTGGATAGAGCAAGAGTTTCCTAAACTCTAGGTCGCAGGTTCGACTCCTGCCGTAGTCACCATGGTTTAAGATGAGGAAACAGCTTTAGAGACACAACTATTGCTACTATCACATGTAGCTGTAGTAGCTGTGCTTCCTTCATCACTAGATTTAAAATAGCCTCCATCGCTATCAACACACATTATTGATTCGTCATCAGTTTCTGTATCTGTTGAATCTGCTTTTGCTATTTCTATTGAGAGACAATAGGAAGTATCTTTTTTTACTACACAAGCAGCGACGGTTCCAGTGCATGAAGTTGCGTCGTTGATTTTAAGTATAAACTTATCAAGTAAACCTGAGTTTAATTTTTTAAGCCTGTCCCATTCTTTTGCAATATCAAATGTAGCATCTGCATCAAAAGAAGTTTCTTCTATAATGGATTCATTAAATTTTATAAGAACTTGTTTTAAAGCTGTATCTTTTCCTTCGTTTTTATAACTTTGATAAGCAGGGATCGCAACGGTTGCAATAACTCCTATAATACCCACAACAACTAAAAGTTCTAAAATCGAAAAAGCTTTTTTGGAATTTATTTTAAAAAAAGAGACGGAAAAAAAGGCAAGATGATTTTTAAATTTTTGAAACGCTTTCATGTCTCCTCCTTGAGCCTTTAAGTTTAACATAATAAAAAGAACTGTCAAAATTTTTTATTTGTAGTTAAGTAGATTTTCTTATATAAATTTATAAAATGATTCCTTTTTTTGTTACAATTCCACACAGTGGTCTTAAAATTCCTCCCGAAGCCCATTGGCTTCAAGAACTTCCAGACACTCTTTTAAACTGTGATGTTGATTTTTATGTGGATGAACTTTACGAATCGGCTTTAAAAAAAAATCAAATTCCTTCTATTCGATCTCCTTGGCATCGTTATGCTGTGGATTTAAATCGTTTTTCCCATGATATTTCTCCTTTGACAGTAGAGGGAGCTCCAAAATCTTCTTCTCAACAGCCTTCCGATGTTCATTGGCATCGCACCACAAAAGGAGATCTACTAATGAAACAAGCAATTTCTAAAAATTTACATAACGAACTTATTGAAAAATATTTCCAGCCCTTTCATCTTAAAATTCGTGATCAATTTCAAGAGTTAAAAAAACAACAGCATAAAGATATCTTGCTTTTGGATTTGCATAGCATGCCTTCTCAAGCTTTAGATTTTCATAAGGACTCAGGATCTCAAAGAAAGGACATTGTTTTAGGAACACTTCAAAAAAAATCATCAGACCAATCGTTTATCGATTTAGTCTTTGAAGCTTATCAACAGCAAGGTTTTGATGTCGGTATAGATTGGCCTTATCAGGGAGGAGCTATCACTCAGTCTTATGGAGATTTTTCTAAAGGACAACATGTGATTCAAATAGAAATCAATCGCGCTCTTTATATGGATGAGGTGACAAAAAAGAAAAATAAAAACTTTTTTCACATGCAAGAAAAACTCAAAAAAATTCTGAATTTTATCCACAAATCTTTAGAAAAATAAACCTGTATAGCATTGACTTTTTAAAATAATTCTATAGAAAAAGGATCGTGAAATCTTTTTTGAAATCCAGCTATCGTTTTTTTATTTCTTTAAAACTAGCAGTAACCACCTTATCTTTATTAGCTTTTTTTACAGCCATTGGAACTTTTATAGAATCAAGATACGATCAAGAAACGGCTAATAAAATAATTTATCACTCTTGGGTGATGGGATTTGTTCTTACCCTTCTGGCCCTTAATTTATTTTTTGTATTAGTGGATCGGTGGCCTTGGAAAAAGCGACAAATAGGTTTTGTTTTTGCCCATATAGGTATTTTAACCATGATTTTAGGTTCCATCATAACTAAATACTTAGGCCTGGATGCCAGTTTAAAATTTAAAGAAGGAGAAAGTGTTTCTTTTGTGCAACTCGCAGATCGAGAGATTAAAATTTATTCCTCTTATGATGGCGCTAAATTCACTCTTTTATACCAAAAAGATGTGGATTTTTTATTTCAAAGACCCCGGCCAAAAGAGCCTTTTGTTATTGATGTTGCTCAAGAACAATTTTTTATAGATCAATATTTGCCTTATGGAAATCCTCGTGAAAGCTATAAAAAAGCAAAGAAAGGAGAGCCAGCCGTTCGTTTTTATCTGGAGGGGCAAATGGGCAACTTTGTAGATTGGATTCAATTAGAAAAAGGAGAAAAAACAAAAACAAAACCAATGGGGCCTGCTTCGATTACTCTGACTAAAAACAGGCATTACAAACAAAAACATCCCAAAGAGTTAATTTTGTTTGTGGTCAATTCAAAATTATTTTATCGAGATCATTTATCTAAAAAAAAACTTAATAGAGGACAAACTTTTCAGACTCCATGGATGGATTTTAAATTTCGATTGATTGATTTTTTACCAACATCTAAAAGAGAAATCACTTTTCACCCTCAAAAAACTTCTTCTTCAAAAACTCTTAAAGCGATTCAAGTTCGTTATAAAAAAAATGTTTCTTGGATTGGGGAAAATTCTTATGCTCGCTTTTATACTTCAAAAGAAGTTTATGCTTTTGGTTATGTGAACAAAACCCAATCTCTTGGTTTTGATCTGAAATTAATTGATTTTCATAGGACAAAATACCAAGGAAGCCCCAAAGATAAAACTTATGAAAGTGAAGTAGAGGTTTTTGGAGAAAGAAAACTGATTACCATGAATGAACCCTTAAAATACAAGGGTTATACTTTTTATCAATCGAGTTTTGAAGAAGATGAAAAGGGAGAAGCGACTATTTCTATTCTTTCTGTCAATCGTGACCCCGGTCGTTGGGTTAAATATGCAGGATCTTTTTTAATAGTCTTAGGAATTGCTTTGCTTTTTTTAAAAAGAAAACTTTTTCAGCGGAAAAAATAATAAGCCATTGAATTTTTTTTAAAAAAGGTGGTATAGGATAAATCAATGAAGAAAAGCATCTTTAGATTTAAATACCTGTTATTTTGTGTGGTTTTTTTAGGGTTCGCAGAGGGAGTCAAAGCAGACAAAGGAACAATTTGGAAAAGTCTACCTATTCAACATGAGGGAAGAGTTAAGCCTTTTGATACCTTTTCTCGTGAAACTTTAAGAACAGTTTATGGAAAAGAATCTTTTCAAAAAAGAGATGCTGTCGATGTCATTTTATCTTGGCTTATCATTCCTGACTATTGGGAAACGACTCCGTTTATTCAAATAGAACAAGGAGATTTAAAAAAATCTTTAGGTTTGAAACAAACAGCAAAAAGATTCTCTCCTCGAGAATTAAAAACCAATCAAAAATTTATTTTACAAATTGGAGAACTTCAATCTTTAAGACAAAAAGAGGCGGATTTGGATTCTTATTTTAAAAATTTAGAAAAAGTAGAAATACGCTTAAGGTTGTATGAATCCGTTAAAAGCTCTTGGCTTTTGAGATTGCTTCCTAAAGAAGGTCAAAGCCAATGGCTGGCACCTTTTGAGATGGATAAAAAATCTCTTAAAAAATTTCAAAATATTTTAAATAGTTATGTGGATCTTATTTCAAAAGATTTTCGAGAAAAAGAAAAATCTATAGAAAATTTAAAAAACTCTATGGAAGAATTTAAACAGTTTGCTTTTGGTAAGAATAAAAACAATTGGTATCAAGAAAGAAAAATCAAACTAGAAATTTTTTATAATCAATTGAAGCCTTTTCAAGTGGCCACTTTTTTCTATTTATTATTTCTTTTGTTTGTTTCTGTTTTGTCTTTTACAAAACGATGGTCTCTTATGAAGTGGCTTTTGCCTTTAGTAGGGTTTGGATTTTTAAGTCATAGCCTAGGTCTTTTTTTAAGATCTTATATCATGTCTCGTCCTCCTGTTTCTAATATGTACGAAACTGTTGTTTGGGTTCCTTGGGTGGCTTTAGTGGTAGGATTTATTTTTTATTTAAAAAAATCTCAATTAGTTTTTATAGCCAGTGTTATCCTTGCCTGCTTTTGTCTTTTTTTAGTGAACACAGCTCCTCATATTTTAGATAGTCGTTTGCAACCTTTGGAAGCTGTTTTGAGATCTTCTTTTTGGTTAAGCACCCATGTTTTAATTATTACCATGAGTTATTCCTTCTTTTTTCTGGCTTTTGTTTTAGGGGATATGGGATTGATAGATTTTATTTTCCGTAAAAAAAATAAATTAGATTTTATTAAAAAAAATTCTCTAACGATTTATCGTTGTATTCAATGGGGAGTGATTTTACTGGCAGCAGGAACCATTTTAGGAGGTATCTGGGCTGATTACTCTTGGGGGCGATTTTGGGGATGGGATCCAAAAGAATCTTGGGCTTTGATTAGCTTATTAGGGTATCTTGCTTTGCTTCATGGGCGTTTTGTGGGTTGGATCCGAGATTTATCTCTTTTTATATCTGCAGTTTTGATGTTTTTTCTTGTAGTGATGGCTTGGTATGGAGTGAATTTTATACTTGGAAAGGGCTTGCATTCCTATGGTTTTGGATCGGGTGGATGGGAGTATGTTTTGGGATTTTTTACCCTACATATCATTTTTTGTGGAATAGCTGCTTTTCAAAATTTTAAAAGCTCTCACTGAAAGTCCTACTTATAAAAAATCTAAGATTTATCATTGCCATTTTTAGAACTATCAAGTAACCCTTTTCCTAATAGGAATTTTTGGATTTAATTTTGAAATGCAAGATATATTGAAAAAAAAACTAACAGGTGCTGTTGCTTTGATATGCTTTTTTAGCTTTGTAGCCCTGTTTATTTATTTGATAACAAATAATAAAATCAGTTTATTTTATAATGATGGTTATCAACCGGATCAACCCATTCCTTTTTCTCATAAACTTCATGCTGGTCAGTATAAGATTGATTGTCTTTACTGCCATACAGGTGTTGAATCAACTCGTCACTCTACCATTCCTAGTTTAAATGTGTGCATGAATTGTCATAGAACGGTAAAAACAAATAGTCCTTGGATTAAAAAACTTTCTGAAGCTTTTAATGAGGGAAAAAGCGTGGCTTGGGAAAAGGTTCATCTTCTTCCTGATTTTGTGAAATTTTCTCATTTTCATCATATTAAAGCAGGTAAGGCATGTACAACTTGTCATGGCCCTGTTGAAAATCAAGATAAAATTTCGCAATATAAAAACTTATCTATGGGTTGGTGTGTGAATTGTCATCGTCAATCTCCAGAGGATGGGAAGATGTTAAAAGATCTTAAAACAAAGGGTCATCATCAGGCTCCTATTAACTGTACGACTTGTCATTATTAAGGAATAAAAAAATGGATAAAAATAAATATTGGATTAATTTAAAAGACCTTTCAGGAGATAAGGATTTTAAAAAATCTTTGAAAGATGAATTTATATCTCCTTTACCTTCTTTAGAAGAGGTCAGTTCTTCTCGTCGTGAATTTTTACAAATCATGGGTGCTGGCTTGGCGCTCACAACAACAGCGTGCTTGAGACGACCTACAGAAAAAATTGTTCCTTATGTTCATCGTCCAGAAGATATCGTTCCGGGTGAAGCCAATTACTATGCTTCTTCTTATAATGATGGAGGTGAGGGTTTTTCTATTTTAGTAAAAACAAGAGAGGCTCGTCCTATTAAAATTGAACCTAATTCAGAATCAAAATTGTTAAATTTTAGAGGTCTATCACCAAGAGCTCACGCTCATATCTTGAGTCTCTATGATCCTGAGAGAATAAAAGGACCTCAACAAAATCTTTTCAATGATAAAAAAACAAATAAAGAAACTATTAATATTTCTTATGAAAAGCTAGATCAAGATGTCGTTAAAGAAATGAAAAAAGGAAAAGTCGCTCTACTAACTTCTCGATTACCTTCTCCTTCTGTTCAAAGATTAATTTCAAAATTTAAAAAAGTTTTTAAAGCGAATCATTATGTTTGGGATCCTATTTCTATGGAGGATCTGGCAAAAGCACAAAAGTTATCTTATGGATCTTCTTTTCTTCCTAGTTATAATTTTTCTAAAGCGAGATTTATACTAGCTTTAAATTGTGATTTTTTAGGAACTTATTTATCGCCTACAGAGTTTCAAAAACAATTTGCAAAAACTCGTCGCCCTAGTCAAAACATGAGTCGTTTAGTTGTTTTAGAATCTTTGATGAGTTTAACAGGCTCTAATGCTGACGAAAGATACCGTTTAAATCCCGAGGATCAAATGTCGCTTCTGACAGCTCTTGTTCATTCTCTTTCTCAAAGAGGGTCGATTGTTCTGCCTTCAAAACTGCAAAAACTTGTAAGCAGTTATCGAGCCTCTTGGTCTCGTTTAAAAATTCCAGCGACTAAAATAGAAGAGTGGTCTTATCAATTAGGGCGTAACAAAGGAAGATCTTTAGTGCTTGCTGGAGGGCTTCGTTCTCAAACAAAAAAGGCTCTGGAAATTTATGGATTGATGAATTTTTTAAATTCAGCATTAAAAAATGATGGAGTTACTGTTAATTACTTACAACACTATCCTTATTCTTTTGGTTCTTATTCTCAAATGAGAAAATTAATTTCTGATTTAAACAGAGGTCGAATTAAAACAGTGATTATTCATAAATTAAATCCTATTTACTCTTACCCTGAAAAAGAAAAATTATTAGCTGCTTTAAACAAAGCTCGTCAGGTCATTTACACAGGAGCAAGCGTGGATGAAACAGGTTTTCATTCCGATTATGTTATGCCCGATCATCATGATTTAGAAAAGTGGAGTGATTGGGAATTTAAAAAAGGAGTTTTTACTATACAGCAACCTACAATACAACCTCTCTATCAAACCAGAGCTTTTGAAGATAGTTTGTTAAGTTGGATCAGACTTTCTAAAAGAGAAATCAATGTTGCTAAAAACTTTTATGAATATGTTAAATCTTATTGGATGACTCGAAGAGGCACCTCTTTTTGGAATTCTTTTTTGAAAAAAGGAATTTTTGGATCTCAACGAGTTCTCGCTTCTGCTCCAAGATCTTTTAAAGTTTCCAATTGGAATTTTAAAAATTATAGAAAATCAAAAGGGGATTATACTTTAACTCTTTACGAAACCTCTGCTTTAAAGGAAGGAAATTTAGCCAATGTAGCTTGGCTTCAAGAATTTCCAGATCCTATTACAAAAATATGTTGGGATAATTATCTTTGTGTCAGTCCTGCAATGGCTTTAAAAGAATCTTTAAAAGAGGGAGAGGTTATCATGATTTCTTCTCGTGGAAAAAAAGTGAAAGCTCCTGTCCATATACAACCTGGGCAAGATGATCGAACCTTGGCTTTAGCAATAGGTTATGGTCATGACAAAACAGGTGTTGTGGCAAATCAAGTGGGAGTGAATGCTTATCCTTTAGCCGATCAACATGTTTTTTCTGGTTTAGATGTTTCTTTTCAAAAAACAGGAGAGTTTAAATCTCTTGCAAATGTCCAGTCTCATCATTCTATGGAAGGAAGAGATATTATTATGGAAACAACTCTAAAAGAATTCAAAAAAGATTCTTCTTCAGGGCTCCATAAACATCATAAAGTCCCAAGTCTTTGGCCAAAGCATAAGTATAAAGGTCATAAGTGGGGAATGGTTATTGATTTAAACAGTTGCAATGGTTGTGGAACTTGTATGATTGCTTGCCAGTCAGAAAATAACATTCCTACTGTTGGAAAAAAATATGTTTTAGAAGGTCGTGAAATGCATTGGATCAGTGTGGATCGTTATTATAAAGGAACAGCAGAAGATCCTTTAGCAGTTCATCAACCAAGGGTTTGCATGCATTGTGATAATGCTCCTTGTGAAACTGTTTGTCCTGTGATGGCAACAGTTCATAGTGATGAAGGAACTAACGATATGATTTATAATCGTTGTGTTGGAACTCGTTACTGTTCTAATAATTGCCCTTATAAAGTGAGACGATTTAACTGGTTTAATTATGAAAAAAATTTCAAAGAGCCTCTTAATCTGGCTTTAAATCCTGATGTGACAGTTCGTTCTCGAGGTGTGATGGAAAAATGTACTTTTTGTATTCAAAGAGTTCAGGAAGGAAAAGCTCAAGCGAAAAAAGAAAATCGTTCTTTAAAAGATGGAGAAATAAAAACAGCTTGTCAGCAATCTTGCCCTGCCGATGCGATTGTTTTTGGAGACTTAAATGATCCTCAATCAAAAGTGAGCCAGGCTTTTAAAGCTCAAAACAGTTATGCTTTATTAGACGAGATGTTAAACACAAAACCATCTGTCAAATATCAAACCAAAATTCGTAATATTAAAAAACCTCTTTCCAGTTCCAAAAAAGGAGGCCATCACTAAATGAAAAGAGAACCTTTAGTTCTGGGTCGCAAATCTCTTAAAAAAGTTACAGAGGATGTGTCTCAATTAGTAGAAACAGTTCCGGGATTTAAATTTTTTGGATTTCTTATTTCTGTTAAAATTTTATTTCTTTTTTATATTGGAGTTCTAGCCACTATTGTTACCGTTGGTATGGGGCTTATGGGTGTGAATCATCCTGTTGCTTGGGGAACGGATATTATTACTTTTGTGTTTTGGATTGGTATTGGCCATGCGGGAACGCTCATCTCTGCTATTTTATTTTTATTTCGTCAAAAATGGAGAACTTCTATTGCTAGGACTGCTGAGGCTATGACAGTTTTTGCTGTGTTAACAGCGGCTGTATTTCCTGTGTTACATCTAGGCCGTCCTTGGTTTTTTTATTGGTTTTTACCTTATCCTAATCAAAGAGGATCTCTTTGGATTAATTTTCGATCTCCTTTAACTTGGGATGTCTTTGCGATTTCAACTTATGCTTTAGTGTCTTTATTATTTTGGTATGTAGGGATGGTTCCTGATTTAGCAACTTTAAGAGATAGAGCTAAACACAAAATTCGTAGATTTTTTTATGGATCTTTATCTCTGGGTTGGAGAGGGACAGGTCGCAATTGGAGTCATTATGAAATGGTGTATTTATTATTAGCCGGTCTTTCGACTCCTTTGGTGCTTTCTGTTCATAGTATAGTTTCTTTTGATTTTGCAACATCAGGTCTACCAGGTTGGCATGCTACTATTTTTCCTCCTTATTTTGTGGCAGGAGCTATTTTTTCAGGTTTTGCCATGGTGGTCACTTTAATGTGTTTAGTAAGAGCTTTTATCCCTAAATTTAAAGATTACATCACTTTAAATCATATGGAGAATATGAATAAGATCATTATGCTAACAGGTTTGTTAGTGGGATATGCCTATGCTTCTGAATTTTTTATGGCATGGTATTCTGGCTCTTCTTATGAGCAATATGCTTTTTTAAATAGAGCTTTTGGTCCTTACTGGTGGTCTTATTGGATTATGGTGTCTTGTAATGTGGTTATTCCTCAATTGTTTTGGTTTCGTTGGGTGAGAAGAAATATAAAAACTATGTTTGTTATTTCTATTCTTGTGAATATTGGAATGTGGTTTGAAAGATATGTGATCATTGTAACTTCTTTACATAGAGATTTCTTACCTGCTAACTGGGGTTTATTTAAAATGACCTTTTTTGATTTTGGAGCTTTATTTGGAAGTTTTGGAATGTTTTTATTTTTATTTCTTATTTATATTCGTACTTTACCAGCAATCTCTATTGCTGAAATGAAACCTGTTTTAAATGTTGGAAAAGGAGATTCGCATTGAAAACAATAAAAGGATTTAAATTTTTGAAATCAGCCCAATTTTTTGCTCAAAAAGCTTTTTATTTTTTTGAAGCTCTCTTTGGAAAAGTTTTTATAAAACTAAAAATAGTCTATATGAAAAACCTTCCTTATTTTCAAGATCGACTTGAAAAAGCTTTAACAAAATTAAAAAACTTTCGCATGAAAGATCTTTCTAATTATAAAGCTCAGCAAGGTGTTGCTGGTCTTTGGGAAGATGAAGAAGCTTTTTTAGTTGCTGTTCGACAAGCTCGTAAAAGAAAAATAAAAAATGTCATTACGATTACTCCTTATCCTGTTCATGGATTGGAAGAGGCTTCGGGAACTCCTCGATCTTGGATTCCTTGGGTGACTTTTACTTTTGGTTTATTAGGTTGTCTTTTTGGTTTATGGTTTACTTGGTGGACTTCAGCAGTAGATTGGCCTGTTATTATAGGTGGAAAGCCTCATTGGTCTTTGGCTGCTTTTATTCCTGTTATTTTTGAATTAACTATTTTATTTGCGGCTTTAAGTTCCATTGCCGCTTTATTTTATGTTTGTGGACTTCCTCATATCGAACCTCCTGTTATAGACCCTGGGTTATCTTCTCATAAATTTGGTATTTTTATCCCTGAAGGCACAAAAAAAATAAAAGATATAAAACCCGTAATTGAAAGTTTAAAACCTAAAAAAATATTGGAGACAGAATTTTAACATGAAATTGATCACCCTTTTTATTTCTATTATTTACCTCGTGTCTTGCACTTGTTCCGGAGGGAAAAACCGCACCGACTCAGAGTATATGTTAGACATGATGAAACAAAGATCTATTAAAGCTCAAGAAGGAACCGATGAGGGAAAAATGTTAATGAGACTTCCTCCAGAGGGGACTCGCGCTAGAAATAGAAGTTATTATCCTTTTCCTAAAAAGCCTTTAGCGGCAGATCAATTAAAAAATCCTGTCAAACTTACTCCAGAAGTTTTTTCTAAAGGACAAAAGCATTATGAAAAATACTGCATTTATTGTCATGGAACCAGTGGAGATGCTCAACAAGGAGCAACGGTTGCTCCTAAAATGGTGATCAAGCCTTTATCTTTATTAACAGATAAAGCCAGATCTTATAGCGATGGTAGGATTTATCATATTATTTATAATGGTCAGGGGTTGATGGGATCTTATCGAGCTCAGCTAACAACTTCAGATCAAGTTTCAATGAGTCACTATATAAAAGGCCAAGGGGAGCCGAGATACAAAGGGTCTGAAAATATTTGGGCTTTAGTTCATTATGTGAGATCTTTGCAAAGGAATTAGATTATGAAAAAAATTTATCTTTCTGAAAATAAAAAACTACTTACTTTATTTGTAGCTATTGGGTTTTTTACCATGATGGCCGCATTATTTTTTGATCCAAAAAGAGCGTGGTTTTCTTTTTTAGTCGCTTCTCTTTTTGTTTTATTTATCAGTTTAGGCGGATTGTTTTTTGCTAGCATACAACATGTTTCTAAAGCAGGGTGGAGCACGAATATTCGCCGTATTATGGAAAGCTTTGGAGCCTATCTTCCTATAGGTTTTATAGCGGCTTTACTTCTGGTTTTAGCAGGAGATCATTTGTATATATGGTTTGATTCTTCAGCAGTGTCTCAAGATCCTCTTTTGATACATAAATCTCCTTATTTAAACCCCCTATTTTTTGTGATTCGCCTGGTAAGTTTTTTTGCGATTTGGATTTGGTTTTATAAAATTTTGACTCGACTCTCTTTAAAACAAGATGAAACAGGTGAGGAATCTTTAACTCATAAAATGCTTTCTTACTCTATTGGTTTTTTAGCCTTGTTCACTTTAACTTTTACTTTTTTTACAGTTGATACTGTAATGAGCTTGGAGCCGCATTGGTTTTCTACCGTTTTTGGTGTTTATTCTTTTGCAGGACTTTTCCAATCTTTTCTGGCTTGTTTAATCTTGATTATTATTTATTTACGAAAAAAATCTTATTTAAAAGATACAATTGTAAACGCAAATCATTTGCATGATTTAGGAAAGTTTCTTTTTGGATTTACTATTTTTTGGGCTTACATTGCTTTTAGTCAGTATCTTCTGGTTTGGTATGCTAATTTACCAGAAGAAGCTGTGTATTACTTGCACCGCTCTCAAAATGATTGGGTTTGGGTTTCTGCAGCTTTAATTCTTTTTAAATTTATTGTTCCTTTTATTTATCTTCTTCCTCGCTGGGCTAAAAGAGATGAATCATCTCTGGTTGTTATGAGTGTTTTGGTTTTAATTATGCAATACATAGATATCTATTGGATGGTTTATCCTAGTTATGATTTAGAGCATGTGCATTTTGGATGGATAGAGCTAGGTGTATTAATTGGTTTTATAGGTTTATTTTTATATCCTGTTATTCATTTTTTAAGTTCTCATCCTATTGTTCCTTTAAAAGATCCAAGAGCTAAAGAATCTGACAGTCATGTTGTGACTTATTAATATTTTAAAATTTATTTGCTAAAATGGCGCGCCCGAGAGGAGTTGAACCCCTAACCCCTGGATCCGAAGTCCAGTGCTCTATCCAAT
>JBPCUO010000011.1:0-3695 GCA_051011135.1 Bdellovibrionales bacterium
GTGGTGCCTGGCCCTCCCTCATCTTGATTAAACGCGAATTGAGTGCCTGTTAGATCTGTAGAGGAAGTTCCGGGAGTTCGAACATTTATAGGATTTTGTTGTGTCGCTGCCCGAACTTCTTGGCAAAGTTGAAGCTGTAATTGTTGGATACCAGCTTCTGCTAGTTCATTATTTTTTGTTAAATCTTCACAATCTTCTAAAGGATTAAAAGATTTTGCATAGCCTTCAAATTTTTTTATTTTTCTATTGTCAAAACTTATACTGGTAAGGCTTTGATTAATCTCAGCTTCACATTTTTTATAAATTTCTTTAGAAATATTTCTAAAATAATCGACTTTTATTTTTTTTGGTTTATTAATGTATTTTTTAAGATCAGCAAAAGTAACATCTTTGTCAGTAATGCAATAAACAGGGGGCAGTATCGGCGCTGGTGATTTCACTGACGGTGGTGGTGATGATTCGTATTTTTCACAAACTAAAGGATTATTATTATCTATAGGATCCTCTGTAATAATGAAACTTATAAATTCGACTAAGAAATCTTTATATTTATTTTCACAAGTTTCTGAACATTTTTCAGAGGCTTTAGCGCATTTATCTGTTTGTATAGAGCTAAGAGCGCTTGAAGTATGACCTAGGGCAGAGCTCATATTCCCTAATTCACAAGCTTTCATACGATCACCTGACATTTGATAAGTTGGCCCAAGAGCCATAGCAGCCGCTTGAGAAAGATCATTGATAATATTAACCGTTGTATCTTTCCAACCAGGGCAAGCTTTAGGATTGCTACAACAGTTTTCTGCTTTTGTTTCAGCAGCTTTACAAATCAATTGTAAATTATGTTTTTTGTTTTCTTCTTCAAAATATTTAGAAAGATTTTTTACTTCTGAAACATTATTACAACTTATTAGATAATCCGCTTGCGAGTAAGAAGAAAAGATTAAAATATAAACTAAAAATTTCATAACCATCCTTGTATAGATTTATCGTAAAAACAGGTCGCTTTCTTTAATACTAAGTGCTTGTTTATTGTATCATAAATACTTGAAATAAAATCCTTAACTAGCAAATTGAAATAAAATGGGATTTTAAAAATAGGATCTGTCTCATTTTGAAACATTTTTTCAAGCACAAACCAAAATTTAAATCAGAAATTTTTGTTTTTCTTTTTCTGGAAGCAAATCATAAGAATTCATTTCCATAGAAAAATAAGCTCGTCCCTGACTGAGAGATCTTAGATGAGTGGCATAACCAAACAAATTCATTAAAGGAACTTTGGCAGAAACTAGATTGATTTCAGGTTTTTTTTCAATACCTCCAATTTGGCCTCTACGAGTGTTTAAGTCACTAATGATAGATCCCGTAAATTCTTCAGGACTAAAAATTTCAACTTTAAAAATAGGCTCCAACAAATCACAACCAACTTTCATAAGTCCTTTACGAAAAGTTTGATAAGTAGCCGCTTGAAGAGCTAAAAAGCTTAGTTCCTCTTCTTTGTATTCCAGATTTTTTAACTCTACTTCTAAATCCCTTAAAGGATATCCCATAAAAGGACTCGAAGAGATACCTTGCTTAATGCCCTCTTCTACAGCTCCTGCCAGCTCTGGACTTAAATTTTTTAGGAAAGATTTATGATCTTTAAAAACATAACCCCGGTCTTTTTCTAAAGGTTTTATTTGTAAGGTCACTTTTGCATAGTGTTGTTTTCCTTGAATCTCTTTAGAAAATTCCGAAGAGCCTTCCCAAGAAGATTTGGGAGTTTCTCTAAAAGAAACTTGAGGCTTCCCTATTCGAGCTTCCACTTTATAATCTTTTAAAAGTCGATCGACTAAAATTTCTAAATGAAGCTCGCCCATTCCCATTAATAAAGTTTGCCCTGTCTCTGGATCTTTTTGAACTCTACAAGAAGGATCTTCTCTTTGAACCTTCTCAAGAGATTCTTCTATTTTATTTTGATCCACAGAAGTTCTGGCTTCAATAGCTACAAAAATAACGGGCTCTGGAAGATTTAAAGTTTCTAATAAAACAATCTTTTCCTTAGTGCATAGGGTATCACCTGTTCGTGTCCATTTTAAACCTGCAACCACCCCAATATCTCCTGCTTCAATCTGATTTACTTCTTTTCTTGAGTTAGCATGTACTTTTAATATTTTATGAACTCTTTCTACTTTTTTTTGACGAGCATTATAAATTTGCTGACCCATTTTTAAGCGACCTGAATAAACACGAATATAAGTCAGAGTTCCTGAAAAAGAATCAAAAGCAATTTTAAAAGATAAAGCCACTAAAGGCTCTTGGTCATCGGTTTTGATCTTAATTTCTTTATGATCTAAAGATTTTCCCACAGTATCAGAAGCTTCTAAAGGAGAAGGAAGATAATCTTTAACAGCATCTAAAACAGGTTGAACTCCTTTGTTTTTAAAGGCAGATCCACATAAAACAGGAGTCACTTGTAAATTTAAAGTTTGCTCTCTTAAAGCTTGTTTGATCTCATCTTTAGAAAGAGCCTCATCATTTAAATATTTTTGCATGAGATCTTCCTGATTTTCACAAATTTTTTCTATTAAATATTCTCTTTGTTTTTGAACAATATCCTTGTATTCAGAGGGAATTTCTTTAATAGAAAATTTTTCACCCAACTCATCTTGATCCCAAACATAAGCTTTTTGCTCAATAAGATCGATCACTCCTTGGAAGTTATTTTCAGAACCTATAGGCCATTGTATAGGCAAAGGAGTTAAGCTTAATTTTTTTTGAATTGACTCTAAACTTTTTTCAAAATGAGCTCCTACACGATCCATCTTATTTAAAAAACAAATTCTAGGAACCTTATAACGATCGGCCTGTCTCCACACCGTCTCAGATTGAGGTTCAACTCCATGAACGGAATCAAAAACAGAGATTGCTCCATCTAAAACCCTTAAAGATCTTTCTACTTCTATCGTGAAATCAACATGTCCAGGAGTATCAATTAAATTAATAACAATATCTCGCCAAAAACAAGTCGTGCTAGCGGATGTGATAGTGATCCCTCGCTCTTGTTCTTGCTCCATCCAATCCATGACAGCGGTTCCTTCATGCACTTCACCAATTTTACGACTTAAACCTGTGTAAAATAAAATCCGCTCACTTAATGTTGTTTTACCAGCATCAATATGAGCCATAATTCCTATATTTCTAAGTTGATTTTTATTTTTTAAATCAGAAGACATTGAGAGCCTTATCTTCTTTATTTAGAGGTTCAATAAAATTTTACCAATTGTAATGAGAAAAAGCTCTATTGGATTCCGCCATACGATGAACTTCTTCTTTTTTCTTAACAGAATTTCCTCTATTGTTGTAAGCATCCATAATTTCATCTGCTAATTTTTCATAAATGGGTTTTCCTTTGCGAGAACGAGAATTATCTACTAACCAACACATCGCAAGAGCTAGTCTTCGAGCAGGTCTAACATCAACGGGAACTTGATAAGTTGCTCCTCCCACACGACGAGATCGAACTTCTAAAGAAGGTTTGCAATTAGAAACAGCTTTTTTAAAAACAGATAAAGGCTCTTCACTTGATTCTAAAGTTTTAATTTTATCTAAAGCTTTATAAAAGATGGTTCTTGCTTTTTGTTTTTCTCCATCCTGCATTAATTTATTAATAAAACGAGCAACGGTAACATCGTTATACATAGGATCTGGTTGAATAT
>JBPCUO010000012.1:0-5876 GCA_051011135.1 Bdellovibrionales bacterium
AGTAAGTCTGTTGCCGGGGCTTCCGGAAGTTAAATTTAGTGGACTTGTAGATACCGCGATTAAAGAAAGCGCTACTCGTCTGAAGTCAGCCTTCCGCAAACTAGGATTTCGATGGCCTCATCGGCAACAGATTATTATTAATATCTCTCCTGCTTACATGAAAAAAAATAGTTTAGGGATGGACCTTGCTTTAGCGTCTGCGATCTTATGGAAAACTTCTCAAATTCATTTTAATCTTTATAACAGTTCTGAAATCTATGCTTATGGAGAAGTCACTTTAGATGGAGAAGTACGAGCTCCTGCGGGATGGAATTATTTACCTTTTAAAAATAATGAAGTCTGCATTACAGGATTTTCTAAAGATAAAAACTATAGAGAAAACAACTATTTAGCAGAAACTCTTAAAGATTTAGATAAGGCTCATTGTTTGCCTGTTGAGCCATGGAAGAATCAACTCATTCCGCCCAGAGTTCCCGATCTTTATTTTTCTGAAGCGGCTCATTTTCTTTTAAAGTTAGCGGCAGCAGGTGAGCATAATCTTTTGCTTTGTGGAGAAGCAGGTTCCGGTAAAACAACTTTAACTGAGAATCTTTATTATCTTTTGAATCCTCCTCAAAAAAGAATTTGGGAAGAGTATAAGGGATTTTTTAAAGCGGCCTCATGGAGGCCTTATATTAATCCTCATCATACAACCACTCCATTATCTATTATTGGTGGTGGAGTGCCTTTATTTCCTGGTGAAATTTCTAGAGCTCATGGAGGTCTCTTAGTTCTGGATGAATACTTGGAATTTCATCCTAAAGTTCAAGAAGCTTTAAGAGAGCCTGTTGAAAAAGGACAAATTCGACTAGTTCGCAGAGGGCAAAATATGACTTTTCCTTCTCGGTTTTTACTAGCTGCAACTTCGAACCTTTGCCCTTGTGGAGATTATGTCCCTGGAAAAAACAATTCTTGTGGTTATTCTTTAAGAAGATGCCAATCTTATTTAGATCGTTTAAGCGGCCCTATGTTAGATCGTTTTGATCTTCTGGCTTTTTCTAATCAATGGAAAGGAAAAAGAGAAATTTCTTTAAAGAGCATTGTTAAAGAGGTTTATGAAGCCTCTCAATTTCGATTAGAAACAAGGAAACAGACAAAAATGAACAGTCGCCTTAATTTGCAAGAATTAGAGTTTACAACAGATCAAAAAATTTTAAAATATCTTCCAGAAACCTCATCTTATAGAAGAAAACAAGCTTTACTTCGTGTGGCAAGAACCCTATCAGACCTTAATAAAGAAGAATTTATCACTCATAAGTCTATAGAAAAGGCTTTTTTATTTACCGCTAAAAACTTTCATTTTTTAAAAAACAGAATGTTGATCAATTAGACTTTTTAAATTATTCTTTTTTTTAGATTTTCTGGTGGCGTGGCCGAGCGGTTAGGTGGCGGATTGCAAATCCGTTTACATCGGTTCAAATCCGGTCGCCACCTCCATTTTTTGAGAAGATCCTGTCTTTAAAAAACTATCTCGATTGAATCGCTTGATCCATAATATCTTCTATGCTGACTTTTTCAGTTTGAAAATCAGAAACACTATAATGAGTTAAAATTTTGATAGTTATCTCTTTCAGCTGCTTTTCAGGCACGCGGATTTTTAATTGTGTCTTAGATTCATTCCATTGATGGGGAAAATCTTTTAATTCTTTTTTTGTAGATTCTAAAAGAGAAGGCTTGGTTAAAAAATCAAAGATGAGAGTTTTTTCTTTTTTAAAATTTTTTTTAAACTCCTCCATGCTTCCATCAAATTTCTTTTCTCCTTTAACAATTAAAACAATTTTTTTGCAAAGAGCTTCTACATCAGCCATATAATGAGAGGTTAAAAGAATAAGAGGCTGTTTATCTCTATAATATTCTTGTAAAAATTGTCTTACATTTTTTTGAGAATTGCTATCTAATCCAATGGTAGGCTCATCTAAAAAAATAACTTTTGGCTCATGGAGAAGGCAAGCCATGAGTTCCATTTTCATTCTTTCTCCAAGAGAAAGCTTTCTAACAGGAATATTAAAAAACTTTGTAGTTTCTAATCTCTCTCCTAGATCTTGAACCCGTTTTTTAAATACACTTTCTTCAATTTCATAATATTTTTGAAACAAAAGAAGAGAATCCATGACGGGGATATCCCACCAGAGCTGAGATTTTTGACCCATAACAAGACTGATATTTTTTTTAAATTTGTTTTTTCTTTCACTTGGGATTTCTCCTATAACTTTTACAGATCCAGCACTAGGGGTAATGATCCCTGTGAACATTTTCATCAAAGTCGTTTTTCCTGAACCATTAGGTCCTATTAAACCGACAAGCCCTGAATCAGGTAGGCTTAAGTTAAAATTTTTGACAGCTTCATTAAAATAATAATCACGATGAAAAAAAGTTTTTAAAGTGGCTTTTAATCCTGGCTCTTTATTATAGAGTTTAAACTGTTTAGATAAATTTGTAGCTTCTAACATTTTATTAAGAATGTATTTTCTGAATTTTAAAAGTCAAATCTTTTTTTAGCTAGAAGGAGATTCGTAGAATCGAATAGACTGAAACCAAAAAATAAAAAGTCCTACCCATAGAACAAGAGTTCCTAAAATCATTATCAAAAACCAAGACCAGTAAGTGTTATTGAGTAAAAACCTAACAGGGCAAGATGTGATTAGCAAAAAAGGCAGAAGAAAGAGACGAATGGGATTTTTGTATATAAAATCAGGCCATCTGCAAAAATGCTGTATTTGTAATCGAACTTGATTAATTCCTGTGCCCTCTACAGATACAAAATTAAACATAGAGATAAAAATCTCTAATCCCACCAAAAAAAATAAAGAAAGAAGCAGCCCAAAAGGCAAAGCCAGCCAAGACCAGATAGGAAGAGAAAGTTTTGATCCAAAATAAATTATTAAAAATAAAGAAAAGCATACCGTGACAAGAGCAGGAATGGCGACATAACGAGTAAAAACAATCATGAGACTAGAAACAGGTTTTAAGAGATGAAAATCAAAAAGCCCTAATCTAACATCTTCACTAAAACCCCAAAAATTATGACTAAAAATTAAATAATGAATTTGATCAACGGCAAAAGCAAAAGAGAGAAAAAAGAAAAACTCTGTTTTATTCCAAAATCCTATAGATTCTATATGGTTAAAAATAAAATTTGCTGTAAAAAAGAAAGTTCCCATAAAGCATAAATTCATCAAAACTTGTAAAGAAAAATTGAGTCGAAAAGAGATAAGCTCACTTAAACTCGTTTTGAAATACTCTTGATAAATAGAAAAATATTTTTTCAAATTCCAGCTCCTGTATACATCTTTAAACCCTGTTTCCAAGTGAGACGAGTTGTTATAACTAAAACAAAAATCCAAAAACTAATAATAGAAAAACAAAGAAAGAAAGAAATGGGAGATCCTGTTAATATTTTGACTGGAAAATAAATAAGGTAGGGAAAAGGAGTAAAAAATAATAGATTTTGCAACCACTCTGGATAAAGTTCTAAAGGAATAAAAGCACCTGACATAAAAGCGGTTATAAATCTAATGCAAACATTGAGACTCCAAGTTTCCTCTATCCAAAAAGAAAGCAAGCCTATAAGAGTTTGAGTAAAAAACCAAAAAAGATTAATCATTAAAACGAATGCAAAAAATTTTAAAAAAATCATCAACGAGATCTCTTGTATAAAATTAAAAAAAATGGCAATCCCGAAACTTATGCAACCAATTAAGAGTTGTAAAATTTTTTCCGAAAGAAATTTAGAAAATTGGTAACTTAAAAAATTAAAAGGATAAAGAAGAAAAGCTGAGATTTTTCCTAATCGAATATCTGCTGAAAGATTATGGCTAAAAAAATAGGATCGAACAAATAAATCCAGTAGAAAAATACCGAGTTGGTATTGTATCATTTTAGATAAAGTGTAACCTTTGATAATTTCAAGAGAATTCCATTCGTAAATAGAAACCCATAAATTGTATTTAATAAAAAAGAAAACAACAATGGGAACAACCATCAATAATAAAAAATTAATTTTATAAATTAAATTTTGAATCAAAAATATTTTTATAGATTGAAAATATTTTAAAAATTCCCATTTAAGAGAGGCGATAGTGCGAATCATAAAACAAATTGTAATTTTAGCTTACTGGTTGAGAGACTATCTTAAGAGCTCGGATAAATCAAATTTTATATCTTGTGAGATTTTGCAAAAGGGGAGTTATAAAAATGGGTTTCCTATTAAGGCTGCTTGGATTACTATAGAATTTGGTATAGTATCAAGTTAGTGTTATGTCTTTAAAAATTTTGCAAATTCCTATTTGGGAAGATAATTATATTTACCTTCTGCATGAGAAAGTCTCTCAAAAAACAGCTGTTATTGATCCCGCAGAGGCCGGCATCGTCAATCAATATCTTCAGGATCAAAATTGGAAACTCGATTTTATTTTTAACACTCACCATCATCATGATCATGTTGGCGGAAATAGAGAATTAAAAAAAAAGTGGGGATGCAAGGTTTTTGCTTATCAAGGAGATGCTCATAGAATTCCAGGGATAGATGCAACCTTAAAAGAAGGAGATGAAGTTTCTTTTGGAAAGATTCTTTTTAAAATTTTATTTGTTCCAGGCCATACTTCAGGGCATATTGCTTATTGGTCCGAAAAAGAAAATCTTTTATTTTGCGGAGATTGTCTTTTTGCTATGGGTTGCGGTCGTCTTTTTGAAGGCACTCCGGAGCAAATGTTCAACAGCCTTTCTAAAATTAAAAAATTAAAGGATTCAACCATGGTCTATTGCGCTCATGAGTATAGCTTAAAAAATGCCCAATTTTCTTTAACTTTAGAAAAAGACAATATTTTGCTAAAAAAGAGGTTAAAACATTTGAAACAACTTCGAGAGCAAAACAGACCGACGGTTCCTTTTTCATTAAAAGAAGAAAAACTTACAAATCCTTTTTTAAAAGCTAAAACCTCCGAAGAATTTGCTAAGATTCGCTCCTTAAGAGACCAATATTAAAAAAAAACCATATTTTTTTTAATAGACTTTTACTGGGGTCTTCTATATAAAACAAGATCTTATGGCTAAGAAAAAAAATATTAAGATTGTTACTTTAGAGTGCACAGAGGCTCGCAAACTAGGCAAACCTCCTTCTCGTTATACAACAACAAAAAATAGTCAAACTCATCCTGAGAGACTTAAAAAGAAAAAGTACAATCCTTTTCTTAATAAACATACACTTCATCAAGAAACAAAGTAATTAAGGCAAGCTCATGCACCTATTTTTAATTCTATTTTTTATATCTCATGTTGAGGCTTCAAATAATAATCCCGTTTTAACAGAAATTTGTGAAACTAGAAAAAGCTCTGTAGAGTGCATGTCCGAGATTAAAAACCCAGTTTTTTTAAATGAAATTGATCTTATGAATCAAATGTATGTATTAAGTGATTATCAAACTTTAGAAGATTTTGATCCGATTCTTCAAGCATCCTTTTCGCTTGTTATACAAAAAGGGTCTGCTCTACTTGATAAATGTTTAAAAAAAGGGACTATTTATAATGACGGAACTTATTTTAAAGAAAGATACAATATTACCTATGATCAAATCTTATATAGCGATGGAAATGATTGGATTTTTGATTACAAGATTCAATCTTTTGATTCTCAGTCATCGCCTTATTCGATGGATGTTTCGAAAGTTTTTGGAGAAGAATTCAGCGAATGCCAAGAGTACTCAGATCAACAATTGGTTTTTTTAGAAAATAAATTAACGGATCAATTAAACAAGCTGCTTCTTACAAAAGATAAGGGGATTTTAAAAGAAATATTTAAAACTCAATATGATATTATTTTTTCTGGAATTCTTAAGTGC
>JBPCUO010000013.1:0-7393 GCA_051011135.1 Bdellovibrionales bacterium
TGTCTCCATGATAGGAATGAGTGAAACTTAAAAATTTTTGTCTTTGAGTTTCTCCTTTTTGCGCCCAACTTTGTAAGGACATCTTTAAAGCCACCTCAACAGCGGTCGAACCATTGTCTGAAAAAAAGACTTTTTTTAGATGAGTTGGTAGTAAATCCAGCAGCTCTTCCACCAAATCTTCAGCCACTTGATGGCTGAAGTTTGCAAATAAAATTTGATCCAGTTTTTGAGATTGTTTTTGAATCGCTTTAATAATTTCTGGCTCGCAATGCCCATGAGTGATAACCCACCAAGAAGAAATCGCATCAATCACCCTCGTTTTATCTTCTAAAAAAAGATGAGCCCCTTGAGCCCGAGACACTTTGGGAAGAGTCTTTTGGGCCAGCTTCATTTGTGTGAAGGGTCGCCAAATCGAAGACATCATTAAGGATGCTGTTCTTGAAAAGAAACAGAACTGTTAGAAGCCTGAGATAAATCTTTTGCTTTGGAAGTAGAAGGATGAAAAATCTTTTGCTCTAGTTTTCTAAGTAAAGAAAAGTAAGCCCGATGTTCAAACTCTTTAAGTTCTTCAAAATTTTGTTCTGCAAAAGGATCAAGAGTTTTAATAGATTGCATGACTGCGGCTAAATGCTGTTCTTCTTCTTTAAGTACAAAATTTAATGTAAAAGGAAATTCATTTCTTTTTAAAATTTTTGAATAAATGGAGTAAAGTAAAATCGCTCTCAATTCAACAGTGTAAGTTGTGTACAAATAATTTAAAATGGGATTGGATCTGGAAAAAGATGTTGCTTCTTTATCAATTTGTTGAAAGTATGTTTCTGCTTCTTTGGAACAAATCATTTCGTGTTCCGCAAAACAAAATTGTTTCCCTGATACTTTGTGAGATAGTTTTTTAAAAAAAAGACTGTGTCGAGATTCTTCGTTGATATGTGCTAAAAGAGTTTCATTTAAACAAGAAGCGGGAAGAGCTTTTAGCATTTTTCGAGTTCCAATATATTCCAAAAAAGATAAAGTGTTTAACCAAAGGCCATGGAGGTCTTTATCAGAAACTATTTTTTCCAGAATTTTTATCAGAAGAAGAGTTGTTTTTTTTGTTTGCATCCTCCTTAAAAGATAATTTTTTTAATCTTAAATAGCAAAAAACTTTTTAAAGATGCGATGAGAAATTTTTAAAAAGCTTTAAAAGTTCTGGTTTTGTGACTTTTGATAATTGCGGAATTTCTAAAAGTATTGGCACATCGCCCCATTTCTCTAAGTCTTTTTTATTTAAAGGATTTAAAGGACCTGAAAGAATCAAGCCTTTCACTTTCAAAGCTTCAGACTTTAAAACTTTAAGAGTTAAGAGGCTATGATTTAAAGTTCCTAAACCACTTCGAGCAACAACAATTAAAGGAAGATCTATTTGTTTCATAAGATCTAATTGCGTTTGGTTTTCATTAAGAGGAACTAAGGCACCTCCCAAACCTTCAACAATTAAACAAGAAGACTTAGGTTTTTGAATTTTTTTTAAGTCGATACTTTGATTTTCTTTTTGAGCCGCTTGGTTAGGAGATAGAGGAGCTTTTAATTCATAAGAGCTGGGATGTATTTTTTGATCTTCTAAAAAAGGGCGAATCCAATCCTGATCTGTGGGGCTTCCTGTTTGTATCGGTTTCCAGTAATCGGCTTTAAAAAAAAGACACAGTCCTAAAGAGGCGAGTGTTTTCCCCACTCCTGTATCTGTTCCTGTTACAAAAAAACCCTGCATGTTATAAATAACTTTTAAGCTGTTCTAAATCTTTTTCGCTATGTCCATATTTTAAAACCAACCTTAAACCTTCTCGATTTTTAGGAACGGTGGGATAACGAATCGCTTTTACATAAAAACCTTTATCTCTTAGGAATTGAGCCTGTTCCAAAGACTGTTTGGTATCTTTTAAAACAATTGGAATAATAGGGCTTTCACTTTTTAAAAGATTAAGAGAAGTTCTAAAAGCTAGAGATTTTTTTCGAAGTTCTAAAGGACGATAAACCTCCGTTTTTAATACATCTAAAGCCGCCTGCCATTGAATCATTAAAAGAGGAGGAGGCGCTGTTGTGTAAATTAAAGTACGACAGTTATTAATTAAATAATCTCCAATAAGCATGCTAGAAGCCACAAAAGCTCCTGAACTTCCCAAAGCTTTTCCGCAAGTATGTAAAGAGACAATATGTTCGCGATCTTTTAAATCATAAACACAACCTGAAAATTGTCGGCCAAACAAACCCGTTGTATGAGCTTCGTCCACAAAAAGAAGAGCTTGGTATTTAAGAGCTAAGTCAGACAATTCTTTTAAAGGAGCGAAATCTCCTTCCATACTAAAAAGACTTTCTGTCACAATCAGTTTTTCTTTTTTTTCTTTTTTAAGCATGGCTTCTAGTCTATTTAAATCTTTATGAGGAAAAATCTGACAGGGAGAATCACTTAAACGAATTCCATCAATAAGGCTTGCATGATTCAACTCATCTGAAAAAATCACTTTATTTTTAGAAAGAGCAGGGATCACACCTACATTAGCCAAGTAACCCGATGAAAAACTCAAAACGCAATCTCGACCTGTAAACTCTTGAAGAGCTGCTTCTGTTTTTTCATGAAAACAAGTGGTTCCAGCAAGTAATCGAGAAGACCTGGAAGATAAATTAATATTTTGATCTAAAGCTTGCGCCATTTTTTTTCGAATCAAGGGATGAGTGCTTAAGTTTAAATAATCATTGGAGATAAAATCCAGACCTTGCGCTTGAGACAGTTCACGGTAAAGCATAGATTGTTTTCGTTTTTTTAAATCCTCTTTAAAAAAATCAAACATGCAAGTTCTCTGAACTTTTAGACAGCTGAAGTCCTATAGTATTAAGAAGTTGTTCGTCAGAACTTAAAGAAGGATTTTCTGCTGTTAAAAGTTTATCTCCTAAAAAGATAGAGTTGGCTCCACTGTAAAAACAAAGAAGTTGTTCGGTTTCATTCATTCTTGCTCGTCCAGCACTTAAGCGAATCATAGATTTTTTCATAAGGATTCTTGCAACGGCAATCACACGCACAACTTCTAAAGTGGAAATAGGTTTTTGATTCTCTAAAGGTGTTCCCTTCATGGGAACTAGAAGATTGATTGTAATACTTTCAGGAGGAGGAGATATAAGATGGAGTTGATTTAAAAAAGAAATACGATCTTCTTTGGATTCTCCTAAACCTAAAATACCACCGGTGCAAACGGTTAAACCCGCTTGTCTCACATTTTTTAAAGTTTGGAGACGATCTTCGTATTTTCGAGTGGTTATAATTTTAGAATAAAATTCAGGAGAGGTATCAATGTTGTGATTGTAAGCATAGAGTCCTGCTTGTTTTAATTTTTGAGCTTGTTTTAAAGTCAGCATTCCTAAAGTGCAACAAACTTCCAAACCCAGATCATTAACGGCTCGAACCATTTCTAAAACTTTATCAAAAGAAGAACCATCTTTAACTTCTCTCCAAGCCGCTCCCATACAAAATCTTGTAGCACCTTCTTTTTGAGCTTCCTTGGCTTTTTCTAAAACGGTTTTTAAAGTTAAAAGAGTTTCTTTTTTAACTTCTGTTTTATAGCGAGCCGATTGAGAACAATAACAACAATCTTCGGGACAAGCTCCTGTTTTAATAGATAAAAGGCGACTGGCTTGAATTTTTTGAGTGTCAAAATGTGTTTTATGAATGCTGTGAGCAGTTTCTATAATTGCCATAAGAGGCTTAAAATAAAGAGATTTTATATCTGACAAATTCATGAATCTCCTTGGTTTTATCAAATTTTATTTCTAAAATCCAATAGGAAAATCTATAGGCATTATTTAATTTATAGAATATACTAATCACTCAATTTTATGTCGTTTTTAGTTTTTGAAGGTATTGATGGTTCGGGTAAAAGCACTTTAATAAAGGCTTTGCGTGAAGAGCTTCAAAAAAGAAGTCTTCCTGCAACCTTTACTAAAGAGCCCGGAGGGACTTTTCTTGGCGAAAAGATAAGAGCTTTATTGATAGAAAAAACAAAATCACCTCCCCAGCCTGAAACCGAAATACTCCTTTATTACGCAGACAGACAACAACATCTTTTAGAATTAGTAAAACCTGCTTTAAAAAAAGGACAGCTTTTAATTTCCGATCGTTATTGGGCGAGTACCTTTGCTTATCAATGTGGAGGTCGCAAAATGAAAGAAAGTTTTGTCTCTAACATTCACGATGCCGTTTATGATGCTTCTTTAGATCCAGATCTTTGGGTTTTATTAGATATTCCTGTTGAAGTTTCTTTTAAAAGATTGAGAGATAAACAAGGAGACTTAGATCGTTTTGAAACAGAAACCAAAGATTTTTATCAAAGGATTCGAGATTATTATTTAAAATTAGCTCAAAACTCCAAATCTTGGCTCGTTTTAGATGGAACTCAAACGACTCAAAAACTTCTGGATCAATTACTGTCTTTTTTAGAAAAGAAAAATCTTTTAGAAGGTGCCTCATGAACCCAGCTCTTTTTGAAACTATCAAAGGACATGATGAGATTAAAAAAAATTTAATAAGTTCTATAGAGAGTCAAAGGTTGGCTCATTCGTTACTTTTTACAGGCCCTTCAGGAGTTGGTAAAAAGATGATGGCTTTTGCTGTGGCTCAAAAACTTTTATGCGAGACCCATTCGGCTTGTGGAAAATGTCCTGCTTGCGTGAATGTTCAAAAAAATCAAAGTGAATATCTTTTATTTATTTCAACAGAAGCTTTGAATTTAAAATTAGAAGATGTTCAAGGGATTCATCCTTTTTTGGCTTTTTCAACAGATAAATTTAAAATAGTTATTATTGATGAGGCAGAAAAGCTCAACATCAAAGCCAGCAATTCTTTATTAAAAATAATAGAAGAGCCTCCTCCTCAAAGTTTTTTCTTTTTCATTTCTTCAGAAGCTTATAAATTACCTGTGACCATTCGCTCTCGTTTACAAGTTCTTCGTTTTTATCCTATTCCTTTGGAGATTTTAAAACAATTAGTGGTAGCAGAAGCATGGATGTTAGCGGCCTCTCAAGGCAGTTTAGATCAACTTCAAGAGATTCAAGATCAAAAGGAGATAAGATCAGTAGCCATTGAAGCATGGACAATGATTTTTAAAAAAGGAGTTCAAGCTCCAGCCCTTGTTTTTCCTTTGGTTTTAAAAAAACGAAAGGAAGCTTTAATGGTTTGTAAGTATTGGCTGCAATTTTTAAGAGATGCTCGTTTGCTTCAAGTAGGGGAGACAAGCCGAGGGATCCACAAGGATCAACAAGATTTGATTTCCAAAATTACTTTGCTCTCTTTTCAAGAATTAGACTTTTTGATTCAAAAAACTTTGGAATTAGAAAAAAACTTAAGATCTCATATAGATTGTATTTTATGTTTTGAAAATTTTGTGATAGATCTTCAGAGTAGAATTCAAAGTTGGAACTCATGTGGATAGATACTCATGCTCATTTAGATAAAATCACTCTTCCTATGGAAGAGGTTTTAAAAGAAGCTCAAGCTTCTTCAGTTAGTTCTATTATCACAATAGGTACAGAACTTGAGGATTGGGAAAAGGTTTTGCATTTTTGCGATAACTACTCTCCCAAAGTTTATGGAGCTTTAGGGATGCATCCTCATTCCGCAAAAAATTGGAATGAAGATTGTGAGACTTTTTTAAACAAGCATTTATCTCATCCAAGAATTGTTGCTGTCGGAGAAATTGGTTTAGATTATCATTACGAACGAACCAACAGAGATCAACAACAAGAAGTTTTTGAAAAACAATTTGATTTGGCAGAAAAGTTCAAGCTTCCTGTAGAGATTCATACCAGAGAAGCGGAACAAGACACGCTATCTTTATTAAAAAAATACCAAGGCCAAGTCAAAGGCTTGCTTCATTGCTTTACCAGTTCTTATGAGATGGCTGCTTCCGCTTTAGATTATGGGTTTAATATTTCTTTTAGCGGAATTGTCACTTTTAAAAATTCAGAAAATTTAAGAGAAACTTGTCGAAAACTTCCTTTAGATCGCATTCATATTGAAACCGATTCTCCTTTTTTATCTCCACCTCCTTATCGAGGGAAAGAAAATCAACCTGCTCGTGTTCATTTAGTGGCGCAAACAGTGGCCGATTTGCATCAGGTGGATTTAAAAACTTTATCGGAGCAATTACAAAAAAATACTTTGAATTTATTTTCAAAAGTGAATAAAGAGGATATACAATGTCTCAATTAAAAATAGGAATTAATGGTTTAGGTCGTATTGGTCGTTTGTTTTTTCGATATGGATTTGATTCTTTAAATGTGGTGGCTGTTAATGGAAAAAGTTCTGAAGAGATGGCTTCGCATCTTTTGCAATACGATAGCGTCCATGGAGTTTGGGATAAAAAAGTACAGGCACAATCCCGATCTCTTTTAGTGGATAAAAAATCGGTGGCTTATTTTCAAAAAGATCATCCCTCTGAAATTCCTTGGGACGATTATGATGTCGATATTGTTGTAGATTGTACAGGTCGATTTAAAACTCAAGACGATTTAAAAAAACATCTTTCTAAAAAAGTGAAAATGGTTTTGGTGTCTGCACCTGCTCCGCAAGCTGATTTTCATTTGGTTTATGGAGTGAATCAAAATCTTTTTCAAAAAGACAAGCATCAAATTATTAGCAATACATCTTGTACCACCAATTGCTTAGCTCCTCTTATTAAAGTGTTTCAAGAAAAGTGGGGTATTGAAAAAGGATTTATGACAACCGTTCACTCTTACACCAATGATCAAAATCTGTTAGATTCTTCTCATAGAGATTTAAGACGAGCAAGAACAGCGGCTTTAAATATGATACCAACAACGACGGGAGCGGGAAAAGCTTTAAGTCTTATTTTTCCAGAACTCAAAGGTAAAATAAAAGGTAGCTCTGTTCGAGTCCCTGTGGCTAATGTGAGTTTAGTGGATTTAACTTTAGAGATTCAAAAAGAAGCAACTGCTAAACAAATTAATGAACATTTTAAAAAAGCCGCTCAAACGGATTTGAAAAACATTCTTGCTGTTGAAGAGGGGGCATTAGTGAGTTCTGATTTTATAGGACGAAAAGAGAGTTCGATTTTAGATGCTTTATCAACAGAAGTTTTAGAGGATCGATTGGTTAAGGTTTTATCTTGGTACGATAATGAAGCTGGATTTTCTCAACGAATGGTTGATTTCATTCATTTTGTAAATAATTGATTAATATGGAGACGCAATTAAAACTTTTAGAAGATTTTGACTTAAAAAATAAAAAAGTTTTTTTGCGAGTGGATTTTAATGTTCCTATTAAAAAAGGAAAAATTTTAGATACTTATCGTATTGATAAAACAATTCCTACTCTTCAATATCTTTTAGATCAAGGCGCTAAAGTTGT
>JBPCUO010000014.1:0-19976 GCA_051011135.1 Bdellovibrionales bacterium
GATATACGCTATTGAATCTAGCAGATTAGATCTCCTAGAATTATTAATTTCTAAAGAAGTGGATGTAGATTCTGTAGATAAAGATGGACGAACGGCTTTAATGCTAGCTGCCTCGTCTATTCATAAAATAGATCTTGTAAGATTACTTGCTTTTTCAGGTGCAGATGTGAATATCGCAGATAATGAGGGCAAAACGGCTTTGAGATACGCTGTTGAATCTGAATCTGAATCTGAATCTTTAGATACTATAAGATTATTAATTGAATTTGGGGCGGATGTTAATGCCAAAGATAATAAGGGCAAAACGGCTTTAATGGTTGTTGCTTTATGGGGGCAGTTAAATCTGGTAAAACTATTATTGAAAGCGAGAGCGGATGTTAATGCTAGGGATAAAGAGGGCCAAACGGCTTTAACTTATGTTCGCAAAAACCAAATATCATTAAGACTAGTAAAAAAGAACAATCCTAAAACCACAATTCAAGCTTTAATTCAAGCGGGAGCTATTGAATAATATTTTTTATTTGCCGTTAATTTTGGGGGTTATAAAGAAGCGGTATTATCAAAAGATTCTTTATTAGAATTAATTTCTTTAATAGATGCTACAGAATCTGAATCGTTAAAAATAGTTTTTATAAAATTTAAATCTTCTACTAAATTTTTCTGAAGTTCATATCGTGTTTCTGCTTGTTTAATAACTTTAAACTTAGGAACATAACTTTCAGCATAAGCAAAGCCATTAAATATTAGCAATGTAAGTATAAAAATTGATTTAAACATAAAACCTCTTAATCTAAGAATACCAAGTTAAACCCTTTAAATAAAGCCAGCTGAGGGGCATTAACATAATCTTGACAACCATAAATTTGTTAGTCTTGATTTGTAAAGAAAACTTAATTTTAATGTAGTTTTTACAATTGATAGGGAATGTAAGAAATGTTAAGATTGTGTCAAAATTTGAGTTTATGTACGAAATAGGGTTTATACATTGGGTCACAGTGGGTTTATAAAAATGATTTTTTTAGTTTTATTTTTTAGTTCTTTTCTCTGTTTTTCTGAGATTTCTCAAGAGCAAGTGATAACAGCTTCTCCTGATGCGTCGATAGAACAAACAGAAGCTGAATCTTTTAATGAATCTCATCCTGTTGAAGAACCTAAAAATAAAATTTCAGAATCTTTTTCTTTTAAAAAACAAGAATCAATTAATGGTGAAAGTTTTTTTAATTCTTTAATAGAAAATTATTCTTGGTTTTTTCAAAAAAGAAACACAGAAAAAAAACTGGTTTTAATACCTGTTTTTTATATGTCTCGACTTCGTGGAGGTGTTTTAGGAGCTCGATTATTTTCTTACTCCACTCGAGAAAAAGATTATTTAGGAACTTCTTTTTCTAATCAGTTTTCAAGTTCTCTTTTTAAATGGGAATTTGATTATGTCAGCCAAGATCAAACAGGATTTACTGTTGATAGCTACATGGCTTATGATGGTTTTGTAGAATTTTTCTATGGTTTTGGAATGAAAACTAAAGATTCAGATCTTAAAAAATTATATCCGCATAAATTTATTTGGGATTATAAAATTAAGTATATGAGTAAAAATCATTGGTTTTCTAGTGTAACTACTAGAATTCTTATAAGAAAAGAAAGAAAGAGTTTACAAAATAACCAAATTGTTTTTGCTCCAGAAGTTTTGTTTCATCTGGAAGGAAGAGCAGGATATGACAGTAGAGATTATGAAATAAATACGATGTCAGGTCACTATCATCAGGTATCTTTTGGTTGCACTCCAAGCTTAGGGAATGAAAGTAGTTTTTGTGTCGCGGAAGCAGATCTTAGGTATTATTATGATTTTTTTAGCAACTATGTTTTGGCTTTGAGAACTTTTGTAGGTTCTTCTTTGATTTCTCGCATTTCTTACTCTATGAAATACTCTTTAGGAGGAGATGAGGTCTTAAGAGGATTTTCAGAGAATCGTTTTCTTGGGGATAGAATTCATTTTTCACAAGCTGAGATTCGAGCTCCCTTACCAATATGGAGTCAGTTTTTATCGGGAGTTTTATTTGCTGAATATGGGACGCTTGGAGGTCATAAAGAAGATTTGAAAGATTTTGAGTGGAATGTTGGAACAGGTTTGAGATTAGGGATGCCTCCTGATTATAAAATGAAATTAAGAGTGGATTTTGGATTTGCTATTTCTAATAAAGAAAGACCTTTTAATTTTCTTGTTGATTTTTTTCAGGCCTTTTAAAGTATCAAGGCAGGGTTATTTTGAGTTCAAAAATTAAAAAAAGTAAATTTGTATTTGTAACTGGAGGAGTTGTTTCTTCTGTAGGTAAGGGCTTGGTTTCTGCTAGTTTATCGACTCTTTTAGAATCTCGTGGATACAAGGTGAGTCTTGTTAAATGCGATCCCTACATTAATGTAGATCCTGGGACGCTATCTCCTTTTCAACATGGAGAAGTTTATGTGACTGAAGATGGCGCAGAAACAGATCTTGATTTAGGCCATTACGAAAGGTTTACAGAAGCAAATTTAACCAAGGATCATAGCATTACAACCGGTCAAATTTATCAAACCGTTATTGATAAAGAAAGAAAAGGAGATTATTTAGGCCGAACAGTGCAAGTGATTCCTCATATTACGGATGAAATTAAAACCCGTCTTTTAAAAGTTTCTAAAAATTCAGATATTACAGTTGTGGAAATTGGCGGAACTATTGGTGATATAGAAGGACTTCCTTTTATTGAAGCCATTCGTCAGTTGCGTATAGAATTTGGTGCTGAAAATACAGTTTTTGCTCATGTTACTTTAGTTCCTTATATTCCCTCCGTTGGAGAACTAAAAAGCAAGCCGACTCAACATTCTGTTAAAGCTTTAAGAGAGGTAGGATTGCAACCGGATTTTTTAATTTGCAGATCTTCTCACACTATTGATCAGGATTTAAAATCAAAAATCGCTCTTTTTTCTAATTTAAATCAAGATGATATAGTGACTGCTAAAGACGCTAGAACTATTTATGAAATTCCTTTATTTCTTAGTAAAGAAAAATGGGATGAAAAGGTTTGTAAAAAATTAAATTTAAAACCTCCAAAATCTAATCTTTCTAAATGGAAATCTGTTGTTCTTAAGATTAAAAATCCAAAAAAAGAAGTTTGCATTGGTTTAGTCGGAAAATATGTTCATTTAAAAGATAGTTATCAATCTATTCATGAGGCTTTAATTCATGGAGGCTTAGCTCATCAAGCAAAAGTAGAGATTCGTTATATCGATTCAGGAAATTTAAAAACTTCAGAATTAAAAAAATTAGATGGAATCTTGGTTCCTGGAGGCTTTGGAGATCGTGGCATTGATGGAAAATTAAAAGCTATAAAATATTGCAGAGAAAACTCTATACCTTTTTTTGGAATATGTTTAGGAATGCAAGTTGCAGCTATTGAGTTTGCTAAAAATGTTTGCGGGATACAGGGCGCTACTAGTAAAGAATTTTCAAATGACAAAGCCACTAAAAATTATATTGTCGATTTAATTCCTAAACAAAAAAGCGTTGTGTACAAAGGTGGGAGTATGAGATTAGGTTCTTATCATTGTGTTTTAAATAAAAATTCAAAAGTATCACAAATTTATAAAAAAAATTCTATCAGTGAAAGACATAGACATCGTTATGAAATAAATCCTGCTTTTTTAGAAAGATTTGAAGAAAAAGGAATATCTTTTTCCGGAAAATGCAAAGGGGCTGATCAATTATTTGAGGTTTTGGAATTGCCGTCTCATCCTTGGTTTATAGGAGTTCAGTATCATCCTGAATTCAAATCTAAACCAACAAAACCGCATCCTTTATTTGCGAGTTTTATACAGGCTTGTATAAAGAGTTCTTCTTAATTAATTGATTGATTTATTTTCGCAAGGATCGCTGTCAGAATATTCTTTTGTGTAAATGACATTATCATCATCTTTAATTGTTAAACAAACAGGTATTAATTTACCATTTTTTTCTACAGATAAAATGATACCTGCTTTTGTTTTTCCTAGAATTTTTGTTTTTTGAACTTTTTCTCCGGCTTCTACAAAGATATTAGATTTTTTCAAATTTAAATGTAGGATAATTTTTACATTTCCTGAAACGATAGATAAATTATTTTCTTCCATTTGTATTTCACCATCCGTACCTGCAAGAAGTTTAAAAATAGTTCCTCTAGGCTTTACATCTATCATAACATGAGTTCTTTCTTTGCTGGAGTGTACTAAAACTTTAGAAGCTTCTTCTGAAACTTGAATAGGAAAAACAAAGTTTTCTAATTTTGTTAATTGTTCATTTAAGTCATCAATTAACTGATCTTCTTTTGATTTTTCTTTTGGAGTTTCAGCGACTGGATCTTTTTTTGGTTTTTCTTTTACAACTTCTGCTAGTTGATCTTCCGTTGCTTCTTCTTTTGGAACTTCTGCAATTTGATCTTCCGCTGGTTTTTCTCTTACAACTTCTGCCAGTTCATCTTCCGTTGCTTCTCTTTTTGGAGGTTCTGCAACTTGATCTTCTGGGGTGCTTCCTTTTGTAACTTCTGAATGATTTTTGTGGTTCCTTCTAGGTTTATTTCTTTGACGATCAGCTCCGCTTACATTTCGGCGATTGGGTCGGTAAGAAGTGACATCAACAGAACAAGCAATCATAAAAAAAGAAAGAAATAAAATTAAAAAACGCATGATGGACTTATTCTAGTAAATTCAAAAAATGATAGCAAATTTTAGAAAGGCCCAATAAATAAACTAGACTAAAGAGAAAGTCTTTTTATGCAGCCTTTAAAAGATGGTAAATAGAGATTTTTAAAGAAAAAGCTTATATTTAAAGGTTTTTTTTCCGAAAAATTAAATATGAAGCTTTATAAATTAACTCTTTTTTTATCC
Source organism: Bdellovibrionales bacterium (assembly GCA_051011135.1). Lineage (GTDB taxonomy): Bacteria > Bdellovibrionota > Bdellovibrionia > Bdellovibrionales > UBA1609 > JACOND01. Next base: position 4,894 of record JBPCUO010000014.1, read on the forward strand.
GTTATTTTTTGTTTATCTTGCGCTGAGCAAAAAGAGTATACGGAAGATTTTGCCACTGTTTATGCCTCAACTGTAAAAGTGGAAGGTCGTTTTTTACAATGCAATGTTTTTAGTGATAACACTTTTCAAGGCAGAATTCAGGTTTCTAAAGATGATGAAAATTGTTTGGATATGAAAATCATTAAATCTCCAAAAAATATTTTTAGTACAGAAAATACTTTTGTACAAATTTATCCTTTTAATATTATTAAAGATAAATTGATTTTTGGGGACTCTTTAAATATTTTGGCTTATCAAAAAGAAGAAACAGTAGGGGATTCGTCATCTATTTTTAAAACTAAAATAATAGATTCCTATCTTATTAAAAATCAAATGAAAACATCTACAAAATCTTTTTTTAAAAAACATCATTTGAGGTTGTGTAATTTAAAAGACTGGGATGCTCTTCAGATAGTTTTGTATTTAAGAAAAGAAGAATACGATGAACCACAAGCTGCTAGAGTTACAAGATTATTAATTCCTCCCTTTTTATCTAACCCTAATCATTTTAGAGAAGATGATGGAGAATCTCTATTAACTTACCATCCTTTTTTTAAATTTCTAAAAGAAGACTTGGAGTTAGAGCCAAGTTCTTATTATGAAATTTCTAAAAGTAAATGTTATTCAAAAAATTAACCCACCCTTGCTATGTATTCCTTAACTCGTTTTTTTCGACAAGATCATTGTCATTACCCTTGTTGGGTTGCGGGGAGGCTGCATCCTTCCTCCTCTTTTTTTGAATTCAAATCTCAGGGCTTAACTCTTGTTTGTTCTCCTTTTCAACAAGATTCTTTAAAAATAGATGCTCAGGCGGGAGATTGGGTTGCTGTTCATGTTCATGAATTTAAAAATGAAAAAGCTTTTATAAAAGACTATAAGATTTTATCTTCTTGTAAAAAAAAATTTCAAGCCAACAAAGAACAAGTTTTTATATCTCAAAAATGGCAAGATTTTCTAATAGGAGTCGCAGGTTTTTTTAAATCGAGAGGTTTAATTCCTGTAGAAACACCTTCTTTAGTGCGATGCCCAGGGACAGAACCTCATTTACAAGTTTTTGAAACAGAAATAAGTCCGCAAAAACAAAAAATGTTTTTACCAACAAGCCCAGAGATGCATTTAAAAAAAATGCTTTGTGAGGATTGGACAGATTTTTTTGAAATCAAAAAATGTTTTAGAAATGGAGAACTAAGTTCCATGCATCAACCTGAATTTTATATGTTAGAATGGTACAGAGCTTTTTTTTCATCAAAGGATTTAATTCAAGAAACCAAGGAGTTTTTTTGTTTTTTAAACAACCAATTTTCTTTAAAAGCAGAGCCTTTGGTTTTTAAAGAATATAGCATGCAGGATTTATTTTTAAAATATTTAAATTTTTCTTTAACTCCAGAAACCACAAAAAAAGAACTTTTTTTACTGGCTCAAAAAGAAGATCTCATTTGTTCTCAAGAAGCCAGCTGGGAGGATCTTTTTCACCTGCTTTTTTTAAATAAAATTGAAAAACAATTCCAGCCCCATGTTGTAACTTTTGTTAAAGATTATCCTCCTCAGTTAAGGGCCTATGCTCGTATCAATAAGCATGCTTGGGCGGATCGATTTGAGGTCTATTGGAAGGGTTTCGAATTAGCGAATGCTTTTTATGAAGTGATAGATCCAAAAGAACAAAAAAAATTATTTGAAGAGCATCTCAAGCAAAGAACAGATAGCGTGAGTTATGATCAGGATCTTCTGGAAAAAATGCAGCAAGGCATGCCTCCCTGTTCTGGGATAGCTATTGGGTTAGAGCGATTGTTTTTAGCGCTTTATAATAAAAATAAAATTTCAGATATTAAAATTTTCCCTTATCAAAAAGAGGGGAGTCGATAGAATTTTAATTTGAGATTAAGAAGATTTAAATTTATTTTAGGAAAATTAGTTTGATATTTATTTTAAATTTTTTTAAAATAAAGCTGTGAGATCGCTACCTAAAATTTTAAGTAAATCCAAGCTTTTAAGAGGCTATAGATGTCCTAAAGCCTTGTATTTAACCTTGCATGACCCTAAAAAAGAAGCTCCTGTTTCGCAGCAGTTACAAGCCTTATTTGATCAAGGAAAAGAAGTGGGAAAGGAAGCTAGAAAATTTTTATTTCCAAAAGGCTGTTTAATAGATTGTAAACCTTGGGAATTTTTGCAATCTGTCCAAAAAACTGAGGAAGAGATTCAAAAAGGGGAGAAAACTATTTATGAAGCTTCTTTTCTTTATCAAGGAGCTTATTCTAGAATGGATATCATTCATTACTCTAAAAATAGTAAAAAATGGTCTCTTTATGAGGTTAAATCTTCGACCCGAGTCAAGGATGAGCATATTGATGATATTACTTTACAATCTTGGATTATTTCAAAAAGCGGATTACCTATTGAAAATATTTATTTAGTTCATTTAAATTCTGCTTGTGTATTTCCGGATTTAAAAAATTTATTTGAAGTGAGAGATGTGACCCAAGAGGTGAGAGATAATTACAGAAGCGTTCCTGAAAAAATAAATCACCTTACAGAAGTTATAAAAGCAGAAGATCCTCCTTCCACTCCTATTGGAGAGTATTGTTTAAAGCCCGGTGAGTGCGGATTTAAAAATCATTGCTGGAAGGGCGTTCCCTCTTTAAGCATCTTAAATCTACCTAAGTTTTTAAAAAAATGGGCGTGGTTTGAGCAAGGTGTTGTTGATTTTTTGGATCCTAGAATTTCTGGATTTAATGAATTGCAAAAAAGAATTGTGGAATCTCATAAAACAAAAAAAGTTTTTAACAACGCTTCTTCTATTCGAAAAATTTTATCCTCTTGGTCCTATCCTTTGACTTTTTTAGATTTTGAAACTTTAAGTTACCCTATTCCTAAATTTAACAATACCTCTCCTTATGAGCATATTCCCTTTCAATTTAGCATCCACATTTTAAGAAAACCAGATTCTCCTTTGGAGCATTATGAGTTTTTACATGATCAAACAAGCGACCCTCGCCCTTCTTTAATTAAAAAGCTTCTTAAGGTTTGCCCCTCAGAAGGGCATTTAGTGGCTTATTATAAAGATTTTGAAATTAATGTTCTTAAAAAATTAGCAGAATCTTTTTCTAAAGATGCGGATTCATTAATGAATCTTGTAGAAAGAATGAAGGACCCCCTTCCTATTCTTCGTGAAAATTATTACGATCCTAAATTTCAAATGAGTTTTAGTTTAAAAAAAGTTGCTCCGGCTTTATTGGGAGCAGACTTTTCTTATACAAATATAGGTATTCAAGATGGTTTGGCCGCTCAAGTTTCTTATAAAAAAATGCTGGGCTCTTCTCAAGAAAAAAAAGAAGAAATAAAAAAAGATCTGCTTGAGTATTGCAAAAAAGATACAGAAAGTTTGGTAGAGATTTTCAGATTTTTATCAAAACAATAGAAGATTTAATTCAAATCGTATTTTACATTTCCAACTTTAAAAAAAGGAATTTTTTTAGATTTTACCTTGATAGTTTCATTGTTTTTTGGATTTTTACCCATATAAGCCTGATATTTTTTTAATTTAAAAGAGCCAAATCCTCGAATTTGTATTTGTTGTTCTTTTTTTAAAGCATTCGTGATTCCATCGAAAAAAGTTTCAAAAACTAAAGTTGCAAGAGAGATGGAGATATTTTTATTTTTAGCTAACTCTGAAATAATTTCAGATTTATTGACAAGTTGTTTGGATAATTTTTTCATAATTTAATTATCAATGGTTTTTATTTTTTTGTAATTTATTTTTTATTTTATTAAGAAAAAGGTCTTGTTTTTATATTTAAAAATTAAATATTCTCTTTTTAAGATTTTAATTTTTCCTTTAAGGTTTTGTAGATGGGCATGAATAAATGAGGATTGATATTAGGAAGTTGTTGCTGGTTACATTCCTCAAGAGAAAACCATTTTAATTTTTGGTGACAGGTTTTTTTTGGAGATCCTGACCATTTTAGAATATGATAGAAAACAATAATATAAGGTTGATTTTGCTTGTAATCACAGAGGCAATTCGCTAATTCTGATTTTTCAACAGTTATTTCAAGTTCTTCTCGCAGCTCTCTGTGAATAGTTTCTTGCGGAAGCTCACCCTTTTCAATAGATCCTCCGGGAAATTCCCATCGATTTTTTTTATCTGCTTTAGGATATCGCAATCCTAGAAGAACTTGATTGTCTTTATAAATTAAACCAACAGAGACAACTCTCCAATTGGTAGGGTAAGAAGCATGCATAACTAAGACCTTGATAACATAAATTTTGAAACTTGTTTAAAAAAACCGGGGCCGTTAAAAACAAGAGCTGAATAAACTTGAACGAGATGAGCTCCTTGTTCTAATCGCTCTAAAACATCTTGAGGGGTAAGAACTCCTCCACAAGAAACGATCAGTTTATTTTGTATCTTTTTTTGATCGAGATAGTTTTTAAGTCGGTTTAAAAGAGCTAAAGATTCTTTTTGTAAAAGTTTTCCAGAAACTCCTCCATGGCTTGGAAATAAATTTGGTACGATTCTTTTGGAAGTGGAATTAGAAAGACACCAACCATCAAGATCAACTTCTAAAGATTGATCTATAATTCTAAAAAAATCTTCTTTTGTTTCGTCAGGGCTGAGTTTTAAAATCAGTGGAATTTTTGGGTTGAGATGATTTGAAAATTTTTTTAATTTACTTAAAAAAGTAACAAGATTGTTTTCATCAAAAAGAGTTCTTAAATCTTTTGTATTGGGGCTACTAATGTTGATAACAAAAAGATCAGCAAAAGGATGGAGCTCTTCTATTAATTTTTTATAATCCTCTAAAGCATGCTCCAAAGAAGTATCTCTGTTTTTTCCAATATTAATGAAGACAGGAGTTTTTTTAGTTTTTGGAAGAGATTGGAGTTGTTTTTTAACAAAGAGGGTGCCTTTATTGGGGAATCCCATATAATTCCAAAGAGAAAGATGTTTAAGGCTGCGATCTAAAATTTTAGAAGAGTTAGGTTTTTGATTTTTTGGGGTAACTGTTCCTACTTCACATAGCCCAGCACCTAAAGCCCACCAATCTTGAATATGTTCTGCATTTTTATCTATTCCTCCAGCAATTCCAAGAGGATTAGGGAAATAAAGATGTTTCCAAGTAAAAGGTTTCCAATATAAAATGGGTGTTGAAAAAAGACGACGATATATTTTTAAAAATAAAGGAGCTAAGAAATAAATCCATTGAGGAGGGAACCACAACCAAATTTTTTTTACCAAGCTTGCCCTCTTAACTTCATAGCTTTTTCTAATCTTAATAAGGAAACAGACATCGCTGCTAATCTTAAATCTTTTTTTGAGCCTTGTTCTTTTTTTGAAAAAGACCAAACTTTTTCAAAAGAATGACTCATTATTTTTTTTAATTTGGAACGAACTTCTGTTTCTGTCCAAAATAACCATCCAATATCTTGAACCCATTCAAAATAACTAACAACAACGCCTCCTCCATTAGCTAGAATATCAGGAATGATAAGGATATCTTTTTCTATAAGATAATCGGAAGCTTCAGGAGTGACAGGTCCGTTCGCTCCTTCTACAATGATTTTAGCTTTAATTTTTTTCATATTTTTTTCATGAATAGCTTCACTTAAAGCGCAAGGGCATAAAACATCTACATTTAATTCTAAAAGGTTATCATTGCTAATTGCTTCAGCATCTGGAAAACCTTGAACAAATTTATTTGTTTTTAAATAACGAAAAAGTTCACTAATATTAATTCCTTCAGGATTGTAAAGAGCTCCTTTAATATCGCTAACACCAACAATTTTAGCTCCCATAGCATGGGCCTCAATACCTGCATGCATACCTACTTTACCAAAACCTTGAATAGCAAAAGTTGCTGAAGAGATATTTTTATTTTGTGTTTCTAAAGCTTTTTGAGCAATGTGAGCGACTCCTAAACCAGTTGCTGATTCTCTTCCTCTGGAACCTCCAATTTCTACAGGTTTTCCTGTGACGACTCCTGTTTGAGAGAATCCTGTTTCTAATGCAAAAGTATCTAGCATCCAAGCCATTGTTTCTGCATTTGTTCCTATATCAGGAGCTGGGATGTCTTTTTCTGGGCCAATAAAAGGACCTAATTCCGTTGCAAAACGACGAGTTAAAGATTCTAATTCTCTTTTAGAAAGAGATTCAGGATTAACTTGAACTCCTCCTTTAGCTCCTCCTAAAGGGAGATTCAAAAGGGAATTTTTATAAGTCATAAGGCTAGCGAGAGCAGCGATTTCTCCCATATTGACAGAACTATGATAACGAATTCCTCCTTTAAAAGGCCCTAGAGTATGATTGTGTTGAACACGATAGCCGTTAAAAATTTGAATTTTTTCATCATCCATGCGAACGGGTATCGAGACACGAATGGATCGTCTTGGTTTTTTAAGGCGCTCTAAAACATTAGGATTTATTCTAATAGATTCTCCCGCTTTTTCTAAAGAATGGAGAACATTTCTATAAAGATGGCTTCTTAAAAGCTCATCATTTTGATCATGTACCATGGCTCTATTTTCTTTCATTCCATAAAGAGAGCTTAGATGCAATAGATAAGGGAAAAAATTATGCAATATTACAAAATAGACAGCCTTTGAAACTTTAGAAAAGCTTCAATCCTTCCGAAAAGTCATTAGGAGAGTTCTATGAGCAAAAAGGATAATTTGGCTAAAAAGCCTTTAAAAGAAGCAGAAGTAGATTTTGAAAATAAAGTATTACCTTTAGATTCTCAACAAGAGGAGCATAGAGAAGGGGTGGCTGCTTTAAAAACGCTTCAAGCTAAAAAACTTCAACAAATGTCTCAAAGAGGGGCCGAGGCTTCTCCTTTGCAAGTTAATTTAATGCAATTTGAAAGTTTAAGAGTTGCTCAAGAAAAAATAGTCGATTTAGAAAAAGAGGTTGAAGAACTTCGTAGTGCGAATGAGAATCTAGCCTCATCCGGAGATTTTTTAAAAGATAAGGTCAATACTCTTAAAGCCAAATTAGAAGATGGTGAAAGCTATTTAAAAGAAGAGAAGGGAAGTTTTGAAGAAGAAAAGCAGGTTTTGCTTGTCACTTTATCGGATTTAAAAAAAGAGGTCAGTCGTTTAAAAGAAAACAAAAAAGAATTAGAAAATCGACTATCTAAAGATTTGCAAAATATTCGAGTTCGAGAAAATTCTTTAGAAAATCGATTGGAAATTTTAAAACTAGAAGGAACTGTCCTTCAAAGAGAAAAAAACAATAAAATCATTGATTTACAAAAAAAACTTAATCAATTAAATGAGAATTTAAAAAGCTCTTATAAAAAGAATCAAGAGTTGCAAAACAACATTACTCAGCTGAAAGAAAATGTCCGAAAAACAGTTTCTGTTTTAAGAACTGTCATGCATAATTTAGAAGGAATTAAAGAATTTTCTGATACTCAAACAGGGTCTACAGAGAATAATAATTAACAATGAGCCAATCTGAAAAAAAAATAAAACCAAATAATCTCACTACAGAAAGTAGTTTTGTAAGTGGAGGCGAAGATGAAAACACTCGGTTTTCTATAGAAGAAAACACTTTAAAAATGGAAATTTCTTCTGCAAAATCAACTCCTGCAACGATGACTCTTCTGGTAGGCCCTAAACGCTTAGTTGGTTTTTCATGGACTCTCTTACAGCCTATTATAACGATAGGAAGATCAGGTCGTTTATCCGATATTTCTGTGGATCATGATAATTTAAGTCGTTCTCATTTTCAGTTAATAAAAAAAGGAGATCAGTTTTATATTAAAGACCTTAACTCTACAAACAAAACTTATAAAAATGATGAGGTTTTAAATCCTGATGAAGAATACGAAGTTTTTAATAATGACCTTATCAGAGCTGGTGATATTATTTTTAAATTTTTAACAGAAGGAAGCGTTGAATCTCTTTCTAGAAAATCTTTTTTGGACAAAGCTTATAAAGATTCCCTAACAAGCGCTCACAATCGTCAATTTCTTGAAATGAAAGGTCAAGAATTGTTTAAAGATTTAAAAAAATTATGTCTTATTGTTTTTGATTTAGATAGTTTTAAATTTACAAATGATAATTATGGTCATTTAGCAGGGGATTATGTTTTAAAAACTATTGTTAAATTAATTTATGATATTATTCGAGATGGAGATTTTTTGTTTCGCTATGGGGGAGATGAATTTTGTATTTTTACACCTTCTTCTCTGGAGGTTGGAAAAAATATTATTGAAAGAATTAACACAAGCATTGAAGCCCATTCTTTTGTTTTTGAAGATCAAAAAATAAAAGTGTCTATTTCTTTAGGAATATCTTGTCGCGAGAGTGGAGATAAAAAATGGGAAGACATCTATAAACGCGCTGATGAAAATTGTTATGCGTGGAAATCTTCTAAGAAAAAAACATCCTAATTTATAAAAGATTAGCGGCTAATTCTGCCAGTTCAGATCTTTCTCCTTTTTCTAAAGTGACATGAGCTACCAGCTCTTCTCCTTTAAACTTTTCTACAGAATGTGTTAACCCACTATTAGAGGCATCAACATAAGGATTATCAATTTGATAACAATCTCCTGTCAAAACAACTTTAGTTCCTGTGCCTGCTCGAGTGATAATAGTTTTTATTTCATGCGGAGTTAAGTTTTGAGCTTCATCAACTATAAGATATTGTTTGGGAATGCTACGACCTCGAATGTAAGCCAAAGGTTCAATATTTAAAAGCCCTTGATCTATGAGATCTTGAGTCAGGTGAGAGGCTTTTTTACCCATTCCCATAATAAACTCTAAACTGTCAAAAATAGGTTGCATCCAAGGATTTAATTTTTGTTCTAAATCTCCAGGAAGATATCCAATATCTCTTCCCATAGGAAAAATAGGTCGACTGACCAGAAGTTTTTTATAACGACCTTCATCCATAGTTTTAAAAAGCCCAGCCGCTAAAGCTAGTAAAGTTTTTCCTGTACCTGCTTTTCCCACTAGAGAAACAAATAAAATATCATCATTAAAAAGAGCATCAAATGCGAAACTTTGTTCTGGATTGCGAGGATGAACTCTCCAAATAGGAATATCAGGTTGTATAAGGGCTACAACTTTATCTGCTTTTTTATTATATCGCCCTAAAGCTGTTTTATCTTCAGATTTCATAATGACATATTGATTGGCAAAAAACTTTTTATCTTTAACCAATAAAGATCCTTGATTAAAAAATTGATTAATATCATTAGGGCTAATATCAAGATGCTTGATACCAGTGTAGAGATCTTCTACGCTGGCAACACGATCAGGATCATAATCCTTGCTTGAGATTCCAAAAACATCTGATTTGACTCTTAAGTTGATGTCTTTGCTAATAAGTTTGACTTTAGATTTAGGAAATTGCCTTTGAAGCAAAAGAGCTGTTCCTAAAATACGATTATCGGCTTTGCGATTATCTAAGTCAGCAAACTCTTCTGTTAAAGTTGACATATTAACATAAACATAAGATCCCGATTTTAAAGGAACACCATCTGTGAGCTGACCTTGATTTCTTAAAGTATCCATGAAGCGACTAAAATGACGCGCATTTCTTCCATTTTCGCTCATATCTCGTTTAAAGCGATCAATTTCTTCAATGACAGTAAGGGGGATGTGAATGTCTGTTTCTTTAAAAGCGTTTAAAGATAGAGCATCATAAAGAATAACACTCGTATCTAATACAACTTTATTTTGCCACTTTTCTTTTAAGATCATCAACTTTTTTTAATTAAAGCGTCTATTTTATAATAAATCAAAATAAAGAAAAAATTATACATTGAGCTGATAAAGAAGCGTGGGGTGTAGGGTAGGATGTTTATTGACAAAATTCTTATTTTTTGAGGTATTAAACAAGGGCTTTTTATTCTGGAAAGAAGCTGATAAAAAATGGGGAAGATGGTTAATTTTTTTTTATTTATTATGTTTTTTTCTCCTTTCAGCCCTGCTTCTTTATCTTCTCGTCTTCAAATATCCGTTAAAAAATACCAATTAGAAAATGGAATGACAGTTCTTTTAAACTCGTATAATCAATCCAGAATTTGTAGTTATTTACTAGGTATCTCTACAGGAAGCCGTCATGAGCAGGAAGGAATTACAGGCATTTCGCATATGTTTGAGCATTTAATGTTTAAGGGAACTAAAAAATATCCTTCTTTTGATCAAGCTCATTCTAGAAGTGGTATTATTAGAACAAATGCTTTTACATCTCATGATTATACAGCTTATGTCGCCTCTTTTCCCTGTGATCAACTTGATCTTATATTAGATATGGAATCCGATCGGATGGTGAATTTAACTTTCACACAAGAAGAGTTGGATAAAGAAAGACAAGCAGTTCAAGAAGAGCGCTTACTAAGCATTGATAATTCCCCAACAGGCCAACTGTTTGAATTGTTTTTTAAAACTTTATTTAAAAAACATCCTTACAAATGGCCCATCATTGGTTCTAAAAAAGATATTGCTAATTATACTTTGAAAGATTTAAGAAATTGGTACAGTACTTATTATTCCCCTAATAATGCAACCCTGGTTTTGTCTGGAAATTTTTCAGAAAGAAAAGCCAGAAAGCTTATTCAAAAATATTTTAGCCCTTTAAAATCTAAAAAAATTCCAGAAGAAGTCTTGGTTAAAGAGCCTGTTCAAACCCAATTTCGTTATGCTTCTATAGCGAATAATGTTCAATCTCCTTATGTCGTTATGGGATTTAAGATTGGATCTGGTGGAACTAAAGAAAATTTAGCTCTTAAAACTCTGGCAGATATACTAGGCTCTGGAGAATCGAGTCGATTGTATAAAAAATTAGTTCGAGAAAAAAAATTGGTTCCTTTTATATCAGTTTCCATTCTGGGAACTTTGCAAGAAAATGTATTTTTCATACTTTATCCTTTATTAGATAAGAGCAAAGAAGAGGAAGTAAAAGGAGTTATTCAAGAAGAGATTCAAAAATTATTTACAGAACCTATTAGTCAAAAAGATCTTGAAAAAATGAAAAATATGGAATTAAGCGACCTAGTATCTGGATTAAAAACAAGCGCTTCAAGAGTTCGGATTTTATCTCGTTATGATTTGTTTTATAAAAATTATAAAAAAATCTATTCAGATATAGATGATCTGGATAGTTTGACAGTTTCTTATATTCAGAAAGTGGCTAAAAAATATTTAGATTTTAAAAAAATGTCTTATGTTATTTTAAAATCTAAAAAGTAAAAAATAATGAAAATAAAAAGTACAAAATTTTTTTTTATTTTTATAGCTGTGCTAATTATTGGTTGGAGTGGGGTATTTATTTTTAATAAAGGTATTTTCAAATCTTACGAAGAGGTTGTGGCTCCATCAGGAGTTAAAATTTTATTTTTAAAAGAAAAAAATCTTCCTTATGTTTATTTTAGTATCTGGTTTTTAAAGGCAGGATCTGATTATGATCCTCCTAATAAAAGTGGCCTTAATTTTATAACGGCTCATCTTCTGGAACAAGGAGCGGGAGGCTTTAGTTCTGAAGAAATTCAAGATCAGCTAGATTATTTAGGGGCTAGTTTTAATGCACAAACAAGGCATCAGTATTCTCGATTTTCTATGAGTGGATTGAGTTGGCAAGAAAAAAAATTATGGAATATTTTTTTTAAAATCATAACAGAGGCTCATTTAGAAGAAGGGGAATTCCACCATCTTAAGCAAAGATTAATTGAGGCAAGATACTCTAAATTAGATGATCCCGATTCGGTTGCTGATGAAGTTTGGAGACAGCTTTTATTTCCAGAAAATAGCCCCGCAGGGCAACCCGAAGAAGGTACAGTTACTTCTTTAAATCAAATTTCTTTAGAAGATATAAAGCGTTTTTTTAAAAATCATTATGTCGAATCTCGTCCTATTGTAACAGTTGTAGGGCAATTTAGTTCTTCTTTGAAAAAAGAAATTCTGGCTTCTTTTGAACAAGTTTTTACAGAATCAAAACTTACAAACTCCACAAACCCTATGCCTAAAAAAGCTAGTTTTTTCAAGCTTTTAAAGAAAAAAGATCAACTACAATCGCAAATTCGTTTAGGGTTTCAATCCTTGTCTTTTCCCAAGAATCAACCAAGGCTTTCTGTTGCTTTAGATCTGGCAACTTTAATTCTAGGAGGCGGAGGTTTGAATAATAGACTCATGAATCGATTACGAGAAGAAATGGGTCTGACTTATGGAGTTTGGTCTTTTTTATCTTTAGGTCGATCTTATGGTTTGTTTCAATTAGGGGCTCAAACAAAAACAAAAAACACAGTTGTTTTTGTGGAAGAGACTTTAAAAATTTTAAAACAATTTCAAGATCAAGGAGTGACTGATGCAGAATTAAAAATGGCAAAACCTATGTTGAAGAGTCGTTACCTTCAAAGAATAGACATTCCTGAAAAATTTTTAACAGAACTTATTTATTATCGTGATTATCTTGGAACTTCAGCTACTTTTTTCGAGGATTATTTATCTATTATTGAAGACATTTCTTTAGAAGAAGTGAATGAAGCTATAAAAATTCATTTAAAATCTGAGAATTTAAGCATCTTTATCTATGGAGATCCTTCTATAGAAAAAAAACTTTTAAAAATACCGGATTTACCCCCTTTAGAGTCTCTTTCTTTTGAGGACTATTTTTCAAAAGACCTTAAAAAATAGCATCTCTACCAGCAGAGAGTTTATTTTAGTTTTTCCCTTATTGAGCCGAAAAAGCTTCTATGAGCTTAGATAAAAAAGATCCTAGTGTTTTTGAAGCGGCGATTAAGAGTTTTCTCGAGCCTATTTGGAGTCTTTTAAAAGACGAAAAAGTAACCGAGGTGATGGTTAATAGTCACAATGAGATATGGGTTGAAATTGCTGGTAAAATTCAAAAAACAGAAGCTGCTTTCTCAGATGAAGATGCTTTATTAGCAGCTGCTAGAAATATTGCTCAAAGTGTAGGTCGTCAAATTACAGAAGAACATCCTCAACTAGATGCAAGACTACCCAATGGATACCGTGTTCATGCTGTTATACCTCCTTGTTCTCGTAAGGGAACAACTTTGGCCATTCGTAAATTCTCGTCAGTTCAATTTACTTTTGAGGATTATATTCGTTTTGGAACCTTAACAGGCACTGTTGCGGAATTTTTAAAAATAGCAAGTCTACTTGGTAAAAACATGCTTATCAGTGGGGGAACAGGCTCTGGTAAGACAACTCTTTTAGGAGCAATGTGTTCTTACATCCCTAAAGGACAAAGAATTATTGTGATAGAAGATGCTAGTGAATTACAAGTTGATTATGAGCATGTTGTGTTTTTTGAAACTAAAATGGCTAATGCTCAAGGTTTGGGGCAAGTGACTATTAGAGATTTAGTGAAAAGTAGTTTAAGACTTCGTCCCGATCGAATTATTGTTGGAGAAGTTCGTGGAGGAGAAGCTTTAGAATTAATTAATGCCATGAATACAGGCCATAAAGGATGTTTAGGAACGGTTCATGCAAACAGTTCTCAAGATGCTATTGTGAGATTAGAGTCTTTAGCTCAAGGAGCTGATTCTCAATTAAGTGAAAAGGCTCTTCAACAACAAATTTCTTCTGCGATAGATTTGGTTGTTCAAGTTTCTCGTTTTTCAGATGGATCTCGTAGAGTGGCTGAAGTCTCTGAAGTTTTAGGAATCAAAAATGGAACTTACCAAGTTCAAAATCTATTTTCCATGAGTCGTCTAGTTAAAAAACCAGACGGGCGTTTAGAAGGGCGTTTAGAGGCGACAGGAATACTGCCTTCTTTTATGGAAGAGATTGAAGATAATCAGCTTTCTTTTCCAAGAAGTTTATTCAAAAATAAAGAAGCGGCCTGATTCTCTATTACTTTTATTTATCCACAGAATTTTGTGGAAAAATTCTTTTCTAAAAAAGATTCTCTTTTAATTTTATAAGTTAAACAATTAGATTTTTATAAAAACCTATGTCTTTCTATCTTTTCAAAAAAAAAGAGAAAGCGAAATCTTTTTTTGTAGAAAAACCTCTCATTCTTTTGTTTGATAAGGTATGAAGATTGAACCTCTGATAAGGTGATTGTGTGAGAGATAATTTATGTATTTAAGTGGAAGAATTACCAATTCTTTTTTTGCTTTTTTAGCGCGTTGTGAGTTTGATACAAGTCGTTTTTTTGAAATGACAGAACTGGAAATAGATTCTTTAAAAGATCCTAATTCTTGGATGGAAGCCTCTCAAGTAGAAGCCTTATTATACAATATTAAAAAAGCTTATAAGGATCAATTTTTAGATAAAGATCTGGTAACGACAGTAGGTCATAACTCTATGGAATTAAATTGTTGGGGAGGTTTGGAACAATTTTTAAAAATGTTTCATAATCCTGATGAAATCCATAATAAATTAGACATCTTTTTTTCTTATTTTGTTTCTCCAACCCTCGAGATTAATGATAAAAATAAGCAGGGAGGATATTTTTCATTTACTACAAATTTTAATGGAGAAGAGCATCCAACGGTGAGAGATTATTTTTGTTCCCTATTAGAGGCTCTTCCTTCTTTTCTAGGGGGAAGCTTAACGGAAGTGAAATGGATCGATTCAGAAGTTAAAATTTATTATGCCGCAGAGGAAACTTTACTTTTGCCGTTAGAGGAGTTTCAAGATTCTTCCCGGTTTTTAGATGGAGATATTTTGCTTCAGCAAATTTACTCTTGTGAAAAAAATCTTTTAGATTTAAAAAAAGGAGGCTCTTTAAAGTTGATTGATGAATCTTTAAAAATCATTAACAAGCTTAAAAAGAGTTTAGGAGATTAAATGAGCAGCATTCGTCAATTAGAAGCAAGAGAAATTATAGATAGTCGAGGATGTCCTACGCTAGAAGTGGAAGTTTTTTTAGACAAGGGATTATCAGCTTGTGGCATGGTTCCCAGTGGCGCTTCTACAGGCCGGTTTGAAGCTTTAGAATTAAGAGATGGAGATCCTAATTATTTTTTTGGAAAGGGAGTTTTAAAAGCCATTGAAAATGTGAATCAGTTATCAAAACATTTAAAAAATGTAGATGTTCGAAATCAAAAATTAATTGATCAAATTTTATT
>JBPCUO010000015.1:0-5375 GCA_051011135.1 Bdellovibrionales bacterium
CTACGCTGGTTATCACCCGTCTCATCACAAACAAAAAACCGGTATCGGACATAAAGACATGGCGAGTATCGCAGAATCACCGCAATGCTACTGGTTGCCAGTGCCGGGTAAAGAAATGTGGGCGGAAGAATATATTAAAAAAGCCGGCCGCCTTGTTATAAATGAAAGTTTCCGTTTTAACACCGCTCGCCGACTGGCGACATTAATTTCAGAGCCGGTGCAAGCCTCGCATTACTGGCCGATTTCGTTAAAAGACGAATCGGAAGAAAAACTAAAAACCATGACGCTGTGGTTGAATTCTACGCCCGCGTTGTTGCTCATCGCCAGTCGCGCGCAGTCCACGCAGGGCGCGAAGGTTCATTTGAGTCAAAAGGCAGCATTGGAAATGCCGGTGTTAGATGTATCAAAACTATCCGCCGCGCAATTAAAAACCGCCGCAGAAGCGTTTGACGAAGTCGCCGCCGGCGAAGGTTTATTACCGCTACCAAATATGGCGGACGACCCGCAGCGCGA
This sequence comes from Bdellovibrionales bacterium, assembly GCA_051011135.1. Taxonomy (GTDB): domain Bacteria; phylum Bdellovibrionota; class Bdellovibrionia; order Bdellovibrionales; family UBA1609; genus JACOND01. The sequence continues at coordinate 514 of JBPCUO010000015.1, forward strand.
AAAAATTGACCATACTTTCAGTGAAATTTTAGGGCTTGGTGATTTAACCGCATTGCGCGAGGCATTGGCGGTGGAACCAATTATCACCGGCATCGGCATCCTCCCGCCGCAATAAATCCATCAGCGGCGCCTCGCCCGCCCGGTCGCCGCCAACACGATGTACAACCCCCGCCAAATATTCAACGCGCGCCCTGGTAGTTGGCGCGTTGTGCATCGCTTAATTCCCTATCTGTGGCGGTATCGTTATCGCGTGGGTATTGGGCTTGCGTGTATGGTGGTGGCGCGCGTTGCCAATATCGCCGTGCCGCTTTCGTTGAAATTCATCGTGGATGCGTTGCAGCCCGGTGGTGGCGGTGCGGCGGTGCCAGCGGTGGAAGTTTTGGTGGTGGTGCCGCTCGCGTTGCTGCTCGGCTACGGCGCGCTGCGTTTAGCCTCGGTGGTATTTAATGAAATCCGCAATGTAGTATTTTCGCGTGCCAGCGCGCAAATCATTCAGCGCATCGCCACCCAAGTATTCGCGCATTTGCACACCCTCTCGCTCGGTTTTCACCTCAACCGCAAAACCGGCGCGCTCTCGCGCGATATAGAACGCGGCACGCGCGCGGTCACCAATTTTCTGCGAATGTTTGTATTCAACATCCTGCCGGTGGTATTTGAATTGGCGGTGGTATTCGCCATTTTATGGACGCGTTTTGCGTTCGCCTTTTTCGCCATCGCGCTGGCGATGGTGGTGCTATACACCGCATTCACCTTCGCGCTAACCGCATACCGCACCCAATTTCGCGTAGAAATGAATCGCGCCGAATCCGCCGCGCACACCGATGCCGTGGACGCATTGCTGAATTTTGAAACGGTGAAACTATTCGGCAATGAAGAAAAGGAATCGCGCAAGCATTCCGCCTCGTTATCGCAATGGGTTACCGCCTCGCAGCAGAGTTACATATCGTTGGCGTGGCTGAATATCGGGCAAGGCATCATCATCGCCGGCGGTTTAACCCTGCTGATGATTTTGGCGGCGCGTGGTGTGGTGGCGGGCGATTTGACCATCGGCGATTTTGTAATGGTCAACGCGTTTTTAATTCAGTTATATATTCCGTTGAATTTTATGGGCAGCATCTACCGCGACCTGAATCACGCGCTGATTGATATGGAAAATATGTTTGCGTTGCTGGACGAAAAACCCGAAGTGGTGGAATCGCGCAATGCCAAACCGTTAAATTTGCGCCGCGGCGACCTCCATTTTCACAATGTGCATTTTAACTATGGCGGGCGTGCGGTGTTGCGCGCGGTGGATTTCACCATACCCGGCGGCACCACCACCGCCATAGTCGGGCCATCAGGTAGCGGCAAAACCACCATCGCCCGCTTAGCGTTGCGGTTTTATGACCCGCAGCGCGGCAAAATTTGTATTGACGGGCAAGATATCCGCGCCTGCACCTTGGCGAGTTTGCGCGCCGCCTTTGGCGTAGTGCCGCAGGACACCGTATTATTCAACGCCACCATCGGCTACAACATCGGCTATGGCGACCCCGCCGCGGCGCAGAGCGATATCGCCGCCGCCGCCAAACTCGCCAACCTGCATACATTTATCGCGCAGCACCCGCAGGGCTACGAAGTATTGGTGGGCGAGCGCGGGCTAAAATTATCGGGCGGCGAAAAACAGCGCGTTGCCATCGCGCGCGCGGCGTTAAAACGCGCGCCCATATTCCTATTTGACGAAGCGACCTCCTCGCTGGACGGCATCGCCGAGCAGGAAATTCAGCAGGCAATCGCCGCCGTAGCCGCGCACCGCACCACCATCATCATCGCGCACCGCTTATCCACCATCATCGCCGCCGAGCAAATCCTCGTGCTGGACGGCGGGCGGATTGTAGAGCGCGGCACGCACACCGAATTATTGGCGCAGCGCGGTCTCTACGCGCAAATGTGGCGGTTGCAAGAAACCGCGCGGTGATACATACACGACAAACCGCGCAACACCGCCATTCCTCGCCACTTGCCCGCGTATTACAACCAGTAGAAATGACATTACAACCAGTCGAAATCACATTACAACCAGTTATTGTGCAAAACCAACAGGTTGTTGTGCAAAACCAACAGGTTGTTGTGCAAGACCAACAGGTTATTGTGCAAGACTAACCAGTCGATGCGCAAGACTAACCAGTTGTTTTGCAAAACCAACAGGTTGTTGTGCAAAACCAACAGGTTAAAGTAACGCTTCGACTGGTTGTTTTTCGCGGATTTCCACCGATGGCGGGGTGGTGGCGGGGCGAAAAGGTGCAAAAACCGCGAAAAAACCACCACCGGCCGTTTTCCCGCGCCCACCACCGGCCGTTTTCCCGCGCCCACCACCGGCCGTTTTCCCGCGTGTTTTTGGCGGGAATCTCTTTTGCTTTTTAGTAAAAAAACCACGCACTTCTCGGCGGTTGCGGGTATACTGCACATCCTTTTTACTCTTATATAGAAAATCATTCTCATGAAATTCTCCATCAGGCAAGTCGCCCTTTGCGCGGCAATCTTCGGGGCGGTGGCGGTAAACGCCAATGCGCAAACCATCACCATCACCAAATCCGCGGCGAATGCCGATGGGCATGTGGAATTGGAATGGACGGCGATGGACATTGAAATCCAGCAACCGCCCGAAGATGATTTGTTTCACGGCTGGGCGGTGGTGCGTTGCACCGGCGCCAATTGCGACCCGACCGGCAGTAGCGTCACTTCGCTGCGTACCGACGGCGCCGGTAACCCGCAGACCAACGACCGCACCGCCGGTAGTTTCACCGACGAGACCGCCGAGTTTGGTACGACCTATCGCTATCTCATCACCGTGACGCCATCCCTATTGCGCCAATTTGCTACGCCGGCGTTGAGCATCCCCACCGCCACCACGATGAATGTGGTTGTCCCTGCGTTGCCGCCGGCGGTGACCATCACTTCGGCGCAGTGGAATCTCCCGCGCACCGCCATCACGGTGGAATGGTCGTGGGAAAACTATAACGATGATTTAGAGTTTTTGTTAAGCCGTTGCATCGGCGCGAGTTGCACCGCCGCGGCCAGCGCAAACCGCAATGTGCTTACCACCGGTCCGGATTTGGCGCGCACCGACCGGCGTTTCGTGGATGACCAATCGTTTACCACTATGCCGGTGGACGCGGAAAACCACTACAACTACTTCATCAGCCCGGCCGGGCATACCGACTTTACCGCCACCGCCGCGTTTCCCGTGCCGCCCAATCCCTTGCCCACCGACCCGCTGCCAGCGGTGGTAACCGCGGGGGATGCGCTCACCGTGGGCGAGGGCGATGTGGTTACTTTGGACGCTTCCGCTTCCAGCGATATGTGGCTGCCGACCGGCGAGGACCCGAATGCGTATACCTTGCAACCCTTCCCCGCCGCTCGGCTGGGCTTTCAATGGTTTCAGGCAAGCACCGCCAGCGGCGAGGTGGCGGTGGCGCCAGAGTCACATAACTATGTGGCGTTGGACGGCGCGGATACGCACACCGCGACCTTCACCGCGCGCGATGACCTCATCGCCGCACAAACTTTGTATTTCTGGGTGCGCGTGACCGGCTCCACCACCGGCGAGCCACCGACCGCGCAAACCGCCACCGCGCGCGTTACGGTTACGGTGACGGGGGTGAATGCGCCGCCCTCTGCGCCGGTGGTAACGGTGGATTGGACGGGCAACGGCGATGCGGTTACCGCCACCGCCGGCACCCCCATAGCAATTCCCGCCAGCACCGCCGACACTTCGGTGACGGTGACGCTGACTGCTACCAGCACCGATGAAGAAAGCGATGGCGATGCGTTGGTTTATACCTGGGCGCAGTCGCCGTCCGCTACTGCGGTGGAGTTTGTGATGGCGGGGGCGGTATTAGACCCCACCGTCGCGGCCACGGCGACCTTCACCGCACCAACGGACGCGCAAACGCTGTACTTCCTCGTGGTGGTCGTCGATGGCACAATTGGGGCCGGGGGCGAGCAAAGCAACAGCAGGGTAACGCTACGCATTACCCCCGAAGATGCACCCACCGCCACCGTGGCTATGGCGGCGCGGCGGTTTGCACCCAGCACGCCGGGTGTCGGCGAGGCGCCGGGGAATGATGTACTGGTGGCGTTGGACGGGCGCGGCACCAGCGGCGGCGATTCGTTTATTAACGGCTATGCGTGGACTTGCAATGTGGCATCGCCATCCGCTGCGGCGGTGGTCACCGCCACCGGCAACTCGGCACGCGATGCCATTGGCGCGAATACGGCGTTGCCAAATGGCGACTTTGTGGACATTACCCCCACCGCCACCACCGCTACGCTACCCACTGCTACTTTCACCGCCCCGCGGCTGAAGAATGCGATGGGCGAGGCGTTGTATACGCTGGACGCGCAAGCGGTGACGAGCATCGCGCTACATTGCGATTTGCGCGTGCGTAGCGTTGCCGGCGGGGAGAGCGAGTTGGACCCCCGCACCACGCGCACGGTGGTTACCATCGGCACGCGTGGCGGTGGCGGCGAGGTGGTAAACCGCGCGGTGTTGCCGCATGTGTTGCGCAATATGACCGATGCCATCCACACTGGCATCTTCAAGCGCATCTACGAACGCCAAGTGCGCGATGGGTTTTGGAAACCGTAATCGCGCGGCGGTTTTATAAGAATGGCGGTGGGTGAAAATCCACCGCTGTTTTTTTATTAAAAGAGATTCCCGCCAAAGGCACGCGGGAAAACGGCCGCGTTAGAGATTCCCGCCAAAGGCTGCTAAGAAAACGGCACCACATTCCGTTCTCCCGCGTGCTGTTGGCGGGAGCGGGAAAGCGGCGCGCGCGGTGGGCTTGAAAACGGCACGCGCGTTGCGCGGAAAAGACCATATC
>JBPCUO010000016.1:0-5855 GCA_051011135.1 Bdellovibrionales bacterium
ACTATATCCTAGGTCTTTTTTAGCGGGAGCTTGAGCTTTTGTTGATCCATAAACTTCCCAAGACAATAATAAAAAAAGCAAAAGAAAGGCACGCATAATTTATTTCCAATAATAATGCTTTATAGAAAAGGAGTTCAATAGATTTATTGGCATTTAGACTTATGCTTTGAGCTCGATTTTAGTCGCTTTTTTGATAAGAAATTTTTCTTTTTTAAAATTAAGTTCAGCAACCCGATTTATACATGCTAAAAAGAGCATAATGTTGCATCACATAAAGAATGCTTTTAAGTCTCTTTTTTTCAATAAAAGGCTGTTTTCCATTTTATTTGTCAGAGAATTTAAGATTTTAAACTGGCTTTTAGCAGTTTTATCTTCTAAGAAATAATTTTGGCAAAATAAAAACATAGATAGAAGATAACGCTTACTTCCTTAAGAATTGACAAGCTTCTGTTATCTATATTAACTAGTTTCAAAAGAATATAAAGGAGGTTTTTTATGTTTAAGAAATATATTCTTACGCTTTCAGTGATACTAAGTTTCGGTCTATTGGGCGAAGCACAAGCTGATATGCATGGCGATGAAGCCAGTGGTTTTAGTGGGTCTTTTGAACTTAAGTACAAAGGTGACTTAGGGGATTTAGGTAATGTAGATGGTTTCACAACTCGAGTTCGCGCAGGCTGGGCTGGTGAAGTGAACGACATGGTTATGTGGAAATTAGGTTTAAGTTCTGACATTGAAAAGCGTTTCGGTGGATATGAGCTTAATATCATGTACTTAGAACAAGCTTATGTTAAGTACATGCCGATGGATGGTCTTAGTGTTAAAGCTGGTAAATTCGGATGGCATCCTAGTTTTGCAAAAACTGGTGTTCTTTACGATGACGATTTATACGCAGAAGGTGTTGTTGCTAAATATAAGTACGATGCTTACTGGGCTAAAGTTGCTGTTGTAAATCTAACTGATGAATACAGTGGACCTTTCAGTTCTGGTGCTGTTGTAAAAGCAATGGTTGGAACTAAACAAAATGTTGCTGGCCTTAGTGTAAAAGCTAAAGTTGGTTCCATGTATGACGGTCTTTTTGGCGGTAATGGTTTAGCTTTAGCAACTGCTGGAGTTCATGTTGGTGTTCCTCATTTAGGAATTCCAGTGAGCGTTAGCGGAAACTACATCACTGATGTTAGCGATCCACTTACAAACGATACTTATACTGTTGGTGTTAATGTTAATGAAGGTAATGCGGTTAACAATGTGAGTGTTGGAGTTAATTACTACAACATTAACAATGGAACTTGGTCTTTGGATGTTGTAGATACTGATTATGTAAAAACAAATTCAGACACGACAGGTGTTGCTGCTAGAGTTCAATACAATGCTTGGGAAAATTCTAATCTTGTAGTGAAATATGCTTACTCTCTTGATGGCACTGCATACGACCCAAACAATATCGTAGGCGAATTGACTTTTAACTTCTAATTATTATTAGTTAAGTAAATTTAAAAAGGCCTGTGAGGAAACTCATAGGCCTTTTTTTTATCTTCCTTTTTCTTGACCCTTTATTAATAAACAGCAAAGATAGCATGTATGTTTGATGTGATAATTAAAAATGGAAATTGCCTTTTAAGTGATCCCAAAAATCCAGATCGCATCCTGGAAGAAAAAGTAGATATAGGGATTCGAGATGGATACATTCAAGAAATAGGTTCTTTATCTAAATCTCAAGCCTCTCAAGTTCTTTCTTTTCCTCATCTTCATATTTTGCCAGGCTTGATAGATAGCCAAGTTCATTTTAGACAACCAGGGTTGGAATATAAAGAAGATATAGAGCACGGATCTTTAGGCGCTATTAAAGGAGGTATCACTGCATTTTTTGAAATGCCAAATACAAAACCTCCTACAATGAATCAAGAAGCTTTAGATGTAAAAATAAATCTGGCTCAACAAAAAAGTTATTGTGATTTTGCTTTTTATTTAGGAGCAGCAAAAGAAAACGCATCTCAACTTAATGAAATAGAAAACAAAGAGTTTTGTTGCGGGGTTAAAGTTTTTCTTGGAAACTCAACAGGAAACTTAGCGGTTGATGATGAAGACACTTTAAACATCGTTATGAAAAATCGTAGACGAATGACATCGATTCATTCCGAAGATGAAAAGCGACTTGTTGAAAGAAAACATTTTTCAGAGCAAAAACCCCACCGAGCTCATAATCATGCCGTATGGAGAGATGCAACTTCTGCTCTTTTATCAACAAAAAGAATTGTAGGCTTAGCTCGAAAATACCAGACTCCTCTTCATATCCTTCATGTCAGCACTAAAGAAGAAATGGATTTTTTAAAAAATCATAGAGATCTTGTTTCTGTAGAGGTGACACCTCAACACCTTACTTTATTTGCTCCTGATTGTTATGATCGCTATGGTTCTTTTGTTCAAATGAATCCTCCCATTCGAGATAAAAGTCATCAGGAGGCTTTATGGAAGGCTTTACAAAAGGGATGGGTTGATATTATCGGCTCCGATCATGCTCCTCATACCAAAGAGGAAAAAGAAAAACCTTATCCTCAATCTCCTTCTGGTCTCCCAGGGACTCAAACTCTTTTACCTTTAATGTTGAATCATGTTCATAATAAAAAATTAGATTTAAAAACTCTTGTAAAACTTTTAGCGCATAATCCTGCCAGAAGATTCAAAGTTAAAGATCAAGGACAAATTAAAGTGGGGCATCGTGCTCATTTTACAGTGGTTGATTTAAAAGCTAAAAAAACGATTGAATCCAAGTGGCTTGCTAGTAAATGTGCTTGGTCTCCTTTTGAAGGATGGTCTGTAATGGGCTGGCCTGTTGCAACTCTTCTTTATGGAAAAACGGTTGTTCAAGAGGATGAATTACTTTGTCAAAAACCTTTAGGTCAAGGTATAGGCTTTACAGATCTTTCTTTATAAAAATATTTATTTCTAGCTGCTGGGTTTTGCAAATTTTCTTTAGGGCAGGGTATCGGCTTTGCAAATTTCTTTTTTAAATTTAAATTTAAAATTAAATAGCTTCAGTTTCTAAATTAAATTTAAATAGTTTTAAATTTAATAATTCTAAATTTCTTCTAAGGAGTTGTAAATTTAATTTAAACAGTTTTAAATTAAATAACTTTAAACAGCTTTAAATAACTTCAGTTTCAAAATTATTTTTGTTTAATATTCTTCTAAGGAGTTGTAAATTAAAAGCATCCTTGCACATATCAATAAAATCATTTTTTATTTTAAAACCACTATTCACAATAGATACGGATAATTTTTTTGATTCTGCTTTTGTTTTTTGTAAAATATGAGATTTGTTCATTTTATCATAAAAAATTTCAATACTTTTAGGGCTGTAAGTTAGAAATTGGCATTCTGTTCTTATAGCATTTTGAATTTTCGGATCGTAATGTAAGGCATTGATAATATCTCGTTTAGTAGGCGTGGTTGAACGGGAAGAGTAAGATGTATTTTGCTGATGAATCTCTTCTAAAAAATTTATAAAATCTTGTTGCCCGTAACAACCTGTTATTAAAAATATAAATAATAAAAAAAATAATCTCATAACCACTTCTTTTTTTAGAAATCTCCTATAAGGCTTAATCGGTTGAATCTAAGATAAACTAAAAATTTCTATAAACTTTATTAATTGGCTTAGTTTATGCAAATTATTTGTATTTATTATCCGCCGGGAGAAGGTGCCGCGTGGTTTAGCTCAGAAGGCAATGTAGGACGGTATCCGTTTTCTATTTGTTTAGGAGGGTGAGTGTTGTTTGGTTTAGATGTATCTAGATTTTTATACATTTCCATACGCTTATAACGCTCAAGAGTTTGTTTAATTTCATCTTCAATACTAATATTACGACCACTAGAATAACTTGGTTGTTTCGCTTTAATTGGTCTCCATATTGCGTTGTAACCTGTATCTTGTGTTATTTTTGGTTTACCGGATGTAGGTAGCCATTCACCACTTAGCCAAATTCCATTTCTCCAAGTTCCCTTTTCCCAAATTCCTTTACGCCATTCTCCATTATCCCAAATTCCATTTTTCCAATGTCCATTATGCCAAGTTCCATTTTTCCAAAGTCCACCATATCGAGTTCCATTAACCCAGTTTCCATTATCCCACATTCCAGTTTGCCAAGTTCCGTTAAGCCAGTTTCCACTAAACCAGCGTCCCTTTTTCCAAGTTCCAGTATACCAAGTTCCATCTTTCCAAACTCCATTTTCCCAAGTACCCTTATACCAAGTTCCTCTTTGCCAAGTTCCCTTTCTCCAAGTTCCGTTAAGCCAGTTTCCATTAACCCAGTTTCCATTTTCCCAAAATCCGCTTTTCCAATCTCCGTTAAGCCAAGTTCCCTTAAACCACATTCCCTTTTTCCAAATTCCCTTTTTCCAAGTTCCATCTTTCCAAAACCCGCTATGCCAAGTTCCATCTTTCCAAACTCCGTTTTCCCAATCTCCTTGATACCAAGTTCCGTTTTTCCAAAGTCCGTTTTTCCAAGTACCGTTATACCAAATTCCATGTTCCCAAGTTCCATTAACCCAAGTTCCTTCATGCCAAACTAAATTGCGAGATCTAGAAGTTATAAAGACAATTGCGTTTTTTGTTTGAGCTTGTAAAAGCCAAGAAGGAGTCTCCTCAGGGCAGTTTTTATGAAATTCTTTAATGCTAGAAGGTTTAAAACAAAGATGGTTTACAGAAAGAGATTGAAAGCTAAACAAAGATGTTAGCAAAATAATTAAAAAATAAATTTTATGAAACATATCAAGATTAAGTATAATTAATTCGCTTTTATTTGCAATAGTGGAGTAATCGATTTTATAAATTGTCTTAAATAAAGACTTCAATAGAAATAAACTAGACATTTTTCATAATTATTAATTTTAATAGTGTTTCAAAATGAGATTTTAAGAAGCTTTTTTTTATTTAAAACTTTAAGATTTTAAGACAAGAGAATAAGTCTTGATTGTTTAAATGGTCTTGATCTAATCTCTAAGATAGGACTTGAAGCTGAGTCCCTCTCACTCTTAGGGTGTTCGGGCATAAAAGAGAAGTATTTAAGTCTTTTTTTTAGATTATGTTATTATTTAATATTGACAAGTAAACTAAATTAGTTTACTTTTATGAGGATCGTTTTTTGAAAAAAGTTTTTTTAAAAAAGCAAATACAAAAAGATTTAAAGAAACTACCTAGATACATAGTTGTTAGTTTAGATAAGTGGATAAGAATAATAGATGAAGAGGGTTATGAAAATATAAAAAAAATTAAAGGATACAAAGATCATGCTTTAAAAGGAAATAGGAAAAATCAAAGATCTTCTTATTTATCAAAAAGTTATCGCGTTATCTATCAAGTAACAAAAGAAGATATAGAAATTTTGGAGGTTAATAAACATGAATACAAAAAATAAAAAAATAAGAGCTCAAAAAGCAATTAAAAATATAGTAGGTCATATTAGTTTTTCTGAAATGCTTTTATCTTTAAGAAAGTCAAAAGGCATGACTCAAGTTGAGTTTGCAAAGAAGTTAAAAATTACTAAACAAGAGCTATGTAATATAGAAAAAGGTAGAAAAACTGTAAGTCCAGAAAGAGCTGCTTTATTTGCTAAAAAATTAGGTGATTCTAAAAAAGTTTTTATAACTTATATTTTAGAAGATATCGCTTATAAATCAGGATTTATAGCTTCTGTAAAAATGAGAGCAAGAACTTATAAAACAAGATTTATAGATTCTATAAAAATCAAAGAAATAGCTTAGTCTTTTAAATTCTAAAATTGGTGAAGCAATATTCTTTTCGCGCTAAAAATTTTTTTAAGAATGGTGGAGGTGATGGGAATTGAACCCATGTC
>JBPCUO010000017.1:0-4310 GCA_051011135.1 Bdellovibrionales bacterium
ATTGGCGATAAAAATTATTCTTTTCGCCCTCTTTTAATTCGAGGTAAAAAAAGATTGTTTCAAACTTCACAGGGTTTGAAAGTTGAGGGAGAAAGCCTGGTTGAAAGTGAAGTTTTTAATATAAAAACAAATATCTCAAAGAGAATTTTTAATGTAAAGAGTGTGAAATGAAAAATTTAGTTTTAAAAAATCAAAACAATCAGGTCGTAAGATTATTTAATTGTCATGTAGATAAACTGTATTTGCTTTACAGAAAAAAAGAAGGGCGATTTGATATTTCCTCTTTAACTCCTTTATCTGAAAAAGAAAAAAAACAGATTAAGATTTTAAAAGAAATCAGGATGGATGAGTTTCAAAAAGATAAATATCCTGTTTTTGCAGATTATTATTTGGAAGTGGTTGATGAAGTTTCTCAAATTTCTCCATCTCCAAAAGTGCCTCAAGAAGATTTAAAAGATTTTTGGTTATCTCTTAAATCTGTTATGAGTGTCTTTTTGGTTTTTATAATAGGAGCTTTAATTTTTTATGGTGGGGAGCCAACGATCGAAGAAGAACAACAAATAGAGCCACAGGTTGTAAAAATTATAAAACCACCACGAATTATAACTCCAGAAAAAGTGGTTTTAAATAGTCGTAGTAATTTTTCTCGTAAGAGCAAGGTGAGAACAAGAAAGAAACCTGTTAAAAAATCTTTAAAGCGTATGGGAGCTTTAGCCGCTTTGGGAAGTTTGTCTAAAAATTCTTCTAAGCAACAAGGTGGTTTGAATTTAGGAGCTAATAGCGTTTCCAGTGGACCAGGCTTAAGATCTATCGCTTCTTCTAAAGGAAGTGGAGGAGTTCAAGCTTCTGTTTATGGAAAAGGAATGGTGACTCAAGCTTTAGGCTCTGGAGGAAATATTAAAGGTGGCGGAGGCTACGGCACCAAAGGCAGAGCTTCTGGTGGAGGAAAAGCAGGCTATGGTAAAGTAAGCTTAGTGGGCTCTGGAGGCGGAGAAAATCTTTCCGAATCTTCAACTATAAATCTTGAGGGTGGTGGCTTTGATTTTAGTTTAGTAGAGCGTAGAATTTTACAAGAAAGTGGAAAAATTCATAATTGCTATGATCGAGCTTTAAAATTTGATTCCAATTTAAAAGGTATTTTTGTGACTCAATTTTTTATCAATCAAAGAGGCAGGGTCGTTTCTTCAAAAGTTCATAAGACCTCAGAAGTCAAATCTAAAGAAATATCAGATTGTATTCTATCAATTATTGATCAAATTAAGTTTGATAATGTTTTTGGGCAAAAAGGTTTATTAAATATTGTATTTCCTTTTGATTTAGCATCATTAGGATCGTAAAATATAAAAGGAGTTAAGTATGTTGAAATTTAGGTTTTTTATTTTATTTCTTTCATTGTTTTCTTGTCACCAAGATCCGCTCAAAAGCATACCAGAAAACTTAAGAAGAGGTGTGTTTGATTCGGATTTAAATAATTCGTCTATTTTAGACAAGAATTTTTTATCTAAAGATTATATTCAAATGACTTTTAAAGGATCTAACGATTTAAATTTACCTTTTAAAGAAGGAGAAATATCGGGTCATGCTGTAGATGTTAGGGTGATTTATAAAGACTTACCTTTTGATATTGATGTAAAAGTTGATAAAAATTTTATAAAATCTTTAAAAGGCTTAACTTGGAGTTATGATAAAAAATCAGGATTAGTTATTAAATGGAAACCTCATTCTTTTTTCACAGGTTATGAAAAATTTAAAACAGTAAAACTTCCCATATATCTTTACTTAAAAAATAAAAAGGATAAACAACAATCTCCTTTAAAGATTCAAAGAACTATAAATTTAGTTGTTGAAAAAACCTACGAGAAATCTGAAATATTTAAAATATCTTATGAGAATTATACTTATGAAAAAATGGAAGATGGATTCTTTTACAGAGTTCCTAATAATAAAGAAATTAATTTAAGATTAAACAGACCTGTTTATGAAATTTCAGGAACTTATGCAGTGACATCTTATTCCGGTCCAAAACGCGGATCAGGTATAGTAGGAAGGGGTGGTGCGCCGTCAGCACCTTCTCATAGTAAGACTGTATATAACTATAACGATACTTCTAATATAAAATTTTCAGGTCCTGTAGATACAACTAGAGAGTATAAAACATTTATAGAAACTCTTCATGATGCTCAAATTATAAATTCCTATTTTATTAAGAAAAGAGGCTTAACAGAAGAAGTCTATTCTCGTTTAGGGAAACCTATATACGAAAGAAAACAAGCTTCAGATTGCGCTTCAAGCTCGCTGACTTTTGTAGAAAATGGTAAAACAGTTTGTTATGTAGAGCTACCCGATGGAGGTCAAATCCCGCTTGAATTAGATAGAGATATCTATGAAGCCTATTATGAACTACCTAATGAAGTTAATTATGAGGATCAAGAGCAGCTTAAAAAAGCATCTGTCGATTCGGGTTCTATTTATTGGATGTATCAAGGAGAAGAACCTACTTCTTGTTCTAATTTAACTGGAGTTTCTAATGTAACTAGAGCTCCTAGTGTAACTGGAATTTCTAATGTAACTAGAGTTTCTGATAAGAGTTATGCCATAGATAACAGAAGTGGAAACACAAATAGAGGTTGGCTTTGTTATGTTCAAGTTTTAAAGGAAGATACTTTTTTAACATTAGATAATAAAAAATTTTTCTATCTAGATTTACAAACAGAATATATGATTAAAGATAATGATCTGGTGTTGCCTATATCTAAAAATCAATTTAAGAAAAAATTTCGTTTAATACCTAAGCATACTAAATTAGCTATAGCAGGTTATTCAAAAATAGAAGATAGAATTCCTTTAGTTATTTCTGCTGAAAATTATAATGAAAAAAATTTAGATTTCTATATTAAAGATTCAAATAAAACGCTCTTAGGTCCTCAGTTGAATTACTTAAAAACAGGAAATATTTCATTACCTTTTTCTATAGATTTCGAAAGTAGAAATAATTTTGAAAATGGAGTTTGGGGGTTTCAATATAAAGTTATTAATAATGCAACACCTTATGTCCATGAATGGAACGATTTGTATCTGCCTGATATCTATGCTTATATTGAGCAACCTCATTATAAAAACAATCAATCGAGTTTTGATTTCTTTCCAAAATCTGCAGAAGAAGGATTAGAATCTTCAGGAGAAGGCGTTTCCCTTGAATCCATGTTATTCCCTTCTATTCCTGTATTTTATAAGGAAAATCACAAACCTGATTCATTTAAAAAAATTGGTAAGTTTGGAAAAAATTCTTTTAAATCATTTAATGAAATATCTGTCGAATATCTTTTTCCTGATAATTTCTATAAAAATATTATGAATTTCATACCTATGAAACTCAATTTGCAAGAGTTTAACACACCAACTCTTATAGAGAATCTTAAAGATATTCTAAATTTCACTATAGAGTTAAATGATCTCAATCAGGGGTTAGGTTTTTCTTGCATTTCACCACAGATCTCAAAAACTTTAGATCAGGGGGATATCTTTGAATCAGGAAATTGTGTTTGTGATCCTGTTAAATTTAAAGAAAAAAATAGTACAGGTATTGTATTTTCTTCTCGTTGTAAATTTAATACGAAATTTAAATTAACTTCTAAAACAAATTATCCTATGTACTTTATGTATGAATATGGATTGAGCATGAGTGAAGCAAGTCTTAGAGAAGATGTTTTTAATCAATTTTTCGAAGTGGATTTAAGCCATTACTCTATTAACAATGATGGTAAGATGAGGACTTTATTTTCAAACAATGATGGTCAAGTTCAAATTAATGCATCTCATTTCTTTGCGAATTTAAAGCCTAGCATACAGTGTGTAAATGCATCTGGGAATGCTAAAAAAGAATGTGAGATTTTTTACCCTTTTCAAGATATTCCAGTGTCTCTTTTAAAAAAGAGTCCTATTGATATTAGTGTTGTTTGTCAAAACTCCAATGGAAAGAGGAAAGCCTGTTCTTGTGATAAAGGCACAACACTAAATCAAGAAAGTTATAAAAAATCTTCTATTGAAAGAATAAGTTACATTTCTAAAAAATGTTATTTTGGAAACGAAGATCGTGGGTCTTTAAAGGTTAAGTTAAAAACTAACAAGCGTAATGTTTATTTATTAAATGTAGGGGCATCTTCTTATAAAGAAACAAAAGAAGAAGTATTAACCTATTAAGGCTTAGAAAGGAAAAATTTTATGATAGTATTTAAAAAATTATGGATCATGGTTGCTTTTAAAAGAAGCATTACTTTAATTCTTTTTTTATTTTCTTTTTTTAGTTTTAG
>JBPCUO010000018.1:0-11445 GCA_051011135.1 Bdellovibrionales bacterium
GGGCAAAAGGCTATATAAATGCCTTTTATGTGAAAAAAGGCTTAATAGGTCTTAAAGAAAATTAATCCTAAGTTGTTTTTTTACTCTTACTAAGTCATCTTAGAAATAAGAATATGTTAAAAACTCCTTATAGCCAAAATATTCTTCTTTGTATTTTCTTTTTATCTGGATTGGGATTGATTCAAGTTTATAGTTCGTCTTATATTTTTGCGACAGAAAATTACAACAATGGACTTTACTTTTTTAATCGACAATTGATTTTTACTCTGATTGGATTTTTTTTATTTTTTGTATTGAGTTATATTCCTTGGAGATTCAATCGTTATTTAGGATTGATTTTATGGTTTTTTTCAGTGATGACTTTGATGCTAACTTTAATTCCAAAAATAGGTGTGAGTGTGAGTGGCTCTTCAAGGTGGTTGCAATTGCCTTTAGGTTTTCGATTTCAACCTTCAGAGCTTTTAAAAGTAACAACACCATTTATTATTGCTTATCTTGTTGTTTTAAAAGAAACATGGCCTTTGCAAAAAATACTTTTTTGGATGATACCTTGTTTTGCTTTAGGATTTCCTATGTTGATTTTAATTTTACAACCTGATTTTGGAACCATAGTGCTTTTGTTTCTTCTGAGTGGATCTATTTTTTTTGTTTTAGGTTTACAATGGAGATATGTTGTTTTAATTGGTTTAAGCGTCTCTGCTCTTTTTTATGGGCTTATCAAAAGTCAACCTTATCGTTTTGCAAGATGGGAGGCTTTTTTAAATCCTTGGCAAGATCCAACAGGAAAAGGTTTTCAAGTGATACAAAGTTTATTAGGAATTCATTCGGGAGGGCTTTTTGGGACAGGGATAGGTAAAGGGCAAAGTAAATTATTCTTTTTGCCAGAAGCGCATACAGATTTTACTTTATCTGTTTTAGGTGAAGAGATGGGTTTTTTAGGTTTGTTTATTTTATTTCTTGTTTATGGAGTTTTAGTTTTTACAGGATTTAAAGTGGTTTTAAAAATTTATGATGAGTATCAAAAAATTTTAGCGTTTGGTTTAGTGTTTATTTTTTCTGCAAGTGTTGTAATACATAGCGCTGTTAATCTAGGTCTCGTACCTACAAAAGGTTTAGTATTACCTTTTTTAAGTTATGGAGGAAGTTCATTGGTTTGTACCTTTCTTCTTTTTGGTTGGTTAATGTCTTTAGAAAGAGATAATCAAATTTAGGATAAAAGATGGAAACAAAGAAAAAAATTGGAATGGTTGTTGGAAAATCTGGTGGACATATTTACCCTGCTCTCGCTGTTGCTGAATCTTTAAAAAATCTGAATCCTCATGTTGAAATTCATTTTGTTCATTCCGGTGGATCTATGGCGCGAAATATTTTTTCTAAATTTCAATATCCTGTTTATGAAATACCTCTTGGAGGCTTGGCTCAAGGGCAAAGTTTTGGAGCTCGAATTAAAACTTTATTTCAATTGCCTCTTGCATTTTTAAAATCTTTTTTTTGGATTCGTAAAAATAATTTTACTTCTGTTTTTGGTACAGGAGGATCCATAACGGGTCCTGTTTTATTAGCGGGTCTTTTGAATCGCTGTTCTGTTTTTGCTTGGGAAGGAAATTCAACAAGCGGACTTGCCAATCGATACCTTTCTTTTTTTATACCTTTTATTTTTACAGTTTTTCCTAATGTCAAAGGTCTACCAAAGAAAAAACAAATCCTTTGTGGTTACCCTTTAAGAGATTCTTTAATCAAACATCAGAATTTTAATCCTCAAAAATTAGAAAAAGATCTTTTTAAAATTTTTGTAGTAGGGGGAAGCCAAGGTTCTTTATTATTGAATCAAGTTCTTGTGAGAGCTGTTCAAGATGAAAAATGGCGAGAAGATCTTTTTATTTATCACCAAACAGGCCAGAAATTTTATTCTCAAATTGAAAAGATTTATAAAGATCTCAATGGAATTCAAGCTTTAGGTTTTATCTCTGATATTTCTAAATATTATCAAGAGGCTGATCTTATTCTTGCAAGGGCAGGTTCAGGAACTATTTTTGAAGTTGCTTCTTTTAAAAAACCTTTAGTTCTTATCCCTTTGTCTCACTCTGCAGGAGGGCATCAATTGCAAAATGCTTTAAAACTTGAGGCTCAAAAGCAGGTAGAAATGATTAAAGAAAGTGATTTTAATGTTGAAAGTTTTAAAAATATAGTTTTATCTCTTAAATCAAATAGGAGTAAGAGAGAGGCCATGGCTTCTTCTCTTTTTAATAACTTTAAAACAAAGGGAGCTAAGACAATAGCTCAATGGCTTGAGGGTCAGCGCTTTAAATAATCTTATGAAACAGTTACAAAAAAAGAATCTCCATTTTATTGGCATAGGTGGAATTGGCATGTGCGGTTTGGCTGAGCTTCTTCATAATTTAGGAACTCATGTCACAGGAAGTGATTTGCAAGATAGCCCTCAAGTGAAACATCTTAAAGATATTGGCATTCCTATTTTTATAGGTCATAAGCCTTCTCATATTCATCAGGATACTCATATTATTGTTTATTCTAGTGCTGTTCAATCTGATAATGTAGAGCTTGTAGAAGCTCATCAAAGAGGTTTAACAGTGATACGAAGAGCTGAAGCTCTGGCAGAAATGATGAGACTTAAACAAGGTATTGTTGTGGCTGGAACTCATGGAAAGACAACAACAACCGCTTTATTAGCTTCTATTTTTTCTCATGCAGGAAGAGATCCTACTGTTGTGGCTGGAGGTCGAATTGATTTGTTTCAATCCACAGCTCATCTTGGAAAAAGCGAATGGTTCATTGCTGAATCCGATGAGAGTGATGGAAGTTTTCATCACTTATATCCAGAACTTGTTGTTTTAACAAATATAGATGATGATCATCTGGATTTTTATGGAGACTTTTCAAAACTTAAAAAAAGTTTTTCTAATTTTTTAAAAAAGATTCCTTTTTATGGATCGGTGATTGCTTGTGGAGATTGTCCTCATGTTAAAGAGATTGTGGAATCACATTCTTCTAAAAAGAGATGGCTCTATGGTTTTAAATCGCATAATGATTTTATTTTAAAAAAAGAAAAAGACTATTATGTGATTGAACATAAAAAACAAAAATGGGGAGAGATTCATTTACCTCTTAAAGGAGATTACAATGCTTTAAATGCCCTAGGAGCTTTAGTGTGTTCTTGGCAATCTGGTCTTAAAAAAGAAGATTTATTTAAAGGATTAACCAACTTTAAAGGCGTGCAAAGAAGAATGGAATCCAAAGGATCTCATCAGGATATTTTATTTTTTGATGATTACGCTCATCACCCTACAGAAGTTGGGGCTGTTTTATCTACTTTTAAACAACAATATCCCAATCGTAGAAAAGTTGTTTTATTCCAACCTCATCGTTACACTCGTTTTCAATCGTGTTGGAAGAATTTTCTAAATGCTTTCAGTGATGCTGATTGCGTCTTTATTTCTGAAGTTTACTCAGCAGGAGAGCTGCCTTTAAAAGGAATTGATTCTAAAAATTTTGTTAAACAATGTTCTCATCCTGATATTTCTTTTATAGAAGATAAAAATATTACTTCTCATTTGAGTTCTTTTCTTAAGTCAGGAGATATTTTTGTGACTTTAGGAGCAGGCTCTGTTTATCGTTTTGGGGAAAATATTTTAAAAAATATCAGAAACAAATCATAATATGGATATAAAAGAAAAAGAAAATTTAAGAGCATGGAGCTGGTGGAAAGTAGGAGGCGTTGCCGATTATTTTTGTCAGCCTAGTAATAAAGAAGAGTTACAAGAAGCTTTATCTTGGGCTAAAAACAAGAAACTTCCTTTTTCTGTTTTAGGAGGAGGAACTAATGTTTTAATTAGTGATGAAGGTGTGGAAGGTCTCGTGATTTGTACTCGTCAGCTCAATCAAGTGGATTTTAAACAAGAAGATCATCATTTAAAAATCAGAGCTGAATCGGGCGTGCCTAAATCTCAATTAATGCTAGTTTTTAAAAAACATAAATTAATTCCCGCTCTTTTTTTAACGGGTCTTCCGGGAGATGTGGGAGGTGGCATTGTTATGAATGCTGGAGTGGGATCTCAAAATAGGAAACCTACTGAATTTTCTGAAATTGTAGATTGGTTTGATGTCGTGACTTTTGAGGGTATTCATCGTTATCATAAAAAAGATGTGGATTGGGAGTATCGTAAAACTTCAGGTTGGAAAAAGGGAGTTATTTTAGAAGCTCAATTGAGTTGGGGTATGGAACAAGAGGTTGATTTGAATCAGTATATAAAAACAGAACTTAAAAAAAGAAGAAAAACACAACCTTTAGATTGGCCCAGCTGTGGTTCTGTTTTTAAAAATCCGCACTCTCAGTATGCTGGTCAATTAATTGAAAAAAGCGGGTTAAAAGGGATACAAAAAGGTGGAGCTGTTATTTCTGAAAAACATTGTAATTTTATTATTAACAAAGGTCAGGCAACTGCTAAAGATATTAATGAATTGATTCAAAATATTCGCAAAACAGTTTGTGACAAATTTGATATTTTATTAGAGCCAGAAATTCATTATGTTGGTCGTTGGAAGGATTTGCCTTATGAAAAATAAAGTCATTGCTCTTATTTATAAAGACAAAGGTTTTGAAAGCGAAATCAGCGCCCAAACTTCTCAAGCCATTGAAAAAGTTTTTAAAGAGTTATCTTATTCTTATTTTTTAGTTCCCGCAGATAAGAATCTTTTCCAGGTTTTATTAGATAAAAAACCAGATCTTGCTTTTTTAGCGGTTCATGGCCCTTATGGAGAAGATGGATGCTTGCAAGGAATTTGTGAAATGCTTTCTATTCCTTATACAGGCAGTGGAGTGTTAACCAGTTCTATTTGTATGGATAAAATTTTTTTTAAAAAATATTGTATTCAAAATCAAATAGCAACTCCTGATTTTTTTGAAATCTCTGAGGAAAACACTTCTCAAAATATTACCCAATACCCTGTTGTTATAAAAGCCTCTCATGGAGGATCCACTTTAGGAACTTCTATTGTTAAAGATAAAAAAAATCTGGAACTATCTATTGAGAATTCAAAAAAAATTGGTCGATTTGTATTTGCAGAAGATTATATTTCTGGTCAAGAGGTTGCTGTTTCTTATCTGGATGGACAAATATTAACTCCTTTGGAAATTGTTCCAAAAGGAGGCTTCTATGATTATAAAAGAAAATATGAAAAAGGCTTATCTGAGTATCATATTCCTGCAAAATTAGACCCATTCGTTCTAGAAAAAATAAAAAACATTTCAGAAAAAGTTTTTTCTCTTTTAAATGTTCGGGGTTATGGAAGAGCTGATTTTCTTGTTGAAAACAAGAAAACACCTTGGTTGCTTGAAGTGAATACTCTTCCAGGATTAACACAAACATCTTTACTTCCTAAAAGCGCAGCCCATGATAAAATTTCTTTTCAAGAATTGATTCAAAAAATTATAAATTGTGCAACAAGAGATTATGCTTTTTAAAAAATGGTTTTTTTTCTTCGTCTTTTTTTTCTTTCTGTTTTTTTCTTATCTTGCTTTCTGGTTTTTTCTTTTTCAAAAGTTCATCATTTAGAATTAAAAATAGATCCTTCCATTAAAAAATCTATTTCTGAAAAAGGAATTCAAAAAAAAATAGAAAAACAGATTCAAAATTATAAAGGAATTCCTATATGGAAAGTCGATCTTAAAAAAATAGTAAGTGATATTAAAAAAATATATAATGTAGGAAATATTTATAGTGTTCGTCGATTGCCTAATAAAATTATTATCTTTTTAGAGCAAGATCATCCTATAGCTCTTATTTTAAAAGATGAAAAAGATTTTTTTGCCTTATCTTATGAGGGAGATATCAGATATAAAATGAACTACAAACAATCTTTAGACTTTCCTATTTTAAGAGGAAAGGCTTTATGGAAGAGTAAAAATTTAAGAAAAAAGGCTCTAGAATTTCTGTCTTTTTTACCTCAAAAAGGCGAGATTATTACTGATAATATTTCTGAAATTAAATACAACAAAAAAAACAATAGCTTCCTCCTGTACTTAATGCCTAACGATTTTATTGTGGAATGGCAGGGGGATCTAAATTTAAAAAAGGTTCAAAATATTAATTTTGTTCTCAGTTATATGAGCAACGAGAATTCTTATAAATATCGTTTGGACGCTCGTTTTGATAAGAAAATTATTGTCAATAAAATTAAATAGAGTTACCCTGAAAGAGCAACCAGGGAAGGCTTCATGGCTCGTTTTAAATTCAATGATGATAATGTTCTTGCAAGTTTAGATTTTGGATCTTCTTCGATTCGATGTACGGTTTCTTATAAAAAAAATCAAGATTTAGAATTTTTATCTTTTTATGAAAAAAAATGCAAGGGTTTAGAGGGAGGTAAAATTGTTGATTTTCAAGAGTTAACTTCTGTCGCTGCTGATGTATTAGAAAATTCTGAAAAACTTTCTAATACTTTTTTTTCTGAAGTGGTTTTGGGTTTTAGCACTCCTTTTCGCTCTTTTCAATCTCATGGTATGGCTGCTTTACCTTCAAGAGAAGTTACAAAAAAAGATCGAGATTTAGCAATACAAACTGCTTGCGCTGTTCCTGTTCCTTATCAGCACCTGCTTTTGCATCATCATCCTCAAGATTTTATAGTGGATGGAAAAAGGGGAATTATAAACCCTATAGGCTTTTCTGGCTTAAGACTCGAAGTCGAGGTTTACATATTAACCATTGCTCAATTTTACTTGCAGGATGTGACTAAAGTCTTAAGATCTTTAGGTGTTAAACCCAGAGCTTTTGTGAACAATCTGTTTTCTTTTGGGATGCACTTAACTCATTTTTCTCAAAAAAAAGAAGGAGTTTGTTTGTGTGATATAGGACATAAGTCGAGTCGATTAATTACTTATCATCAGGGAAAAATTTTGGATATGTGCGAGATTCCTATTGGAGGAGAGCATTTTTCTTTAGCTTTAGCTCAAAAATTTCAAATTTCACCTCGATCTGCTGAAAAATTAAAAGAGCGTTGGGGTAATTTAGAGACCTCTTCTATTGATGAGGAAAAGCAAGTAGAAATGACCGAAGGGGAAGGGATGTTTTTTTCTTATAAACTTTTTGCAGATACTTTAGAGCAAGTTGCAAAAGTTTTATTTCAAAAAATTAAAGAAAACATGGATTTAAAACAAATAGAAGATAAAATAAATATAGGCTATGTTTTTACAGGCTCGACATCTCTTTTAAAAGGATTTTTAGATATGGCAAAAAATAATCTTGGCAAACCCGTTTCTTACCCTTATGAAGTTTCATTAAAAGAAAATAATCTTCATCAAAAAAATACTTTTGCTATTGCTCAACAATATTATTTAAAAGATGAATTTTTATCTAAAGATTTATCTGCATCAAGATGGTTTGGTTTAAAAGATTTATTTTAGTGAGGAGGCTTTTATGATGTTAGTAGAAGATAAGGATAAAAAATTAAAAGCAGATATTCGTATCGTTGGCGTTGGTGGTGGAGGTTGTAATGCTCTTCAAACCATGATTAAAGCTAGTATCAAAGGAGTGACTTTTATTGCTGTCAATACAGATGCTCAAGCATTATCGTCTTGTTCCGCAAAAGTTAAAATTCAATTAGGAGAAAAACTTACAAAAGGTTTAGGGGCTGGAGCAAATCCTGAAATAGGTCGTCGTGCCGCTATGGAATCTTATGAAGAAATTATCAGCAAACTTAAAGGTGCAGATATGGTTTTTGTTACAGCAGGTATGGGAGGCGGAACAGGTTCTGGTGGAGCTCCTATTGTGGCTGAAGCAGCTAAAGAACTTGGAGCTTTGGTTGTAGGAATTGTAACTTCTCCTTTTCTTTTTGAAGGCAGAAGAAGAAAGCAATATGCTGACACAGCAATTTTCGAGTTAAAAAAATATGTAGACACTTTAATTACAATACCTAATGAAAAGTTATTTACAATTTCTGGCCAGAGTGTTTCTTTACTTCAAGGTTTTAAAAAGACCGATGAAGTTTTATTACAAGCCGTTCAAGGGATTGCAGAATTGGTGAGTGTTCAAGGATTAATTAACCTTGATTTTTCAGATGTAAAAACAGTAATGTCCAATAAGGGTATGGCTCTTATGAGTGTCGGAACTGCTCGAGGAAAAAAACGAGCAATTGATGCTGTTACTCAAGCGATCTCTTCCCCTTTATTAGATGATGTTTTTATTGAAGGATCTAAAGGAATGATTGTTAATATTAGATCAGGAAAAGATCTGTCTTTATTAGAAGTGAATCAAGCGACTTCTTGTTTAACAAAAGTGGCTGACCCTGATGCAGATATTATTGTGGGAGCTGTTATTGATGATTCTATGGGAGAAGATTTAAGTGTTACTTTGATCGCTACTGGTTTTAAAAATCAAGGAACGAGATCTCTTCATGAAAGTTTAAAAGAAAAAGCAGCGGCTTTTGATAAAAGTTCAAGGCCTGAAAATTTAGAAGAAGAAAGTTCAGAAGAGGAAAATCTGGCATCTCAAAATAATAATTTAGAGACAGAAGATTCGCCTCAACCAGAAGAGCCAACAAAACAAGTTAAAATGAGTTTAAAAGATAAGCTTCTTTTAAAAGCCAAAGAGTATGAGCAAAAAAATCTTATGAAAAAAGAAGAAACTGCTGTAGATCATCAAATGTCTATTGATTGGGAGAAAAACAATAGCCACCAAGAAGAAACCATCCAATCTGATTCTCCTTTTGAATCGAGTATCGATTTTTTAAATGAAGATATAGATATAGACCAAGCTTAATTTCTTTGACCAAATTTTAATTTCTTTCTTAATAAAGGAAATTCTGTTTCTTGTTCTTCTGTTAAAGAAGTAAAAAAATCTTTGGTTTTTTGAATCAAAAGCAACTTTTCAGAAGATATTTTTTCTTTAATTTCTCCATCTATTGTTAAAAAAGCTTTGTGCTTATCAATTTTCAAAATCACTTGAGATTTGTCATTAATAACAATAGGTCGATTGGTTAAGCTATGGGAACAAATAGGGGTGATAACGATAGATTGATTTTCAGGATGAAGAATAGGCCCTCCAGCCGCTAAATTATAAGCTGTAGAGCCTATAGGAGAAGACAGAATCAATCCATCAGATTTTAAAGAATAAATATATTGTTTATTAATATAAATAGATAAAGAAATCAAATGACTGAAAGAGCCTCTTTCGATCACAATATCATTGGTTCCTAAAAATTTTTTTAAAGGTTTTTTGTGAGTTTTTAAAAAGTCTTTAGGATTAAAATCTTTTTTTTGATTTTTATAAATTTGAGTTTCTAGAAAATAATTTTTTTTAGAAAACATTTTTCCTTTTAAAGTTTTTTCTAAAATAGGAAGGGTTCTTTCGACTTCGTGAGGGGTTAAAAAACCTAGAGAGCCCATATTAATACCAAGAATTGGCATTTGAGGATTAGATTGGATAGATTTTAAATAAGTACCATCTCCTCCTAAAGAGAGTATCAAATCTCCTTTTACTTTTTTTGAAGAGATATCTTTTTGTGAAAAAATTTTAGTGGCTATGTTTTTTTGAAATAAAAAAGACTCAATATCTTTTATCGTTTGTCTGGTTTTAGAGTTTTTAGATCTATAAATAATAGCGACATGTTTAATAGATTTTTTAAATCTTGGATTCATAAAAGAGATATTATGACTAGAGAAGTTAAAAAGTCAATCTTGTTTATTTAATTATAGTGATTGTTTGTGGCCTAACTTGCCCTAAATCTTTTTGAAGAGATACGCTGATAGAATTGTTTATTTTTTGAATTTGATTTTTTGAAATTGTATAAGAGTGGTATCCATTTTTTTTAATTTTTAATTCACTAACAGCGTTCAAATTTATTTTTATTAAAGTAGGAGAAGTTCCAATAATTCTATTATTAGCATAAATAATAGCTCCTGATGGGTTACTTTGTATCAAAATCTTCTTTGAAAAGTTGCTAACGGTTCTTTTTGGTTCTTCAGATTCTACAGTGATTGAATTTTTTAAGTTTTCTTTATTAGGAACTGCCTTTTTTTGAATCATTTGATCAAATACTTTTGAAGAAGCAATATTTTCTTTATTTTTAAAAATATAAAAACCTCCAAATAAAATCAGCATTGCTAAACCGAAGCCGACTACATTTTTAATTGTATCAACATTTTTTTCATTATCTAATTGAGCGTTTCGACTATAGGTGTTCGTGTTTGTTTTAAATTTATTTTTTGTTTTGTTGGGATTTGAGTAAGATGAAAAATATTCTTTATTATCAATCAATTCAAGGCTTGAAGCATCGGGTTGTTTTTTGTTTCGATTAGAGCTGGAAACTTTTTGTTTAGGAACAACTGTATTTTCTTGTTTAAAATCTGCAGTTTGAGCAAATTTTTCAGTTCGAGTTGCAGATTGACTTTCTGAAATAGAAACTTGTGTTGGCTCTTCTTCAATTTGAGATTTTGTTTTGGTATGCGTAATATCTTTTCCAAAATTGTCATCTTCTAAACTAGGAAGGTTTAAGTTGTTCATAATTTCATTAGGTTCAGAAAAATTAGAAAGATCATTTTCTTTTAAGTGCTGTTTCAAATCTTTTGAAAATAAAGTTAGTTTTTCTCTTTCTTCTAAAATTTCTTTAGAGTAGACACCTTTGATAAAAGACATAAAATCATATTGAGAAAATTCTGGATAATTTTTATTGAGAAAAATATTTAATTCTTTTTCTAAAATAGAGGCTTTTTTGGTTCTTAAGTTTTTATTTTTTTGAAGAGTTTTATTAACGATCTCTACAAGTTCATTGGGGATACTTGGATTGATTTTTTTTAAATCTGGAATCTTACAAGTTTTTATTTTTTGAAGAGCGTCCATTTCGTTTTTAGCAGAGAATAATCGTTGATTAGATAATAATTCCCATAAAATAATTCCTAAACAAAAAACATCGGTTTGGTTATCAACAACTTCACCTCTTGCTTGCTCTGGACTCATGTAGCTAAATTTTCCTTTAAGATGCCCAGGTCGAGTAAGGTCTGTATTAGAAATTTTAGAAATACCAAAATCAATCACTCGTATTTCTCCATCAAAACTTAACATGATGTTTTGAGGGCTCACATCTCTATGAATTAAATTTAATGGCTGCCCTGTGTTAGACTCAATGGCATTGTGAGCATAGCTTAAACCAGAAGCAATTTCTTTGATGATATAAACAACATATTGCAGATCAATTGCTTTTTTAAGGCTTTGTACTTTTCTAGAGACTTCTCTTAGATTTCTTCCAGAGATATATTCCATGGCTAGGTAAAATTGATGATTTTCAATACCAAAATCGTACATAGGAGCTATGCTTCTATGCTTTAGATTACAAGCCACTTTTCCTTCATTTTTGAACATATCTCTAAATTCTTTATTATCAGAGTACTGAGAAAGGGCTCTTTTAATCACTACAAATCGGGCTAATCCAGAG
>JBPCUO010000019.1:0-3373 GCA_051011135.1 Bdellovibrionales bacterium
CAAGTTATAGATTATATACCGCGGGTTCACCCGAAGCTGGTAGAGGTACAACTCCAACTATCTTACACGCCTCAGAGGTAGCCTTCTGGCAACACGATGAGAAGATATTAAGTGGTTTGTTCCAGGGTATATCCCAAGCAGCCGGTACAGAAGTAATTTTAGAATCAACAGCAAACGGAGCTCAAGGCGAATTCTATCGTCTATGGAAAGGAGCAGTGGCAGGTGACAATGAATACATACCTATATTCCTCCCTTGGTTTCTTACTCCCGAGTACAAGCGTCCAGCTCATGAAGGAATGGAACTTACAGTTGAAGAAGAGAAATTACAAGAGAAATACGAATTAACTAACGACCAATTATACTGGAGAAGGCTAAAAGTAGCAGAAGGCGGGAAGCTAAAGTTCCAACAGGAATATCCAGCATCTGCAGATGAAGCTTTTATTGTCTCTGGAAGTAACGTGTTCAACGTAGAGAAGCTAGATGCCCTCATACCACAGAAAGTACTTAAGAGATCCGAATGGGATCCAGCAAGTAAGTTCATGGAAGAGAATAGAGAGGGTAATTTGTACATCTATGACTATCCTAGCTGGGAAGAACCCTATATAATAGGGGCGGATGTGAGTCTCGGCGTGGGCCAAGATTACTCATCAGCAGTCGTTATGAACAATAGATACGAAATAGTAGCTCTATATAGGAACAACAGGATTGACCCATCTATGTGGGGAGAACTGTTATTTTATTTAGGTAGATACTATAATAATGCCTTCTTAGCCGTAGAAAGTAACTCTATGGGTATTGCTACACTACAGAGACTGGACCATATGGGTTATGTTAACCTATATAGACAAACTAAGGTAGCTAATGTTAGTAATGAAGAAGGAGAGAGATTAGGCTTTAGGACTACCTCAGCGACTAAGCCCGCTATCATAGGTAACCTGAAGAACTTAATAGACAATGAGGAAGTAATGATACCTTCTCCTGTGATTATACAGGAATTGAAGGACTATATTGCTACAGACACAGGTAAAACTGAGGCTGCACCGGGTTGTAATGACGATACTGTTATCTCATTAGCTATTTGTGCAGAAGTTTTACGTACTCACTGGGATCGATTGCAGACTAACAACGTTAGTTGGAAGCAAAGGGTCAGTGACTGGAAGCCGGATAACACAAACTGGCTTTAAAGATTCCCATTGTCCTCAACCTGGCCAGGCAGGTGGGATAACCTGGACTTATAAGAGGCATGATGCCTTTGTTAGACAGTTAGAAACCGATGGAGGTTATCATGTCAAGATATATACAACAAGATTCCCGCAAAGCTCCACCTAAAGCAGAACGTCCCGTGCCTATAACTAAGGTAGGTTCATATAGTGGTAAGGAGTTAGAGGCAGCGAAGAAGATTATTACACCTAACGGAGGTAGGAGATAATGGCAATATCAACAGGAAAAGGTCCTGCTGGTCCCACTTATCCTACTACAGGTAACTTCAAGGGTGAAAAGGTAACAGATGAGCAGTTAGTTAACCTCATAGAGTCTGGAGTACAGAATTCTATAGGTGACTGGTTGAACTCTTCAGACCTTACACGTGAAAGATTGAAGTCTACCTTAGAATATGCTGGTGTTCCACAAGACCACTTAGCACCTCAAGGTGTTAGTACGATAGTAGATACAAGTACGACAGAAGTTATTGAAGCATATACAGCAGTATTGACTGATTTGTTTCTAAATAACGGTAAAGTCGCTAGGTTTACCCCATATGATGATACCCCAGGTGCATATGATGCAGCTAGGAAAGCATCTATGGTAACTAACTACTGTATCTTTAAGAAGAATAATGGTTGGGAGATACTCCAATCCTGGATGAAGTCTGCTTTGTTATGGAAGAATGGCATAGTAAGATGGGATTATATAGAGGATTTCGACTATAATATAGAAGAATACGCAGAAATTTCTCAAGAGAGATTAGATGAGCTACTGGCAGATGAATCTGTAGAGATAGTAGGAGATCTAGAATATGAGAATAAGGTTAACGGTGAAGAGAACGAGTTAGTGTACGTTAACGTAAGACTAAGACGCAAGATTAATAAATCTAGAGTCAAATTGGAAAACGTTCCACCGGAAAATTTTCGTATCTCTCGCGATGCAACTCGCATAAACGATGCTTCTTTCGTAGGTATCCAAGTGGATATGACTAGATCTGAGATTAGAAAGCAATGGCCTGATGTAGCTGAAAGCATTAAAGACTGGGATGTACTCGGTCAAGATGAGCAGTGGTTAGGTAATGCTAGATATTCTGAAGATATAGCTACAAGAAAGCAAGTAACTGGTCAAGAGTATTGGCAAGGTTCTGTAGCACAAGATCTATTTCCTGTAGAGGCTAATAGAGAGATAACTGTTACTGAATGTTGGATTAATGTAGATAGAGATGGAGATGGGATAGCTGAGTTAAAGCATTTCATTATAGCATCACAACAGATTCTATTTGAAGAAGATGTTGAAGATGTACCATTAGCTTCATTATCTCCTATAGATATACCCCATGAATTCTATGGTCTATCTATGGCTGATTTTACTAGATCTAGTACATTAGCATCTACTGCTATATTAAGAGGGTTTGTTGAGAATACATACTTAACTAACTACTCTCCTAAGCTAGCTGATCCTAATACAGTCGACTTCTCAGCATTACAGAACATGAAGCCTAAGCAGATAATACCTACTAATGGTAATCCTGCTACAGCTGTTGCTCCTTTACCACCAGAAGCTATATCCACTGGAACTGTTCCTCTATTAGAGCACTTACAGTTAATTAAAGAACAAGCTACTGGAATGAGTAAAGCTGCTCAAGGTTTAAATGATACTTTATATGTATCAGGTAATAGTGAAGAGAAGATGCAATCTGTTCAGTCTGCTTCTCAGAAGAGAATACAGCATATCGCACGTAGGTTTGCTGAGACAGGCTTTAAGAGAATGATTGAAGGTGTATATAAGACCATGAGAACTCATATGAATACTAATATGATGATCTATAAGAATGGTGTATATGCGTCTATTAATCCTTCTACATTACCTTTACATTTAGACGTAGAGATAATGTTAGACATCGGAGAGAACTCTAATAGTAGTCAGATACAGAAGCTTCAAGCATTAGGTGGTCAGATACTACCTGGTCTTAATGAAGCAGGTGCAGGTATGACAATCAGACCTGAAGCACCGGCAGTATTAGCTACTAAGTTAATTGAAGCTATGAACTTAGATTCAAATGACTTCTTAGAAGACTATACTACTGATGAGTTTAAGGATAAGGCAGCTAAGGCTATCGAAGAACAAACTCAAGAGCAACAGAAGCGTAAAGCACTAGAAGATAGAAAGC
>JBPCUO010000020.1:0-3346 GCA_051011135.1 Bdellovibrionales bacterium
CTTTTCCTTTTAAAGATAAAACTTCCTCTTTGGCTTGTTTAATATCTTCAGAAAGCATTTTAAAAGAATCTCGTGAGAACTCCCCTTGAGCAAGCATTTCAAATTTAAATCCCGGTAAAATAAGATGCGTTTGTATTTCTCGTTTCAATTTTTTTTTCATTTTTTGTATAAATTTTTCTCTTTCTTCTTTAGAAGAGGCTCTTTGTCTCACGCCTCGAAAGCCTTGTCTTTTATCAAGATCTTCTAGACCTTGTTTTAAAGCTTTTCGAGCGGCTTGTTGTTTTGCCAAATCTAAGGATGTATAAATTTTAAACCCTGATTCTAAAATATCATCCATCTCAAAATGCAGTAATAAGAGTTGTCGAACTGTCTCTAAATAATAAGGGCTTTGAATGTTAAAATTTTCTCTTGCATAAACTTTAATAGATTTTGCAAGTAGGTTTTTAAACTCTTTTTGTGTGATAAACTCTTCTTCTTTCATGCGATTTAACACATAGATCTGACGATTTTTAGCTCTTTCAGGATAAAAAATAGGAGAAAAGCGACTTGGCGCTTTAGGAAGACCTGCTAACAAAGCGGCTTCTTCGATAGTGATATCTTTTACAGATTTTCGAAAATAAATTTTAGACGCCATCTCAATTCCATAAGCTCCGTGGCCCAGATAAATTTGATTCAAATAAATATATAAAATATCTTGTTTGCTTAAAGAGTTTTCCATACGAAGTGCCAAAATAGCTTCTTTGATTTTTCGAGTGTAAGTTTTTTTAGAAGAAAGAAGAAGTGACCGGGCAACTTGTTGAGTAATAGTAGATCCTCCTTGAACTTTTCGACCTGCTTTTAAGTTCGCTAAAAAAGCTCTTGCAATGGCTTTGTAATTCAAACCTTTATGGGTGAAAAAATCGCCATCTTCTGCTGCCACAAAAGCAGAGATCAGGTACTTAGGCATGGATTCATAATCAAATAAGACTCGTCTTTCTTTAAAAAATTCACCAACTTTTTTATCGTTTCGATCATAAATTTCTGCAAGCAAGGGAGGTTTATAATCTTCCATGCTTAATAAACGAGGAAGACTTAAAAAAATCCAAAGAAAATAAATCAGTGTAAAACCAAAACAAGCCATAAAGCTGACAAACACTTTTTCTTTAAAAGTACTTTCTGACATAAATCGACTCCCTTTTTTTGATAATAAAGACATACTATGAGATATTTTTTTAAATACTTTTTTTAGAAAAAATTTTAAAAACATGGCTTGTATCCTCGTCTCTAGCTTGTTTAAAAACAATAATCTATAAGCCATAAAATGTATCAAAAAGACACAGAAAAGAAAACTAAAGACTTAAAAGCAGGCGGAAAACGAGCTATAAATCTTAAAAAAGCTTTCATTTTATGAGGAAAATCCTCATAATAAAACTATGAACAAAAAAGGCCTTTTATCTTCTGCAAAATTCTTAACAATCTTTTGTATTCTTTCTTTGTTTTATGGTTTTAATAGTAGCGCTATTTGTCCTGATGGGTCGCTTCCTATTGGTGGTGCTTGTCCTCCTACCACTACTTTGCCTGCTTCTGGCGGAACAAGAGCTTATGAAGCTTATGCCCTCCAACAAGCTAAAACTGAATGCACAACTGCTGCTACCAACTTTCGTAACGCAAGCTCAGATTTAACAAGCAAATGTTATGGTAAAGAGGTTTGGAAATGTAATACGATTCTAGAAAGCTGTACCTTATGCCCTGAAGGAAATTTTGATCTTGATGATCTTGATGATGATTCTGAGAATCCATTAAGACGATGTATTTCTGTTCCAAAATCTATTGGAAATTCAAAAAAAATATGCCCTGAGCTGGCTGGAAAAGCTCTTGAACAAGCCAAAGAGGATCTTGAAAAATACGAAGAAGGCGTTGAAAGCTTAACCGGAGACATTTCAGAAATACAAGGTAATATCATTGAAAAACAAGGAGAACTTGATGAAGAAGTTGGTCGATTTGAAGAAACACAATCTCAAATTCAAGCTGACTTTACTCAAATTAAAGAACAATTAGATACTGATTTAGAACAGAACAAACAACAAATTGATGGGGATGTTAAAGCGCAAATAGCACAATTAGAAGAAGAAATTGGTAAATCTTTAAAAAACCGACATCTTTTTGAAAATGCTGTCACAGATGCTCATACTAAACTTCGTACAGACAAAAATAAAATTTTCTTTGGATGTCGCAATGAGGCTTCTCAAAGACTTTATAATTATCGAAAACAAAGACGAAAGGCTATTGCTAGTGGAGCTTATAAAAAAAGTAGCATTACAAAATTGCTCAACAAAAATCGAATCTCTTTAGGCCAAAAAGATGATGCTCGTTTTAAACATTATTACAGCCTTTGTATTAAAAGCCAGAAAGATCAAATTAAAGAATTAGAAACGGGACATAAGGAATTACTTAAACGAATCTCTCAAAGAAAACAACAGTACCTTGATGGTATGAAGCGCTTACAAGCTAAAGTTTTATCTTATACCAAAGAAGCTGAAGAAAACAAAAACAAACTTGTTCAAACTTATTACACCAAAGTACAAACTCATTTAAAAACAGTTAAAAAACAAGAAAATATTTTAATGGAAAACTTTCAAAGAAAACAACATAATATTTCACAACAGCTTCAAAAACTCAATCAAGATAAAATTCAAAAACAAGGATCTTTAGAAGAAAAACAAAATAAACTTAGATTTAATCGAGAGCTTATTGCTAAATTAAATGCTAAAGATATCGATGATGAACATAAAAAAGAAAAAAAGGAAACAGCAAGTGCAGCTTTAGAAAAATACAAAGCAGAACTTACGACTTATCGCAATTCCTGCTGTAAGAAAGTTACTGATCCATCAGTGCCAGTGACAAATCAAACTGTTGATAAAGGTAAGTGCAAAACCGCAAATGAGGTGTATTGTAGTGTTTATAATGCACACGACACAGACGAATGTAAGGGTGCTAATAATAACTTTGAAAATGAAAAAGACAGAGAAAAGAAATCAATTAGAAGAAGTAGAGGTAAAAACTAAATCTAAATTTTTCAACTGAAGTAAATTGAAATCCTCTGATGATAAGAACGTAAAATTAATAATAAAATTTATTTATTATTAATTAATAAAAATTCAAATAAACTAAGAACGCAAATTATTTATTAATAAATAAATTTTATTAATAAATTAATAAAAATTCAAAAAATACAAAAATACTAAGAATTTAAGAATAAATAAAAAAAGAAAACTGTAGCAAAAAGATCAAAATGAACCCGATTTTTTCAGGTGGGTGAAAGCGATAACAGCTTTAGGCTTCCTACTCAAGAGGCAGGCTTGCACAC
>JBPCUO010000021.1:0-2752 GCA_051011135.1 Bdellovibrionales bacterium
GGGTGATAGTGGTTTTGAACAATGTTTAGGTGGTCCCGGTAAAACCAGTTGGGAACACGCAGATAGCAGTGGGTTTCCTGCAACTTTGATACAACCTGTTTCTGAATTTGGAGTTCGAGGTTATTTTGATGTTAAAAATTTATTAGAAGTAACTAATGGTCATACATCATGGTCAACTCCTGTTGCTAATTATTTAGAAAATTTAGATAAAGACCCAGAGGACTTAAGAGAAATAAATAGAGAAACCGCAACAGGTGATGATGCAATACCTGAGTTTTTAAAAAGTCAGGGTTTAATTTCTCCCTCTCCTTTTTTTGAAGTGAAGTGTATTGATTCAGCGGGTGAGATTTTCCATCAATTACAATTGATGGTGAGAGAGTGGAATCCTCATGAAGAGTTTTTCAGTTTCTCCCAAACTGGTGGAAGCGAAGATGCAGACCCTGATGTTGGAGGATATGATAGATCAGAAGGGATAGAAGGAGAAGATTGCGATTACGAGCAAAGATCAACTTTTAAAAGCGAAGATGAGCATTGCAATGACTCCTTTGATTTAGATGACTTTTTTGAAGATAAAGCCATTAATTACCCAAGAGCTCCTTATGATGGATCTGGTGGTGGAGCTGCAAGCGGAAGCAGCGGATCTGGTTCATAAAAATATTAAAAACAAATAATTAATAAAAAAAATCATTACAGTTTTAAATTTGCTATAGGATTATTTATAGTAAAGTTATCAAAATGAAAGTGTTTTTTAAAGATTATTTGCAATAAATAAAACTACCAAAAATTTTGAAATATTATTTTTTGAAAATTTCTATTTTGTTTTAAATTAAATTTTTGTATTTTAATTTTAAATTGTTTATAAAATTATAATCTGATTTAAATTTGTTATAGAATTATTAAAAAATTAATAGTTAATTAAAAAAATATCTTAGAATAGAATAGAAAAATTAATTTCCGCTACCGGAGTCACCACCAGAAACGCTACCACCAATATCATAGAGAACATTTGGGTATATTATAAATTTATTAATAATATTATCTATATCATTTTTTGAAAAACCATAATCTTTAAGGTATTTTATAAATTCTTTTAATGGCAATGGTAAATTATTATCATCTGCTTTTCTTATAATGATATCATTCAAATCCACAGCATCATTACAAGATCCATTTTCTTCATTAAAAGTTGCTCTTTGCTCGTAATCACAATCTTCTCCCTCGACTCCACTAACATCTGGATCTGCATCTTCGCTTCCACCAGCGTTGTAGAAATTTAAAAACTCTTCATGAGTATTCCATTCTCTCACCATTAATTGTAATTGATGTAAAATCTCACCCGCTGAATCAATACATTTTACTTCAAAAAAGGGAGAGGGTGCATTTCTTTTTATTTGCAAAAAATCGGGAAGATCGCTTCTTTTAGTATCTCTTAAATCTTCTGGGTCTTGATCTAAAGCTTTTAAATAATTAGCAATAGGAGCTGTTGAATAAGGTCGACCATTAGTTGCTTCTAAAAGATTTTTAACATCAAAATAACCTCGAACTCCAAACTCAGAAACAGGTTGTATCAAAGTTGCAGGAAAGCCAAAATTATCTTTATGATCCCAGCTGGTTCTCCCTGGGCCACCTAAACATTGCTCTAAACCACTAGTGCCAGCCCATTCTCCATCGCTTTCATCGCTAGCATTTCTATAAGTTCCATAACAACAAGAAACACTTTCTCCAGATATTGTATAATTATATCTACAAAGATCTTCAATTTCTGTAGCGCATTTAGTCTTATCTATTTCAGAATCAGCGCCTCCATTACATGTATATGTCCCAGCAGTAGTAGGAAGAGTAGGAGGAGAAGGAAGAGAAGTTCCTTTTGCGCCTATAGAACCTGTAGCAGCACAAAAATAATTTTCTTGATCATCACTATCTTCAACACCTGTAGCTGCTTGAAATTCACATTCATAAACTGTAGAAGGACCTTGCCCAGTTTCAAAATTATAATGCCATGGAGGAGTGATATGTACATATCGGCACATGCCTTCTGGGATGTTGTATGTGATTTTTAGATTATTAACGACCAAATCATGGTCGTGGCATATTTTTTTAAAAATATACTCATAATCCATGGTTATTTTTGAAAAAAGAGGCTTATTTTAAAAAAATTGTACTTTTTGGAGGCTATTGAGTACAAATAATTCATGAAACTTTATGTCTATGATCATTGTCCTTATTGCGTAAAAGCTAGAATGATTTTTGGCTTTAAACAAATTCCTTTTGAACTCATCACTTTAGCAGATGATGATATTAAGACTCCTACATCTATGATTGGAGTTAAAATGACTCCCATTTTAGAAAAAGATTCAGGAGGTTTCATGCCAGAAAGTTTAGATATTATCTCTTATGTGGATCAAATGAAATCTCCAGAAATGATTTCTTCTTGGAAAGAAGATAAAAAACTTTCTTCATGGCTTGATGGACTTGGCGGGCTTCATTACCAATTAGCAGTGCCTCGATGGTCGCAATCTCCTTTAGAAGATTTTAAAACGGAAAGTGCAAAAAAATATTTTAAAAATCGAATGGAGCCAAAAATAGGTTTGTTTTCAGATCTTTTAAAGGAAAGTTCCGATTTAAAAAAAGAGATGGAAGAAGAGCTTTTACAGCTGGAACAATTACTAAAGAGTGATAATTTTTATTTTCAAAAAAAATTAAGTGTGGATGATTTTCATTTATTTGCTGTATTAAGATCTTTAACTATTGT
>JBPCUO010000022.1:0-21013 GCA_051011135.1 Bdellovibrionales bacterium
GCATAAGAGCACCCTCCACTCAGCCTGCCCTCCTTGTTCTTTTTATCTCCATTACGATTATAAGTTTGAAAAAAACAATCTTATTAAATCCGATGTTCTGGTTAAGTGCGGAGATTTAAAAATTACTAAATTAATGGGTAAAGATAATTTTACAGCTCAATTTAAACTTATCAACAATTGGACTTGTGAAAATAAAGAAAGCTTATCGCAGCCCATTCTTGTTAATAAACCAAAATTACAAAAGCCCAATCTTCCCAATAAAAAATCTTTACAACAAGCGAATCTTCCCAATAAAAAACCTCTCTTAAAAAAAACTAATCCTTTAAATCAACCACTGACTTTTAAACAACCCAATTCTTTAAAAAAACTTCGTTCTTTAAATCACGGGCCTTTTTTTAAAAAACCTAATTCTCAACGCCAGGATTTTGACCAGATTATTCCTTAAAAAATTTCTGATATAAAAAGAGAACTGGTATTTAAAGAGATTCTTGGTGATCGATTTGAGATCTTAAAACTGAAATTTCATCCAAAAGACTTTTTAATTCTTTTTTGACAACACGAGGTTGAGGTTTATCTTTTTTATATTGATTATAAAACTGATATAAATATTTACGAACTCCTTGGATTTTAAAATTCTCTTCATAAAGTAAAATTTTAATTAAAAGTAAAATTTCAATATCTTTTTTAAAATAAAGTCTTCGATTATTAGAGAATTTTTTAGGTCTTAAAAGAGTGAACTCCTCTTCCCAATATCTTAAAACATGAGGCTCTAAACCTAGAAAATCAGAAACTTCTCCAATTTTAAAATTCAACTTATCGGGAAGGGTGCTGACCTCAGATCTAATATCTTCAAAAATGCAAGAATCCGTTAATAACATATTACTTTTGAAACACCTTTCTTAAAGATTTACTAGAATGAAATTTTAAAACTCTACGAGCACTAATCATAAGAGGTTTTCCTGTTTGAGGGTCTCGCCCCTTTCTGGCTTTTTTATCTTTTAAAACAAAATTTCCAAAACCATAAATTTTCACACCTTGCCCTGAATTCCATTTGTTTTTAATGATGGTTAATACCTCTTCCACTAAATCTTCACTAAATTTTTTAGTGTAACCAATTTTATTATACACCAATTCCGAAAGATCCATTTTTGTAACAATTGATTTTTTAGGCATAAATTCCTTTATATTTTTTAACTTAAAAACATCTACCTTATTAAGTTAAACCAATTTAAAGTTTAAAAAAATAATAGGATGAGTTTTGTAGGACTAAAGTTTTGAAAACAAAGCTTTCTTAAGCTTAAAATCTAAAAAACCTTATCTATTTGAGATGAATATCAAATTTTTTAGAAATATGCTCTATCACTTTATTTTGAAAATCTTGAAGGTCTTGGTCCGTCCAAGCTTGTTTTAAAGGAGTGAGATACAAACGAAAAGACACCGATCGATTCTTATCTTTTTCATAAAGATCAAAGACTTCCACTTTTTCACAAGAAGAACCCAGAACTTTTTTAATTTCTTTTTGAACGGCCATCACTGCTTGATCCGATGGAATAACAAAGCTCAGATCTTTTTCTAAAGTTGAAAAAGAAGAAATATTTTGAACTTTAAACTTGTTTTTAGAAGTGGCTAAAACCTCCTCTAAATC
The DNA here is from genome assembly GCA_051011135.1 of Bdellovibrionales bacterium. GTDB lineage: Bacteria > Bdellovibrionota > Bdellovibrionia > Bdellovibrionales > UBA1609 > JACOND01. The sequence continues at coordinate 1,646 of JBPCUO010000022.1, forward strand.
CAATTCCGCCAAGGCAACATCCACTGGAATTTTATATTTAGATTGTAAAAAGGGATGAAGAGTTCCTATATAACCTACCGTTTTATTTTGTAATTGTAAAAGTAGCGTTTGCTCAGGATGTAAAAAAGAAACTTTGGGAGAAACTTGTTTCCATCGAACCCCTTGGTAGTTAAGGCGATTTAATAGATTTTCTAAAACAGATTTTAAATAAAAAACATTGGGAATTTTTTCACGATTCCATAAATGAGTGTGATGACCCCATTTTGCTAAAGCCCAATGATTGCTTTGTTGATATTGATTTTTATCTTTATGAAAAACAGGAGCGATTTCAAAAATTTGTCCCCATTTATTTCCATGTCTAAAATTACGATCTATGGTTTTAAACATATCAGGACTTAAAAAGTTTTTCATCAAAGACAAATGCTGGCTGATAGGATTTTTTATTAAAAAAGCTTCTCTTGGTTTTAAACCAATCGATGCTAATTCCTCTTTGTCTTTTAAAAATTCTTTATAAAGATCAGGATCTGAAAAACTATAATGAATCACCTCAGAACATCCTTCGTTTCTTGCAAGATTCTGTAATTTTTGAATCTGTGAAAATTCTATATTGGTTTCTTCTTTTAAAATTTTTTGAGGCAAGCTTTCAGGAATGAGATCATAACCTTCGAGACGAGCCAATTCCTCTATAAGATCTTCTTTAATAGATAAATCACTTCGAAAAGAAGGTGGTTTTAAAGTGAGAGCAGCTTTTTCGGATTTAAGAATGTCGCACTTTAACGCCCGCATCCACTTTACAAATTGAGAAAAATTCACTTTGTAACCTAGGCGAGTTTCTAAATCTTCTAAAGTGATAGAAATCGTTTGAGACTCTAAAGGTTTGGGATAAAAATCATAACAATCGTGACTAATCTCGCCTCCTGCCACTTCTTGTATCAAAGCACTTGCAAAATCCAGATTATCTTTTACGCAATCAGGATCTATTCCTCTAGAAAATCGATAAGAAGCGTCAGTTTGGAGACCAAAATAACGAGAAGTCCTTCGAACCGTTTCCGGCCTGAAGTAAGCAGATTCTAAAAAAACATTTTTTGTCTCTAAGGAAATCCCTGAATCTTTTCCTCCTATAATCCCTGCTAAACCTAAAACACGATTGTTATCTCTTATTGTGAGTTCCTTTCCTGTTAAAGTCAGAGTTTGATCATCTAAACTTAAAAACTTTTCTCCTTTAACGGATTGAGCGACTGTTAGAGATTGAATTTTATCGGCATCAAAAGCATGAAGAGGTTGTCCACGATCCCATAAAACATAATTGGTAATATCGACAACATTATTAATCGATTTTAAACCTATGGATTTAAGCCGATCCTTCAACCACTTAGGAGATTCTCCAATGCTTACTCCTTCAATATAACGACCCGTATAGCGAGGACAAAGATCCCCATCAGAAACATGAACTTTTAACTTTTTTTTGGAAAGAAGCTTGCTGTTTGTTTTTAATTTTTTAATAGGCTTTACAAAAGGTCGATCTAATAAAGAGCTGATTTCTCGAGCAAGGCCTAAATGACTTAAACAGTCCGAGCGATTAGGTGTTATGTCCATATCTAAAAGAATAGAATTGTAATTAAAGTATTTTGCAAAATCTAATCCCACAGGAGCTTCTTTAGGTAAAATAAATATCCCTTCCTCTGATTCGGCTTTTAAACCCAGCTCTGATAAAGAAGCGAGCATTCCTTGGCTTTCTTCACCGCGAATACGAGCTTTTTTAATTACAAAATTCCCTGGTAAAGTCGCTCCCTCAAGAGCTAAAACAACTTTATCTCCTGCTTGATGATTTTTAGCTCCACAAACAATAGGATACTCTTTGGATCCTGTAGATACTTTACAAAGAGTTAAACGATCTGAGTTAGGATGTTTTTCAAGAGTTTTAATTTCTGCTACAACAACATTTTTAAAAGCTTGAGATAAATCCTCTATGGATTCCACCTCTAAACCAGAGCGAGTTAAAGTGTCCGATAATTTTTGAGGATCCGATAAAAAATCTTTTACCTTTACAAAATCGCCCAACCATTCTAAAGAAAATTTCATAATAAAACCTATAAACCTTCAAACTGTTTTAAAAATCTCATATCGTTTTCAAAAAATAAACGAATATCAGGAATGCCATATAAAATAATAGCAATTCTCTCCACTCCTAAACCAAAAGCAAAACCTTGCCATGAGCCTTGAGTTGTTTTCTCAAAAACTTTAGGATGCACTAATCCGCAACCTCCGATTTCAATCCAACCTGATTTTTTACAAATAGAACAACCCTTCTTTTTACAAAAAGGACAAGACACATCATACTCTGCAGAAGGTTCTGTAAAAGGAAAATAACTCGGTCGAAATCGAACTTCAACTCCTGAACCAAAAAGCTCTTTTAAAAAATAAGAAAGAGTTCCTTTTAAATCTGCAAAAGAAACTTTGGTATCCACAAACAAACCTTCCACTTGATGAAACATAGGAGAGTGAGAAATATCACTATCACAACGAAAAACAGATCCTGGAGCTAGAATAGCTAAAGGCGGTTTTGATTTTTCTAAAACTCGAATCTGAACAGGACTCGTATGTGTTCTTAAAACGCGTTCATCATCCAAATAAAAAGTATCTTGCAAATCTCGACTAGGATGAAAGGGAGGAATGTTTAAAGCTTCAAAATTATACCAGTCCGATTCAATAAAAGGTCCTGTTTGGGTGCTATAACCTAAGGGTTTAAATATCTCTAAAATCTTTTGAATCATTAAAGAACAAGGATGAAGAGTTCCTCTTGAGAGAGGAGGGCCTGGGAGACTTAAATCCAGCTTTTCTTTTTGAATTTTTTCAGACAATTCTGCCTCGGATAATTCCTCTTGTTTTTTAAGATAAATCTCTTCTAGTTCAGATCTTAATTGATTCAAAAATTGTCCCCATTGAGGACGCTCTTCAGCAGAAACATTTTTTAAATCTTTCATTAAGAGTGCAAATTCACCCTTTTTCCCAAGATAAAAAACCTTTTTATCATAAAGAGTTTTTCTATCCTTAGCAGATAAAAAATTCTCTTTGGCTTGTTTAAAAATAGATTGAGCTTTTTCTTTCATTTTATCCCTATGATCTCAATGTAATAGATAAAACAAGAAGTTCAAGCCTTGATTGCATTGAGATAAAATCTTTTTCAAGACCTTAGTCATAGGATCTTTTAAAAAAAACAGACATCCCAATTTATTAACCCAGAATATTAAAATCTCTTAAGGATTAAACCGATAAATCCTCTAGAAATGGAAAGATTTATGCATGTTTTATTAATATCCTCCTTGCTGTTACTGCCTTTTTTTGCACAAAGTGTAGTGATTCTTAAAACTCAAGATCACCAAGCTTTGATTCATCTGGAAGGATTAAGAACTCGATCGGGATCTTATTTTGAAGCTTTAGATCTTTACGGGAAACCAAGAGGTCTTGTTCAAATTCGTCAAGTCGGACAGAAAAAAGCTATTGCCGTTTTAAGACTTGGGCAAATGAAACCCAAATGGTCTTTAGAGCCTAAAAGTAGAAAATGGGCTATTTATCAAATTAGAAAACATCAAGTTGCTTTTTTACAAAAACAACAAAAAACAAGAAGACGATCTGGAAGACAAATCGCTTCTTATGATCAACAAAGAAATAACCAAAGACAAACCCGAAGGCGACCAGCTTCTTCTTATGATAACCAAAGAAACCACAGACAAGCCCAAAGGCAAAGTGCTTCTTCTTATGAGGATCTAAGAAATCAAAGACAAGCCCGAAGGCAAAGCACTTCTTCTTATCATCAGCAAAGAAGACCCAGCAGGTCTCAAAGACAAATGGCTTCTTCTGATAGAAACCAAGGAGAAACTCTCATTAATGATAGTGAATTTAATTTTCATGATGAAAGCGAGTATCTTTCTAAAGACGCTTCTTACAATCCCAAAAAAAAACTTAGCAAAAATTCATTAGAAGTTATGATTGGTCTCAAGCCATCAGGGTATTTAAATTTTATGACTATCAACCCCTCTAGAAATGATTCTATTTCTCTTATGGGATTTGGTTTTGGATCACAGTTTTTTATGGAAGCCATGGTCAATAAATATCTTTCCGCAGGAGCTCATATCGGTTTTAAAAGATTTTCAGCTCAATCTCAAAATGCTTGTGGAAATTCAGACAACTCTTGTTCTTTAAAAATTAACTACATCTATCTCGGTGCTGATTTAAAAGGACATCTTGTGAATCAAGATAATATGAAATTATCGATGGGATTAACGGGAGATATTCTCTACCCTATTCAATATATTAATAGAGCCGGTATCTCTAACAACAGTTTTGGATTTCATGGAACACTAGGTTTTAACCTCGGTGCTGATTTTTATATTGGAAACTTTGCCCTTCCTATTGGCTTAGATATTAATTTGGTCCTGCCACCAACAGCCACAACTTTTATTGGAAGTAGTGGATTTTCTATGGGCTTTGGTTACCGATTCTAATTTAAATCCATATTTATTTTTCGAGAAACACTCATAACGCTATCAACTTTATGTAATCGATCTATTAACTTTTGAAGCTGTTCAGTATTTTTGACTCTTGTTTTAAAAACTAAAAAAACTTTAAAGTCCGCTTCTCTGACAATATCAACATCTATAATGTTTAAATCAAAAGAATTAAAAACTTCCCCTAATTTAGAAAGAATACCTGTTTTATCATGGCAGACCACTTGAAGATCTAAAGTAAATTCATTTTGAGAATTGTTATCGGCCCAATCCACTTCTACAAATCGTTCAGGAGCTACACTTGAAAGTTGCCAACACAAAGAGCGATGAATCACAATCCCTTTTTTAGCGGTGATATAAGCTTTAACCGAATCCCCTAAAATAGGGTTACAACATTTTGCAAAGTTCACCAAAATATTACTTGTACCCTCAATAATAATAGGTGAAGTATTTGTTTTTTGTTTTTTCTTATTCGTTAAAAACGGAAGTTTAAATTTAGAAAGAGTTTCTTCTTCTGTGTGTCCTAAAGATTTTTGATATAAAAATTTATAAATCATCTCAAAAGACAATTTACCAACAGCCATTTTTATATAAGCATCTTCCATTCTACTAAAACCATAATACTTTAATAACTCATCATAGCGTTTGTGACTCGAAATCTCTGGCACAGACCATTTTTGGAGCTGTTTTTCCATCATTTTTCGACCAATTTCTATAGATATTTTTTGCTCTTCCAAGTTTAAATGATTTTTTATTTTAGAGCGAGCTCGAGAAGTGACACAAATTTTTAACCAATCCTTAGAAGGTTGTTGTTTACGAGAAGTAATCACCTCTATGGTATCACCACTTTTTAATTTGTATTTTAAGGGAACTTGAAAGCCATTGACTTTAGCTCCAATAATTTTGGAACCTATATCCGTATGAATAGAATATGCAAAATCAATAGGCGTCGCTCCTTTTGGAAATTCTTTAATATCTCCAGCAGGTGTAAAAACATAAATAGCGGATTCAAAAAGATCTAATTTAATACTTTCTAAAAAATCCGTTGGGTCTGAAGAATTTTGATGAAAAGAAACAAATTCTTGCAACCAATTAAAAGTATTGACTGTTTTTTTTGCTGGCTTTTCATCATTAGATTTATAAATCCAATGAGCCGCTATTCCTCTTTCAGACATCAGATGCATTTCATGAGTACGAATTTGCATTTCGATTTTTTGACCTTTAGGCCCCACAACCGTTGTATGAAGACTTTGATAATTGTTGGATTTTGGCATTGCTATAAAATCTTTAAACCGACCAGGAACAGGTCTCCATAATGCATGCACCAATCCTAAAACTTCATAACATTCGTGAATCTTTTCTACACAAACACGAAAAGCAACTAAATCATAAATATCTTCAAAGGAAAGATTGTCTTGAGACATTTTACGATGAATGGAATAAATATTTTTATATCTTCCTTTCACTTCATACTTTTTAATTTTATGTCTATCTAAAGCATCCTCCAAAGTAACAAGAACTTCTTGAATGTATTTTTCTCTATCTTTATTAATTTTAGACATCTTTTCTGATAAAACACTAAAAGTTTCAGGTCTCGAGTATTGAAAAGATAAATCCTCCATTTCTGATTTGATTTGATTCATACCTAAACGAGATGCCAAAGGTGTGTAAATTTCTAAAGTTTCTTTAGCGATGCGAGATTGTTTACTTGAGGGAACATGCTGAAGTGTTCTTAAATTATGAAGACGATCTGCTAGTTTTATTAAAAGCACTCGAACATCCTTACCCATCGCCATAATCATTTTACGAATATTTTCACTTTGCCTTTCATGAGTGTTACGAAAATCTATTTTAGAAATTTTTGTAACTCCATCCACTAAAAAAGCGACCTTTTCTCCAAAGTCTTTTTGAATCTGATCTAAAGATATCTTGGTATCTTCAACAACATCATGAAGCAAAGCTGTGATGACTGTTTCTTGATCCATGTGAAGATCTACTAGAATAGAAGCCACAGCAAGAGGATGAATAATATAAGGCTCTCCACTTTGGCGCTTTTGTCCTTGATGAGCTTCTTTAGAGCATTCGTAAGCTTTTAAAATTTGATGAGTGTCTACTTTAGAAGTATATTCTTGAATCTTTTTTATTAACTGATCAATTTGAGAAATATTTTTATCTTTGCCTTTAGAAGTTATCTTTGAAAAAGGTGATTTAGACACACTCCCACCTTAACAAAGACTCTCTTTATAAACAATAGAGAGTCTTAATAAGAGCAGATTTTAGTCTTCTTTTTTCTGATTTGTAACATCAATCGGATCGTCTTTTCCAGAATCGCTTTTCTCTGATGATTGAGGGCCTCCTTGAGGCTTCTCGCTTTGAGATGCGCTTTGTTTTTTATAAATTTCAGATCCAATATCTTGTAAAGATTTTACCATCTTTTCATTGTGTTGCTTTAATTCTTCAACAGTCATTCCTTCTTTTTTCATAAGATCTTTACAGGATTGAATCTCTTTTTGAAGATCTTCTTTAACTTTCTTATCAAGTTTATCCTCATGTTCTTTAATAAGTTTCTCTGCTTGATAAACCTGCTGATCCATTTGATTTTTTAAAGTCACTAATTCTTGTTGTTTGCGATCTTCATCTTCGTAAACTTCCGCTTGCTTAATCATTTGACTAATTTCATCTTCACTTAAACTTTGACGATGAATTTTTATCTCTTGGCTTTTTCCTGAAGCTTTATCTTTAGCAGAAACATGAATCAATCCATCAACATCAATATCAAAAGTAACTTCAATTTGAGGAACTCCTCTTGGAGCAGGGACAATACCGCTTAAATCAAATCGCCCTAGCGTTTTATTATCTTGAGCCATTTTTCGTTCTCCTTGAAGCGCATGAATAGATACGACACTTTGATTATCCTCCGCTGTAGAAAAAACTTCCGATTTTTTAGTAGGAATGGTTGTGTTTTTTGGTATCAAAGGAGTCATAACTCCTCCTAAAGTTTCAATTCCTAAAGTCAAAGGTGTTACATCTAATAAAAGAACATCTTTAATTTCATCGGATAAAACTCCTGCTTGAACAGCCGCTCCACAAGCCACGACTTGATCTGGATTCACAGAAAGATTCAGTTCTTTTTTAAAAAACTTTTTTACCGATTCTTGAATCGCTGGAATACGAGTGCTTCCACCCACCATAATCACTTCATTAATATCACTCGCAGACATTTGAGCATCTTCTAAAACAACTCGACAAGGATCTAAAGTTTTTCTAACAAGATCTTCTGTCAGTTGATTAAATTTAGAACGAGTTAAACTCATCTCTAAATGCTTAGCGCCTGCTTCTCCCGCTGTAATAAAAGGAAGATTAATAGAAGTTTCTTGAGTTGTGCTTAATTCCACTTTCGCTTTTTCAGAAGCTTCACGCAGCCTTTGAAGAGCCATTTTATCTTCTCTTAAATTAATACCTTCTTTGTTTTTAAACTCATCCGCTAACCAATTTAAAATCGCTTCATCAAAGTCATCTCCTCCAAGGTGAGTGTCTCCATTGGTCGCTTTCACTTCTACAATTTGGTTTGAAATATCTAGAATAGAAACATCAAAAGTTCCTCCACCAAAATCATAAACAACAACTTTAGAATTTTCTTTTTTATCCAAGCCATAAGCTAAAGCAGCAGCGGTGGGCTCATTGATGATTCGTTTCACCTCTAATCCAGCAACTTTTCCAGCATCTTTTGTCGCTTGTCTTTGCATATCATTGAAGTAAGCAGGAACTGTGATCACAGCTTCTTTGACTTCTTGACCCAGATAAGCTTCTGCTTCTTTTTTTAATTTTGTAAGAACTAAAGAGGCGACTTTTTCAGGAGAAATCTCTTCGTTATTGACTTGAAAAGCGCAAATCTTTCCTCCCTTTTTTTCAATAATTTTAAAAGGGAAATTTTTGGTATCCTTTTGAGCTTCTGAAAAAAGAACTCCCATAAAACGCTTTGAAGAATAAATCGTATTTTCAGGGTTGCTCACAGCCTGTCTTTTAGCCAGCTGACCCACTAAAACTTCTTTTTTCTTTGTATAAGCAACAACAGAGGGAGTTGTATAAGATCCTTCTGAATTTGTTAAAACTTTTGGTTGACCATTTTCTATAATCGCTACAACAGAATTTGTTGTTCCTAAATCAATTCCTATAATTTTTCCCATTTTTAAATATCTCCTTTTAAATTTTACTTCACAAACCTAATGTCTAGACAATATCTTGTTTCGTCAAGTCCCCTTTTAAAATAATTTTGTTTTTTCTGAAGAAACAATTTCTTTTTTCAATTCCGCAATTTGTCTCAATAAATTTTCTTCTTTCTTTTTTAATTTTTTAGGAATTTCAACTTGAATTTCATAAATTAAATCCCCACGAGTGGGATCTTTTAAACTTGGGAGGCCTTCATGAGATAAAATCAATTTATCTCCTGATTGTGTTCCTTTAGGAACACGGATCTTTTCTTTTCCTGTCAGGGTTGGAACTTCCTTTTGACAACCTAGTAAAGCTTGTAAATAAGTGATAGAAAGTCGAACTTTTAAATTTTTTCCGGATTTTATATACTGAGAATCAGGCTTTAATCGAACTTCTATATAAAGATCTCCTGCTTCCGCTCCTTGAACTCCTGGCTCTCCTTCTTCTCGCATGCGAAGTTGCGTCCCGTGATCGACTCCTGCTGGAATCTTAACTTGTAAAGTTCTTTTTTGAGTGGCTTTCCCTCGTCCATAACATTGAGCACAAGGTGTTTCTAAAACCACGCCTTGACCTCGGCATTGAGGGCAAGTGCTCGAAAAAGAAATAAAACCTTTTCGACTAAAAACTTGTCCCTTTCCTTCACAATGAGAACATTTGATTTTTTGAGTCCCCGGTTTAGCTCCCGTTCCTTTACAACCAGAACAAGACACTTCTCCTTGAAAAGAAATATCTTTTTTCACTCCTGTAAGAACTTCTTTAAAATTTAACTCTAAAGCATATTGAAGATCTGCTCCTCGGTGTCTCGATCTTCGAGAGCGACCTCCTGTAAAAAGATCTTCAAAAGAAGCTCCTCCCTGTCCTCCGCCAAAAAAACTGGGTTCTTCAAAAATATCTTTAAAGGCTGAAAAAATATCTCCTAAATCTTCAAAATTAGAAAATCCCTGCGACCCTCCGCCAAAAGCATTATGCCCAAACTGATCATACTGTTGTCGTCTTTTAGAATCTCCTAAAACCTGATAAGCTTCTGAAGCTTCTTTAAATTTTTCTTCTTTGGATTTATCTCCTTTATTACGATCAGGATGATACTTTAAAGCCATTTTTCTATAAGCTTGTTTGATCTGATCTTGAGAGGCATCTCGAGAAACAGATAAAATGTCATAATAATCTTTTCTAGACATATCTTCCTTTATTAAAGGAAGATCCTGCTGAAGCATGGAGAAGTTCCTTTATTATTAAAATAAGAGGTCTTTTCTTTTTAAATCAAGTCCACATCTTATTTTTAATAAGATTTTTTATCTTTTTTACCCCGCCTTTTCAAGCTTTAAATCTCCTCCTAAAAACCATGCTAAAATCCTAGAAGCTGAGGAAGCAAAACTTGACTTTTTAAATCCCTTTCCCTTATTCTTTACCGAGAGGTTTTATGGCTATTGCAAAAAGAATTTTTTTATTTTTAATTCTCAATATATTAATTTTAGTAACTGCTTCTATCGTAGCGACCATTGTAATGCGGGCTCTTGGAATTGAAGGAGAATTAGGTTTTTATTTGATTTTTTATTCTATTTTTGGTTTTGGTGGAGCCTTTATTTCTCTGTCTTTATCTCGCGTTTTTGCAAAAAAATTTATGGGTGTCCGAGTGCTCGATCCTCGAACCAGCCATCCTGAAGAAAGAGAACTTGTGGATATGGTTTATCGATTAGCCACTCAAGCAAGACTTCCTCAAAAACCAGAAGTTGGAATTTATGAACGAGATGAGCTGAACGCTTTTGCAACAGGGCCTAGTAAATCGCGCTCTTTAGTTGCTGTTTCTAGAGGATTGTTAAATCGCATGTCCAAAGAGGAATTAGAAGGAGTTTTAGGTCATGAGCTGGCTCATATCGCTAATGGAGATATGGTCACAATGACTCTTCTTCAAGGTTTAATTAACACAATGGTTTTAATAGCTGCTCGTCTTGCAGCAAAATTGATTGTCTCTCGTATCTCTCGACAAAGATCGCAATCTTTTTTTATGGAATATCTTATCTTTATAGGATTACAAATTGGGTTTAGCATCCTAGGTTCTATTGTGCTTTGTCAGTTTTCTAGAAAACGAGAATACAGAGCTGATAAAGGTGGAGCTCGTTTAGCAGGAACTCAAAATATGATTTTAGCCTTAAAAGCTTTACAAAGAAATATGGGAACTTCCATGCACCCTCATGCAAACCAGAAAGAAGCCTATAATTATTTACAAATTTCTAATAATAAAAAGAAGAAAAATTGGTTTTCAACTCATCCCCCTTTAGAAGATCGCATTGCGAGATTAGAGCGATTACAGGGAAATTGATTTTTTTTCTTTTTTTAGGAAACATTTTCTCTATTTTGCTAATAAAAAAATTAAACTTTGTTTCCTGATCGAAGCAGAATTATAATAAAAAAATGTTTTTACTACTCTTTATTTTTAGTTTTCCAGGCATGGGTCTTTCTTTAAAGCCTAATGATCTTGTTTTACCTGAAAAAGTGGAAAGTTTTTCAAAAGAAAAGCTGGAAAGCACTTTTAAACAGCTGGAAGAAGCGCATAGCGAAAGCACGCCTACACTTTGGAGATTAAAATTTCAAAAATCTCTGCTCTTAAAAAAGCAGGATCCAGCCGCTTTTTGTGAAGGCATGGGAGAACTTGCTAAAACGCCTTCTTTCCCTCTCCATCAATTATCTCTTATTTATTTTTATGAATCTTGTCTTGATATCTCGGATCCATCACCTGTTTTTGATCCTGAGGCTTTTCCAGAGTGGTTAAGGATTCGACTGGCAAAATCCTTTTATCAAAGAGGTAAGAAGTTTAATAATAAAGATTATATTTTATTATCTTCTCAATATCTTGGGGAACATGCTCCTTATAAAGATCTTCGTATCTCCTACCTGAAACATGCTTTGTCTCTAGCGAAACAAGAAAACAAAGTTCCCACTTTTGAACAAATACAAGAGCTCCTTTATAAAGAAGCTCCTTACTTGAATCCTATTCCTGAAGAAAAAGATTATCTGAGTGTCGCTCATGGATATCGAAAGAATCGAGCCTTTCAAAGAGCACGATTTTATTATAGAAAAATTATTGAATCTCCTGAAGCCACTTTTGAAGATAAAAACCAAAGTTTTAGGTGGCTCCATTGGACTTATAAAGCTCGCAAAAATTATAAACAACAGGTGAAAACTTCTAAAGCGTGGTCTGATTGGCTGTTTCAAACAAACTCTCAAGAAAGTCTCGAATATTATTATAACAATGAAATGAATCTTGTCAGAGATTATTGGAATTATGATAAAAATGAAAAGGCTTTAGAAGAGCTCGATAAAATTATGAAAGATCCAAAAGCATCTGTGATCACAGATCGAGCCTATTGGTTGCGGGGTCTTATTAATGAACAAGAAAAAAATTTCGATGAAAGCTTGCGAGATTGGAGCAAGTCTATTTCTTCTCTTAAAAGAAAAAAAGATAAGGAAGAACTTTTAGAACAAGTGCTATGGAAAAAAGCTTGGGTTTTGAAAAATCAAAAAAAATACACTCAATCTCTTCGTATCTTACATGAAATCAAATCTATGACATCTAATCCTTACTTAAGATATAAAATTGTATTTTGGATTGGAGAAATTTATAGAAATTTAAATTTTAAACTTCTCGCTAATAAAACTTTTAAACAACTCACAGAAGAAGATGTTTTTGGTTATTACGGGTTGATGGCTCATCATCGACTCAACCAAGAGTTAAATATCAGAATTAAAGAAACCGATTTTCAAAAATACAAAGATGTTATTCATTACGATTCTGAAAATATTGTTTATTGGTTATTTATTTTTAACGAAACAGAACTTTTAAAAAACTTTTTAAATTTAAAAAAAGATAAGCTTCTTACTCAAAAAATAAAAAGCAAAGAAGATTGGATGAATCTTTTATATCTTTATAAACTTTCTAAAAATTATTTAGCAAGTTTTAAATCTATAGAAAAAATGCAGCCAAAAATTAAACATTTTTTTTTAGAAAACCATCTCGATCTTTTATTCCCTCTAGAATATAGAAAAGACATTGAAGTCCACGCTCAAAAGCAACAGATTCCAAGAGCTTTGGTTTATGCTTTGATTCGACAAGAATCGGTTTTTAACAAAAGAGCAAGAAGCCCTGCCGATGCTTTTGGACTCATGCAACTGATACCCTCCACCGCTCGACAAGTCTCTCGCCAATTACAAGTTCATTATCGAGGCTTTAGACAGCTTTACAATCCTACTCGAAATATCCTACTAGGAACGGCTCACTTAAAAACTCTTTTAGACCAATATGATAATAGTTTTATACTGGCAACAGCGGCTTATAATGCCGGATCGAGCCCTGTGGATCAATGGAGAAAGTATATTGTCTATGAAACTCCTTTAGAATTTATAGAAAACATACCTTATGAAGAAACAAGAACTTATGTGCGATTATTGATTAGAAACTACATTTTTTACCATAATCTTTTAAAAGACCAGGATGCTGACTACCCTGAATGGATCTTTAAAATGAAGCCTTTAGAAGATCCAATTAAAACAGCCCATTAAACGCTTGGGTTTTCTCTGGTTTTCCTCTGGTTTTCGGGGCAAATCATCCTTTTTGACTCAAAATATATTTTTTCATAAATTAAGTTAAAAACCCCGAGGGATTTTCCGATAAATCTATATGATGATCCCCAAGAAAAAAGTTATTTTTTTGAGCCTTGTTCTACTGCTAGGAAGCTCTTCTTTTTTGTTTTCTAAAAAATTAGAAAACAGAATCCCTAATGAAGAAAAAAAACAAAAACGATCTCTGATTTTAGGCCAACCTAATTTTATCTCTTCTAAAAATAGTAATGTTTTAAAAAGACATGTCGAAAATCAATGGGCTTTAAAAGATATTTCTATTCTTGAAGCTTGGAAAAAAACAAGAGGTCAAAAAAATATTGTTGTTGCAGTTGTTGATACAGGCATACATCTTTTACATCCTTGTTTAAAGCCTAATCTTTGGACGAACCCTAAAGAAATACCTAATAATCAAATCGATGATGATGGAAATGGTTTGGTCGATGATATTCATGGATGGAATTTTGTAGATAATAATAACGACCTTCAAGATAGACACGGGCATGGAACTCATATTGCTGGTTTGATAGCAGCAACAGGTTCAACAGATTCAAATCCTGATTGTAAAGTTATTGGAGTTGCTCCAGAAGTCAGCTTAATGGTTTTAAAATATTACGATAGTAACAATGATAAAAATAATATCCTAAACACTATTAAATCTATCAATTATGCTATTCAACAAGGAGCTCATATTATCAATTACTCTGGAGGTGGCCCGGGAGCGAATGAACAAGAAAAAACTTTAATTGCTAAAGCGGCCGACAAAAATATTATTTTTATTTCTGCCTCTGGAAACAACAGTACAGAAATTGGAAAAGACACAAAATACTATCCAGCCAGTTATGAACTTCCTAATATCATTTATGTTCAATCTAAAAATGCAGAAAATGAAATTATAGATTCCAGTAATTGGGTGACTAAAGATTATAGAAAAAGAAAAATTTATCAAACGGCTCCGGGAGAAAGAGTCATTTCCACTTTACCTCCTAAACGATACCTTCGGGGTCAAATCTTAAAAAAAATATGGAGAAGCCTTGCTCAAATCGAACCTTTAAAACATGATAACTATGGATTTATGACAGGAACTTCTCAAGCCACAGCGGTCGCAACAGGTGTTGCTGCTTTAGTAAAATCTTTATATCCTTCTTGGAGCATGACACAAGTTATTAAACAGATTTATAAAACTGGATTTGGACAAGGAACCGAAAAAATACAAGCCAAAACACAAGAAGGAAAAAAATTAAATGCCTATGAATCTTTGATTATGCGAGATCAAAATATTGATTTTTCAGATCTTCCTAATAACTCAAATATTATCATGCCAGCCACGGATAAAACTTCTACTTTACAAAATCTTCAAAATTCAAGAGGACGAATTGATATTTATGATCCTGCCGTTGAAGAAGATAATTCCATAAATGCTCTACAAGATGTTCGTAAAAATTTAACTCCTACAAAATAACTTTTTCTTGAAAAACTAAAATAAAGTGGTTACCTTTCAACAAGGATGAGATCTTTAAAACATCTTTTTGAAAGAATTAAAAACCTACTGGAATTGCACACGCCTCAAAGCCTCCAAAAATACAAATGGCCTCTTATTTCAGGTTGTTTTATGGGTTGTAGTTTTATTCCCTTTCCTGTTTTTTTTATGTTCTTTTCAGTGGCTCCTCTTTGGTTTTTTTTATACCAACAAAAAAAACTTAAAGAAGTTATCGTTGGATCTTGGGTTGCTCAATTTGTAACCACTTTTATAGGATTCAATTGGATCTTATATACGGCTCATGAATTTGGAGAAATGAATTGGGTCTTTAGTTTTTTTGTTTTAATTTTATTTTGTTCTTTAGCAAATCTTTTTATCCCCATAGCAAGTGTCCTTTGGTTTTGGATTTGTCAAAAACGAAAACTCTCTGCTTTTTCCAAGCTTCTTTTGTTGCCTTTTTTATTTATTATTTGCCATAGTTATATCCCTGCTATCTTTCCTTGGAATATGGGTTACCCTTGGCTTTGGGGAGAGTTTCCAGCGGCTCAAACCGCTGAGCTTTGGGGGTTTCGATTTCTCAATGTTCTTTTTTACATCTTTAACTTATTGATTCTTATTATCTCTAAACATCGATTCGATCTACTGGGACGAATTGCTCTTATCAAAATGATAGGTCTGTTTTTATTTTTAAATATACTGGGATGGTCTCTTAAAACAAGATTACCACAACCCGACTCTGTTTTAAAAACAATTGTTGTTCAACATAATGTAGGATCATCCGCGCACCTTAAAACAAAAACAAAATTCAGAGACCCTCGAAAAGAAAGTTTATTTCGAATCAAAAATCTCACTGTAAAATCTTTTATAAAATACAATAAACAAAAAGAAAAAATTAATTTTATTCTTTGGCCAGAAGGAGCTTATCCTTTTTTAATTCATAAAAATAAAGCAAGATTACCCGGAATTTCTGATTTAATTGAAAAAATGGAAACGCCTCTTATTACTGGAGGAATCAGTCGAGACTTTAGGGGTTATAGTAACTCTTTAGTTGTTTTAGATAGAAAAGGAAATATCATGAAACCTATTTATGACAAAGTGAAATTACTAGCTTTTGGAGAGCGCTTCCCAGGATCGCAAACCCTCCCTTTTTTATTAAAACTTTTTCCTTATTTTCAAAGTAATCTTCAACCCGGAACCAAGCATCAAGTTAAAAATTTAGAAGGAGTTCAACTTGGTTTTCAAATTTGTTATGAAAGTTTATTTGCAAGCTTTACAAGAAAACTGGCTTTGGATGGCTCTCAGGTTTTAATCAATATTACCAATGACTCATGGTACGGATCGTGGCAAGAGCCTTGGCAACATTTTACAATGACTTTAGCAAGAGCGATTGAAACTCGAAGACCTTTGATTCGATCTACCAATACAGGTATCTCTGCTGCTATTTTAGCGGATGGAACTCTCCAACCCTTTTCCCCTATCAATAAATCTTGGTATTACTTGTATGAGATTCCTTACCATAAACAAGCTCCAAAAACTTTATTTATGACATGGGGTTTTTATATTCAAGAAATGTTTCTTTTGTTTTTACTCATGCTCATAGGCCTCGATCTTTTTTATCAAAAAAGAAAATCCTGACTCTTTGTTGTAATTATTTAATTCTTTATTAAAAGAGTCATTATGACTCTTTGTTACAAAGAAACATCTTCTAATTGAATTTTAATTTCTAAAGAATCTAAAGAAATCACATCTCCCTCTTCAATAATTTTTTCAGACAATTGTTTTCCGTTTATTAAAACAACATGAGGATAAGAAGTTTCATAGAGAATCTCCTTATTACCTTGAGGAATAAAAGTAAAAGCTTCCCCTGGTACACTTTCACCAAAAAGAGGACAGTCAGGAGATTCCGATCCAAAAGATCGAGGTCCATAGGCTAAGACCCAAGTGTTCCCCTGCATATAACCTTTGGTAAAATTCAAATGAAGCTCTTTAGAAAAAGACGAAAGAGGAATCGGTGCATCATCTTCTTTTAATAAAGATAAGCTGTTTTTTAAAACTTCCCGCCATGTTTCTTCAGGAGTTTTAATAAATATCACTTCAAATTCATGTTCTCCTATAGAAAATTTAGAACCTTCCTCTAAAACGGTTTTAACTTTAGGCTCTCCATCAACAAAGATTCCATTTTTAGAATCTTCATCACTGAGCATAATTTTATCATTAGAATAAATTTCTATTTTGGCATGAGGATCTGAAATCAAATGATCTTTTAAAACAATATCACCTGTTGTGCGCCCAATAATCATATTGTTTTTTAAAGAATAGACCTTCCCTTTGTGAGAGCCTTTAATAATTTTTAAAATTGGTTTTGCCATATATTATTTCTAACACTGTGGATAACTCTGTGTATTCTTATTCTATTTTATATACCTTGGTCTATATTCCAAGATATTTCTTGCTTCAAAAACAAATAAAAAATTAAATAAAAGTAAGATTCAAGGAGGAATCATTATGAAGATTGAGAAAAAACAACTTAAAGAAATTGAATTCTTATTTGATCAATCCACCAAGGGTCTGCATCTTTTATTTGATGATAATAAAAAACTCACTAACATTTTAAAAATACCTACAATTGAAAAGCATTTTTTTAACTCTGAAAATATTAAAAAAATACAATCTGTTTTTACAGATCTTATTTCTAAAAAATCTTTTCAAGATAAAAAAAGATACTTAAATGAGCTGAATTCAGAAAATTACGAAATTTTAGTAAGAACTTATTTTCACATTGTTGATAATACGATTTTATCTACCAATAAAAATATTCATTAATTCAACCACAAGATGTTTCTTTGTAACAAAGAGTCATGAGTCTCTTTTAATAATAAAGAATTAAATAATTACAACAAAGAGTCATGATTGATAATCTAGCTTAATCTAGGGATGTGAATATTTATTCATTCAAGCGCAAGATGATTCTTTACAACAATGATTACAACAAAGAGTCAGGATTGATAATTTAGGGGTGTGAATATTTATTCATTCAAGCACAAGATGTTTCTTTACAACAATGATTATAACAAAGAGTCAGGATTGATAATTTAGGAGTGTGAATATTTATTCAGAAGGATTATTTATTTTTGTACAATAACATCTTCGATTTCTTTAATCGCAAAACTGAAAAAGTTAACATTCTTTTCCAAATCAAAAAGATTATTATAAATAGGATTCAAGGCGTCTTCTTGCTTCAATAAAGAAGAATTGAATTTTTTAGAACTTAAAGGGACTTGTTTTTTAGCAGCATTCATTTTAGAAATTTGTTTTTTTAGTATCTTTTTATTATCTTTTTTTTGACCTCTCCTCATGATTTTATAACTCCCTTTCTTTTTTTAGTAAAATGAAATTTCCTTATATTTTACAGTTGCCTCTTTTAATCTCTAAAGTGAAATTCCCTTACAAGAAATCCCATGAGCATGCTTCCTTAATCACTCACTTCGCCTCTGTCGCTTATTTAAAATCTTATAATAACCACAATACAAATTGTCTAAATCAAAATCCCCTATAATTCTACGGGAAGAACCTGTTGCTAAGCGAGTCTCCATTACAGAATGAATATTTTTCCCATAATACTCATGCAGCGTGCTCGCTTGCCCAGCATTGATGATAGCTGTTTTGACACTTTCATCATCGGAGTGAAACAATCCCGGAACATGACCCAACTCATGAATCATGAGACTTGGAAAATCTACAGAATTTTTAGGAACATAAGTTCTTCTAGAAGCCAGATCCCTTTGAGAAGAACCTTTAGAAAAGATTCTTAAAAACTTTTTCAAAAAAAACATTAACTTTTTTTGAATCAATTCTAATAAAGTAAAATCTCTAGAACTTGCAAGATCCCTTAAAGACATTTTATTTTGATACGCTAAACGAATATCTTCGTTATAATGATAATCATAATAAAATTCAAAATTGAAACCATTGACAACGATATCTGTATCTATAATTTTATCCTTATTACGCCTTACAATAGTGACAGCCTGAGTTTTATCAGCCCGCTGTTCGTAATAAGAACCAAAATTATTTGTAAAATGTAAAACATTGTATTGTTCTGTTTTGGGAGGGGATCTTCCTGGAGGAATATCAAAATCTTCTCGACTTTTACCACCCACAATATAAAATAAAGGAGGTCCTTCTAAATCCCTATCTTCTAAATATTCATACCAAGTTAAATTCCAATAATTTGTTGCTGCTATAAAATTATCCATAGCGTCCTGAGGTACAGACTTATTGATATAAAAAGAAACAGGAAAACTACTTCTTGTCCATCGAATAGGATTTCCAGATAAAGGATCGACACTAAAAGTACATTCATTAATGCTAGGAAGAGCAAAATAAGAACTGTAATCTTGTATCAAACAAGATGGTAATAAAATAATACAACAAAAAAAAGTAACTAGTTTCTGCATTGATTCCTATTTTTTATAGATAATACTCTTTTTATTTTCTCTTATAATTAACTCATAGGCTTGAGAAAAAATGAGAATATAGACCATGGTTTAGTGC
>JBPCUO010000023.1:0-8411 GCA_051011135.1 Bdellovibrionales bacterium
GTCTGGATTAATTTGAATACAACCACTCTTGCTACCATCTGCAATATGAAAACACATTTTATTAGGATCTGAATCTGTTTTTGCTATTTTGTGAAGCAAACATTTTTCACAAAATAATTTTAAAACACCATCAGTTCCTGATGATTGTAATTCATTATTCTCATCACCATCTGTACCACATTTAGCAAAATCATATCTAACTAAACAAATCAAAATCGCTTTGGCCGCATTATTCAATGAGGCTTTCACTCCCTCAATCGTACCTTGATTTTTATAATTATTATAAGCAGGTATAGCAATTCCTGATAAGACTCCAATAATAGCAATCACCACAAGAAGTTCTACCAGTGAAAATCCTTTTTTATTTTTTAGTATCATTTTCATAATTCTCCCTCATTTATTATAAGGCATCTTCTCCATTTTTTCAGAAATAAAGAGTTTTTGCAATAGAAGTCTTTAAAATCAAAAAATCTTGGCTTTATTCCTGATAAAATTGAACAAAAAATATACATTCCCTAAGTTTAAAGCGAGGGAGCTGATTGCTTTTTAGGGATTTTTATATTAGAAAAATGTCTCTGCGGGAGTAGCTCAATTGGTAGAGTATCAGCCTTCCAAGCTGAGGGTTGCGGGTTCGAAGCCCGTCTCCCGCTCCATATTAAAGCACTTTAAAAAACTCTTACTCAACTGTGACCGATTTAGCGAGATTTCTAGGTCGATCGGCATTGTATCCATAACTTCTAGAAATATAATAAGCCAACATTTGAAGTGGTATCAAAGTTAATAGAGGATGTAGCAAAGGGTGAATTTCAGGAAGTTCAATATAATTGTCACATAAATCCTCAACTCCTGTGTCTTTTAAAGTCCCATTACCTAATCCAATAATATAAGCTCCACGAGATTTGACTTCTTTTAAAGAGGTTAAGGTTTTTTCAAAAAGCCTGCCTTTTAAAGGAAGGAGAATTAAAACCACAACGCTTTCATCAATCATCGCTAAGGGGCCATGCTTCATCTCTCCCGAAGGGTAAGCCTCAGCATGTAGATAGGCAATCTCCTTTAATTTTAAAGCACCCTCTAAAGCCATAGGATAATAAAGCCCTCGGCCTAAATAAAAAAATCCTGAAAACTTTTTTAAAGTCTCAGCAGATTTTAAGAAAAATTTATCACAATTTAAAACTTCTTCTACATAAGTCGGTAAAGCCACTAAGTTTTTAACAAAAAGATTTGCTTCTTTAGGGTCTAAACTTTTTTTCACTTTAGAAATATGAAGCCCCAACAAGCTTAACACCACCAAAGACGATGAAAAAGTTTTTGTACTCGCAACTCCTACTTCTTTTTGAGCTTCCATATACAAGCCGTATTTTGCTTTACGATCTAAAGTGGAACCTTTGACATTGCATAAACTGATCGGCTCTAAATTTTTTTGCTTGATTTGTTCAAGAGCTATTAAGATATCTGCGGTTTCTCCACTTTGAGAAATAAATAAAACAGGGGTTCCTTTTTCTACAAAAGATTTTCGGTAAATAAATTCGCTCGCCATCTCTACATCAACTCGAAGAGGGGTTATATCTTCTATAAAATATTTAGCAAATAAACCGGCATAGTAACTGCTTCCACAAGCTAGAATAAGCATCTGGGAATGATCTTTAAAAAGCTTGTTAAAATCCTGCAAATCTCCTTTAGAAATTTTTAAATTCAAACTGAGCGAATCTTTATCAATATGAGGCGCTAAAGATCGAGCGATGGATTGAGGTTGTTCAAAAATTTCTTTTAACATGAAATGAGGAAAGCCTTTTTTTTCTGAAAAACTTTCTTCATGATTAATTTTTTCAAATTTTCTTTGAATCTTTTTTCCCTCAAAGTTGTAAATTTGAAACTCATTTTTTTTCAAATGCAAAATCTCTTCATCTTCTAAAAAAAGAATTTGATCTGAAGTCTCTCCACAAACATGAGGATCACTTGAAATAAAATACTGATCTTGCCCCTGGCATAACATTAAAGGTGGGCCTTTTTTAAAAGCAATTAACTCGTCAGGATTGTTTTTATTTAAAACGACAACGGCGTAAGATCCTTTTAAAAGTTTAACGACTTTAAAAACACTTTTTAATAAATCGGAATTATTTTTTTCACACTCTTCAAAAATTAAATGAGCAATGACTTCTGTATCAGTCTCGGATGTAAATTTTTGAGAAGAGATTTGTCGTCTGAGTTCGTTTTCGTTTTCTATTACGCCATTATGAACCACATAAATACAGGAGGATTTTTGAGGATGAGCGTTTTTTTCAGAAGGAGCTCCATGAGTCGCCCAACGAGTGTGACCTATTCCTAAATGACCCTGATAGTTTTTTTGAGATAATAATTTTTCTAATTCTGAAACGCCACCACACACTCTTAAATGCTGGACCTCTCCCCCATCAAAAAAAGCCATCCCTGAACTGTCATAACCTCTGTATTCTAGTTTTTTTAATCCTTGAATTAAGACTTGAGGAACGCTTTGAGAACCAGAGTAAGCAAAAATACCACACATAAGTTTTACTTCTCTTTTTTAATATTTTTTTGCTCGGAGCGCTCTATTGCTAAAAAACCTTCAGGAACATCTTTGGTAATCACAGAGCCAGCACCTACAATGGCTTGGTCTTTAATATGAACCGGAGCCACCAACTGAGATCCACTTCCAATAAAAGCCTGATCTCCAATTTTTGTTTGCCTTTTCTTTTTATCAATACCGTAATTACAAGTTACTGTTCCACAACCAATATTAACTTCTTTTCCAATCTCCGCATCTCCTAAGTAAGTTAAGTGAGAGGCTTTCGATTGATCTCCCATTTTGATATTTTTTGTTTCTACAAAATTTCCAATACGACACTGTTTACCAATCACCGTATTAGGCCTTAGGTGAGCATAAGGGCCAATGACAGATCTTTCTTGAATCGTAGACGATTCGATATAAGATCCTGCTTTGATATTCACATAATTTCCAATTGCAGAGTCAAAAATAAAAGCATTGGATTCGATAGCACAAAAAGATCCAATTTGAGTATGTCCTTTTAAATAAACTCCTGGGTAAATCATGGAACCATTTCCAACAGTGACATCGGATTCAATATAGGTTTTTTTAAAATCAACAATGATCACACCTTGAGACATTAGTTCGTAACATTTGTTTTCAAAAACAATAGAGGAAGCAATGGAGAGCTCTTGTTGGTTATTGATTCCAAAAGCCATATACCAAGGAACATCGATCGCTCTGACTTTGTGTTTATCTTTATGTAAAAAAGAAATCAAATCGGTGAGGTTGTATTCTCCCTTATCATTTTTTTGAATTTGCGGAAGATACTTTTTTAAAAGTTCTCCTTTGATTAAATACATCCCTGCATTGACATAATCACTTTTAATTTTTCTTTTTTCCAGATCACAAGCTTCTACAATTTCAACCAAATCATTACCTTGTAAAACCATACGACCAAATTCACTCGGGTGAGGGTTTTTAAAAGAAGAGACTGCGCAATCCGCAGTTTGTTCGTAAAACAAACGAACAAAGTTTGTGATATCTTTACCTGTTATTAAAGGATGATCTCCATTTAAAATTAAAACATCCCCTTTTAATTCTTGAGGGCAAGCCGTTAATACCGCTTGAGCCGTTCCCCAAGTTTCTTTTTTTTGTTTAAAACAAAGTGCTTTAAATTTTCCAGCAATGGGTGTTGTTAAATGAGAATCTTCTCCCACAACAACTCGAATCTCTTTAGAGTAAGTATCTTTTAAAGCCTCTAAGACACGAGCCAACATTGGCTTTCCAGCAATAGGATGCAAAACTTTAGGAAGACCTGAAGCCATTCTTCGACCTTTTCCAGCCGCTAAAACAATCACATTAAGCTCTACAGACATGCCTCTTTTTTGCCTTATGGGTTCCCTAAGGTCAAGGTAATAGCGACTTAATTCCTTTTTTGATTTCTTTTCTAAAAAAATTTTTTCTATAAAAAGCCTTTTTTCCTATTCCTTGGTCAAGAAGTTTTATCCTTGTCTGCCGAAAAAAACAAAATAGATTTAAAATAAAATTATGAAAAGATTTATGAAAAAATCGAGAAAGATATCTCAAAAACCATCTCCCTGTTTTGCATCCAGTAAAAACGAAAGACTTTATCAATCCTTACTTTTTATTTATAAATTTGAAAAATTTGAAGATTTTTTGAAGCTTAAAGAAAAATATTTTTTAGATCTTTGCGAAGTTCAAAGCATCAGTTGGAATTTAAATAAAAAACATTTTACCAATGATGTGCTTTTAAAAGACAATAACAATAAATCTATAGAGGCTTCCCCTTTTTGTTTTAAATGTCCTTTAGAATATCAAAATAAAAATTATGGAGATTTGATTTTTATTTCTTCTCAAAAAATCACTCAAGTGAAAAAAAACTTTCTAAAAAAGATCAGCTACTTTGTAGCGTCTTCGATTCATTTTTTAGAAAATAAATTAAAATTAGAAAGCACAAAATACGAATGGCAATTAACCTTTGATTGTTTTTATCAACCTTTATGCCTTGCGGATGCAAACTTTCAAATCCTGAGAGTGAATCAATCTTTTTGTCAATTGTTAAAATTTTCTAAAAAACAATCTATCGGTCAGTCTTTTTTTAAAATCCTACCTTTTTCTATTGAAAAACCTCCTGAGCATCTTAAAGATCACACTTGGATTTCCCGTAGTTTCGATAAACAAGACTTAAGTTTTCAATTCTCCCTTAAGACTATTTATTTAAAAAATCAAAACATTCCTTTTAAACTTTTATTAATAAAAGACATGACTGAAGAATATAAAATGGAAAAATTAATCGCTCAAAAAATCAGAAATAAAGACCTCGGTCTTATTAAAGGAAGTATTGCTCATGAAATTAATAACCCTATTGCAGGAATTAAAACTCTTCTTTATATGATTGAAAAAAATCTAGACCCTAAGGATGCTGAAATTAAAAATATCTTTAAAGAAATGAATGAAGCTCTTCAAAGATGTCAAACTATTATAAAAAATCTTTTATCTGTTTCTCATAAAACTGTTTCTCATAAAAATAGAGACAGACCAATGGAAGTAAATCCTTAATTCATTTCGTCCAGTTTTTAAAACTCTTTCTCTATTTTAAGTCAAACTAATATATTCTAATTAAAGTAATGGAAAAACGAATTCTTATTGTTGATGATGAACCTACTTTAAGGCTTTCTTTAAAAAAAATTCTTGAAGATAAAAATTATAAAACCCTATGCACTTCTAGTATAGAAGAGACTTTAAAACTCAGCCCTCATTTATCTTTTGATCTTTGTATTGTGGATCTTAACCTGACAGATGGAAAAGGAACTCAGTTGATTTCTCAACTCAAAACGAAACATCCTTATATCCAATCTATTTTAATTACAGGAGAGCAATCTATTAATACAGCCATTGCCGAAGCCATTCATAAAGGCTTTTTTTATTTTGTCACCAAACCCTTCGATGTAGATGTCCTTTTGAAGGTTGTTGAAAAAGCGTGTTTTCAAGGAAAAATTTTAAAACAAAATGATAACTTGAAAAAAAATATAAAAAAACAATTTCACTTTAGTAAAATTATTGGACAAAGTGAATCCGTTTTAAAACTGACAGAACTGATGCATAAAGTGGCTAAGAGTAACTCTAATTTACTTGTGACTGGAGATAGCGGAACAGGAAAAGAATTAGTGGCTCGATCTATTCATTGTGCTCGTAATAGTTCTGAAGCTTTTATTAGTATTAATTGTGGAGCGATCCCTAAAGATCTTTTAGAAAGTGAATTTTTTGGTCATAAAAAAGGATCATTTACGGGAGCGATCAGCAACCACAAAGGCTGTTTTGAAATGGCAGAAAATGGAACTTTGTTTTTAGATGAAATTGGAACTATGGATTTGAACTTGCAAGTCAAACTCTTAAGGGTTTTACAAGAAAGAGAGTTTAGTCCTGTGGGTTCTACCGAAGTGATTTCTACCAATGCTCACATTATTGCTGCAACCAATATGGATTTAGAAAAGGCTGTTAAAAAAGGAAACTTTAGAGAAGATCTTTTTTATCGATTAAATATTATTCCTTTGCACATTCCTTCCTTAAGAGAAAGGCAAAGTGATATTCCTTTATTGGTTCAACATTTTATAAAAATATTTAATAAAAATTCGGGAGTTTCTCTTGAAGGTATTTCGGATCTTGCTTTAAAAACACTTTGTCATTATAGATGGCCAGGGAATATTAGAGAGTTAGAAAATTTAATTGAGCGACTTTCTGTTTTAAAAGATGGTGGAAAAATAGAAATGGAAGATCTTCCAGAAAAATATACCATGCAAGACAATCCTTCTTTAAAAACCGTAGAAATCTCTCAAAATGAAATGGATTTTAACCGCTCTGTTGATTCTTATGAAAATTCTTTAATTCTTAAAGCCTTAGCTAAAACCAACTGGAACAGGAAACAAGCCGCAGATCTTTTAAATCTAAATCGAACGACCCTCGTAGAAAAAATGAAGAAAAAAGGTCTAAAACCACCAGAAGAAAAACCTAAACCTATGGCCTTTTCTCCTTCTAGCAAATCATTTACTTCTAATAAATAGTTCTTTATAACAACTAGCTTTTCTCTTTTTAGAAAGTAGTTTTTACTCTTTTTAGAAAATCATGCACTTCTGACAAATATCTTTAATTTTATTAGAAATAAATCTTTAAATAGAAAGTCTATTATAGTATATCTACAGAACAAAAGGGGTGGTAGTTCAGCTGGTTAGAACGCCGGCCTGTCACGCCGGAGGTCGCGGGTTCGAGTCCCGTCCACCCCGCCATTTTGTTAAATCACTCATATCGAAAGGATCAACTATGACAACAGATGAATCTCTTGAAAACATGAATAAAAAAGAATTTCTGAATTTTATACAAACAAATATAAACATTATTAACGAAGGAAAAAAATGTAGTGAAGATATCAAAACTATACATTCAGATTTACAGATTATTTATGAAAAAATTCCTGAAAATAATCAAAAAATAGAAGAAATAAAAGAAAAATTTAAAAGCGATTCAGATAAATATGAAAGTCTTTTAAAAAAAATAGAAAATCTTTTACCTGGAGCAGCTTCATCAAGCTTAGCTTCTAATTTTAATAAGGCTAAACGAAAACAAAATACAGTTCCTCTTTGGTTTCTTTTTATAGGATCTCTATCTATTTTAGGTTTTGGTTATTATTTATATTTCTTTAAAGAAACAAATATAAATCTTGAACTTTTAATTTCAAGATTTTTACTAGGAATTCCTTTTATATGGTTAGCATGGTTTGCTCAGAAATCTATTTTACAAATTAAAAAAATCCGTGAAGAGTATAATCATAAAGAGCAAATGATGAGATTATATGAAGGATTTAACAAATATATAAAAGAATTTGAAAATGAATCTGGTGGTGATAACTCTTTACAAAAATCTTTACATGAAGAAGTAACCAAATGCATATCACGCAATCCAGCAGAAACTCTTGAAAATAATAAAACTTTAATTGATGATATGAAGACTTTTATTATTGACAAAATTAATAGTAGTAAAGAGATTGAAACTTAAAACAGCATTAATGATCTAATTTAGAGAAGTGTTTAAAGGGAAATAGATTAAAGATGCAAAGAGGTTTCTTGTTGAATCTGATAAGTCTTTCTAGATCTTTTTTGATTAAGTAAATTAAGCTCTTTTATTATTTCATAAGCAATATGTTTAATAACATTAACAGGAACAGAGTTTCCAAATTGCTTATAGGCTTGTGTATCACTAACAGGTATCGCAAAATTATCAGGAAAACCTTGAAGTCTAGCGCACTCTCTTGGTGTTAATCTTCTGGGGTTTTTGTTTTTTTGTTCAATTAAAATTTCACTACCGTCTTTATAGTATCTAGCAGAAATTGTATTTGTATATTCAGAATTTTTATTAAACAAGCTATATCCAAATCCATTTCCTTTTCGAGCATGTTCTTTTTTTCTTCTCTTATGACCTGCCCATAATTTATCTGATAAAGTGTACTTATCACTAACCTTTTTTTCTAAAATAGATCCTACTTGAGTTTTTGAATATGTTGGTTTTGGAAATTGAAATTCATTTCCTCCGTCTAAAAATCCTATAATAAAGAGTCTTTGTCTATTTTGAGGAAGGCCAAAATCTTTAGCAGAAAGAACTTTATAAAAAACTTTATACCCTATCTGCTCAAGTTCTCTTAAAATAATATTAAAAGTTTTTCCCTTATCATGACCTGTTAACCCTTTAACATTTTCTAACAAAAAAGTATTAGGTCTTTTAATTCTTAAAATTTCCTTTATGTTAAAAAATAAAGTTCCTCTAGTATCATCAAAGCCTCTTTTAATACCCGCAGCAGAAAAGGGCTGACAAGGAAATCCTGCAAGTAAAATAT
>JBPCUO010000024.1:0-4481 GCA_051011135.1 Bdellovibrionales bacterium
CATGATGCCTGAACCTATTATTGATGATTCAAAAAAAACTTCTGTCGCTTTTGTCACTTTTGGAAATAATGAAAAAGCCATTCAAGAAGTTCGATCCGCGTGGGAACAAGATGGGAAACTTACCAACTACATGAGAGTTCGATCTTATCCTTTTCCAAAAAGTGTTAAAACTTTTTTAGAAAAACATTCCAGCCTATTGGTTGTGGAACAAAACCAAGGTGCTCAGCTCCGAACTCTTTTAAGTAAAGAATTCCCTTTTGAAGCTTCAAAACTCAAATCGATTTTACAATACGACGGGCGACCTCTTTATCCAGAAACAATTAGAAAGCATAAGGATCTTCAATGAAGCCCTTTGAAAAAGATTTTTACAAAGGAGCTCAGCCCTCAACACTTTGTGTAGGCTGTGGACATGACCAAATTAGTAAGCATTTAATTCAAGCCTGTTTTGAATCTCAAATCGACCCCGTTCAACTGGCTAAAATTTCTGGAATTGGTTGCTCCTCAAAAACGCCAAATTATTTTTTAAACAGAGCTCAGGGTTTTAATACGATCCATGGTCGTATGGCCTCTATAGCTACAGGTGTAAAAGTGGCTCATTCCCAATTAAAAATCCTAGGAGTTTCAGGAGATGGAGACACAGGAAGCATTGGTTTAGGATCTTTTTTACACACCATTAAAAGAAATGTCCCTATGATTTATTTAATAGAAAATAATGGGGTTTATGGTTTAACAAAAGGACAATTTTCAGCAACCGCTCTCAAAGAAACAAGCACAAAAAGTTATAAAAATAATCCTTTTTATCCTTTAGATCTTTGTCGTTTAGCCCTGGAGGCAGGCTGTGGTTTTGTAGCACGCTCTTTTAGTGGAGATAAAAAACAACTCATTAATCTTTTAAAACTAGCTTTGAAATATGAAGGATTTGCTCTTATTGATATTGTATCTCCTTGTGTTGCTTATGGAAATCAAGAGGATTTTCCTTATAGTTTTTCCTCTATGAAAACAAATACCATTGTCTTAAATGAATTAGATTTTATTGAAGAGGGTCCTAAAAAAGAAGACACACTTCGTTTACCCGATGGAAGCTTGCTTGAAATCAAAAAAAGAGAAACCAAAAATTACGATCCCACAAACTTAAAAATGGCCTCTGATATTTTAAAAGACGAATCGGAAAAAAACCAAATAATAACAGGATTGATCTACTATAAAGAAAAAGAAACTTTTCTTAAACAAGCTAAAATTCTTAAAAAACCTCTGGTCTCTTTAGAAGAAAAAGAAATTCGGCCCTCTAGTGATGCCTTAAAAAAAATTATGAATTTATTTGTTTGATTTAAGATATAAACCATTGAATTCAAGATTCTTTTCAAGTAGCCTCAATTTATGTTTAAAAAACTAAAAAACATCCTTGGATCTTTTTTAAATATTGAATCCACTTCTGGGATTTTACTTTTTGGTCTGGCAGGCTTAGCTTTTTACATGGCGAACTCTGAGTGGAATCCTCTTTATCACGCTATCAACCATTTTTCCTTTGTTTTCAGTTTAGGAACTTATACTTTAAAAACAAATCTTCATGAAATTATTAATGAAGTTTTGATGGCTATTTTCTTTTTTGTTGTCGGTATGGAAATCAAAAGAGAATTGACAGAGGGAGAATTTTCAACTCCAAAAAAAGCCGCTCTACCGCTTTTAGCAGCGATTGGGGGATCTGTGATTCCTGCTGCGATCTATTATTTTTTCAATCGAGATTTACAATCTGAATTGGGATGGGGAATCCCTATGGCGACAGACATCGCTTTTGCTTTAGGAATTTTAAGTTTATTATCTCGAAGAGTTCCCTTTGCTTTAAAAATGTTTTTATTAGGTCTTGCTATTATTGATGACATTTTAGCAGTTTTAGTGATTGCTCTTTTTTACAGTGGAAATATTTCAGAAATGCATCTGATGTTTGCCGCTGTCATTGCTTTATCCATTTTTCTTTATTTTGATTTTAATTTTAATAACTCTTTTGTCTTGGTTGCTTTATCCATGCTTCTTTGGTTTTGCGTTTATCAAAGTGGAATCCATGCGACTTTAAGTGGAGTCGTTCTAGGATTTTTAATTCCTTATCGCAGAAAACACACAAGAGGAAAAGTTCTTAATGCTATTAAAAAGGCTTTTACCAAAGGACAACCAGATCCTTCTGTTTATAAAATTAAAGAATTGCAATCTATGATCTACCATACCAAATCCACTTTAAATCATTTTATAAATAAGTATCATCCCCTATCCAGTTATGTGATCTTGCCTTTATTTGCATTTAGTAATGCGGGAATTTCTCTTAAAAGCATCAACTTACAAGCATGGATGAATAGTCCTATTTCTTATGGAATCATTTTAGGTCTTTGCCTTGGTAAACCTATAGGGATTACTCTTTTTTCTTTTGGAGCTTACTTTTTTAAAATAGCAAAGCTTCCCAAAGGTATTTCTTGGAGACAAATTATTGGTGTAGGATTTTTGGGTGGAATTGGTTTTACAATGTCTTTATTTATTACCAATTTAAGTTTTACAGTTTTCAGTACATCTCATCATTATGCAAAATTAAGTATCGCTGTCTCTTCTGTTTTTTGTGCTCTGTTAGGTTTGATCCTTTTATCTTTTGGTAAAAAGGAAGGGAAGACTCGATGAGGTGGCGTAGCTCAGCTGGATAGAGCAACGGCCTTCTAAGCCGTAGGTCGCAGGTTCGAATCCTGCCGCCATCACCATAAAAGGAAACCACCATGAAAGAAAAAAGTAATATGATTTTATCTTATAAAAAAATTCTTTTTATACTCTTTGTTTTATTTTTTAATGCTTGTAGCTCTGGTAATTATCCCCTTTCTGAAGATTCTAAAACCACAATATTTTATTATAAAAAACCAATTTCTATTAAAGAAAATAATGAACAATCCGTTTGGAAAGTGCAGATTTATTTTGGCTATACGCTTCTTGATCTTGTAAAAGAAAATAATAAATTTGTACTCAAAAAAATAAAAGTAAAAAGCTCTTCATCAACAGGCACTGGTTTTTTTATTAGTCCGAATCGATTCGTAACAAACTTTCATGTCATTGATCGAATTAAAGATGGTACAGAAATTATTTTAACCAAAGGTGAAGGAGATCAACTCATTACTAAAAAAGCAGAATTAATTAAAGTCTCAGGCCTTTATGATCTAGCTCTTTTAAAAGTTTCTAAAAAATCAAGATCTTATACAACTATTAAAAAAACTCCTGTTGTTTTTAAAGAAACTCCGATCGAGACTACAGCATCGGAATTTCCTTATTATTTTATAGGATATCCTAAGGGTGTTTTTACTACTTTATCTTTAAAATATAATTATGATTATAGCTCTAGTGTTACCTTTATCTACGCTTCTCAAGATATGGATTTAAAAGGAGGAAGTGGTGGACCTATTTTTGATAAAGAGGGAAAAGTCATTGGAGTTTTGTATTCCATTTCTCTTGATTATGCTAGGCTTATACATACAATCCCTTTAAAAATTTTAAAAGGTTTTTTGAACAATTCAAAAGAATCTAGAACCTGTTTTTTTTCTAAAGAAAAATGTATTGAAAACGAATTGTATCAATTAGATCAATCAAAAGACACTAATTCTCAAGACGAATATCTTTTTGAACTATTTAATAAAATTACTTATGAAGACTTTAAAAAAGGAAATCTTTTATATAATAATCTAGTGACTCACTCCAAGAGTATGAATGAAGCAATGAAAGAGCTTTATGAATATTATAACGATCTACCCTCGACTCCTGAACAAAGAGATTTAGAGTTTAACAAAATTAAAGAAAAGTATGATCAAGCAAATAAAAAATACAATCTAGCCATAGATGCTTACAATGAGCATTATGGTCTTAGTCAAAACCATGACGATTTTGACCAAGGCTACGATAGTCAAAATCTATATTTTGATATTGATGAATAAAATTTAAAAAGAAAAGATCTAAAGAGCCATTGAAGTATAAAGCGGAACCTTGGATTTTTCAGACATGTTTTTAATATACCCAGCTACTTTTTTTGGAAATTTTAAATCTTTTACAATAGTTAAAGATCTTAATACAGCAAATAAATGAAAATCATCCACACTTAATTTTTTTTGAAAATAAAAATTTTCACTCTTTAGTAATTGTTCCAGCTGTAAAAGCTCTTCTTCCATCTCTTTTTTTAAATCGGAACTTTGTTTTAAAAGATCTGAAAACAAACCTATTTTTGGCTCCATTCTATTTTTAAAATATTTTTTAGCACTTTCTGTTTTAAAATCTTCTAAAGGAGATTGCGACCATCGAGGCACTGATAATTGGTAATGAAGTCCGCCAAGCCCATCAAGCCATGAAGAAAGCTTTTTATCTTCTTTCCAAGAAGAAATTATTTCTGGAGCTTTTATTTGATCCACATAAGAGATAATATCTAAACTTTCTGGCATGAAACCTCCTGAATCTTTTTCTAAAATGGG
>JBPCUO010000025.1:0-22109 GCA_051011135.1 Bdellovibrionales bacterium
AAATTTGATTCCTAAATTTTTTGGTTTTGTTTTTAATTTAACTCCTGTTACAGAAGATGAAATGTCTTTATTAAAAGAAATTTCTTTTTTATTAAAAACTTTCTTTTTTCTTTATTTAGGGATGATCATGCAAGTCTCTTCCCTAGATATTTTCTTATGGGCTTCTTTAATTACTGTATTAATGTATGTAACTCGTTATGTGGTTGTTCGTATTGTGTTTTCAACTAAAGAATATTCATTTTTTGATGCCTTGATTTCTTTTGGTATGGGTCCAAGAGGTTTAGCTTGCGCTGTTTTAGCAACTCTTCCTTTACAAAAAGGTTACGCTGAAGGGGAGTTTATTCAAAATATTATTTTCTATATTATTTTTATTTCTATTAGCACAACTTCTTTATTTGTTATTTTTGGAAAAAGACAAATTTTTAGAAAATTATTTCGAGGATTATTTAATTCGTATCCCGAACATATCGAGATGAGAGATTAAATCTGTTTAGGATCAAAAGCGTCTCGAACACCATTTCCTATAAAAGTTAAAGACAGCAGTGTTGAAAACAAAGCTAAGGAGGGATAAACCGCTAACCACCAAGCTGTTGTAATATGTTTTTCCGATTGAGATAAAAGCTCTCCCCAACTTGGCGTTGGTGGAACCAAACCAAATCCTAAATAATCCAAAATCGCTAAAGATCCAATCAATCCGGCAAGTGCAAAAGGAGAAAAAGTAATAACAGGATTCAAAGCATTCGGTAAGATGTGTTTAAAAATAATTCCTAGTGGGCCTCTTCCT
This sequence comes from Bdellovibrionales bacterium, assembly GCA_051011135.1. Lineage (GTDB taxonomy): Bacteria > Bdellovibrionota > Bdellovibrionia > Bdellovibrionales > UBA1609 > JACOND01. The sequence goes on from JBPCUO010000025.1 coordinate 785, forward strand.
TGAGCGCGACTTGCTTCTACAAAATCTCTTTTTCTTAATCTTAAAAATTCTGCTCGTATAAAAAGCGAAATAGAAACCCAAGATATCAGTGAAAAGAAAATAATAATAAAGCTTAAACTTCTTCCAAAAACTGTGGTGATGGTAATTAAAATAACAAGGGAGGGAAGGGATTCAAAAATCTCTACTAATCTTTGTCCTGCAAGATCGATGAGGCCTCCAAAATATCCCATAAGAGCTCCTAAAAAGATTCCAATAATGTAAGAAAACAACCAAACAGAAATAGCAAAAAGTATGCTGTAACGATAACCATAAAGGAGTCGTGATAAAACATCTCTGCCTCGATCGTCGGTTCCTAACCAATTTTTTAAAGAGGGTGGGGAGGGGAATTTTCGAACATCTAAATTACTTTCATAAGGATTCCATTTGATAATAGGCCATAAAGCTAGATCTTTTCCAGCAAGTTCAAGTTGTCTATAATTCATCGTGTTTTCATTTTGAATTCCAAAATCAGTAGGATGATACTGTTTAAAAACAGGCGCATAAAAAGATCCTTGGTAAAAAAGAAAGATAGGTTTGTTATTAGACCAAAACTCTGCTGTTAAGCTGATGACAATAAAAAATAAAAATGCCCATAAAGAGATCCAACTCATTTTTCGAGATTTAAAAACTTGCCATCGTTTTAAAGTTAAAGGATTTTGAATAAGTTTTTCTATCATGAGAAATCTATCCTTGGATCAATAATGGTATAAACAATATCACTGAATAAACGACCGACTAAAAAAATCAGAGATTGTAAAAAAATCAGTGCCATAATGACATTGTAATCTCTGGAAAGAGCGGATTCAAAAGCGAGCAAACCAATCCCATTAATATTAAAAAGAGTTTCAACAATAATAGATCCTGTTAAAAAAATTCCAAAAATACTTCCTACACTTGTTGCAATAGGAACTAAAGCATTACGAAGAGCATGTTTGTAAATCACTGTTTTTTCCAAAAGGCCTTTGGCTCGAGCGGTTCTTACATAATCGGATTCGATTTCTTCTAAAAGAGAGTTTTTCATAAACTGAGTTAACACTGTAAAAGATCCAATCATGTAACATAAAAGAGGAAGGATAAAATGATGGATACGATCTACTATTTTTCCAAAAAAACCTTTTTCAAAATACATATCGGAATAAATATCACCCAGAGGAAACCACTCTACATAAGAGCCTCCGGCTAGAAAAATCTTAAGTAAAATTCCCAGCATCAAGGGAGGGATAGAATAAAGAACAATAATAACCACTGAAGCCGTCACATCAAATCTGGAGGATTTACGAGCCGCCATCATGACCCCTAAAAGAATACAAATCACATAGGTTAAAATTAAAGAGGTGACTCCAAATTGCAAACTGATAGGTACTCTTTCTAAAATCAATTGAGTCACAGGTTCGTCATTAAAATAACTATCTCCAAAATCTAAAGTCACAATATTTTTTAACCATATTAAATACTGCATAGGTATAGGCTTATCAAAACCATATTGTTTTTTAAGTTCATTTAAAAGATCTTGAGGAATACCATATTCACTAGAGCTTCCCGTTGTTGTTCCTGAGGCATCTCCAACACCTGCAAATCTCATCTGCGCTATTTTTTGTTCAATAGGGCCACCAGGAGAGGTGATGAGTATTAAAAAACAAACGATTGTGATTCCTAACAAAGTAGGAAATATTAAAAACAAACGATGTAAGATATATTTAAACATAATTTTAGTAAGGGTTTAAACTCCAATAAACTTCACCGACGCTATAATTAAAGGCGGGTTTAGGTCTATAAATTCTTTTATTCACTCCATATAAAACGCTAGAAGAAGTAAACATAAAAAGATAAGGCACATCTTTAGCAATCAAACGATAGACTTCTTGAAAAGTTTTAATTCTCTCAGATCGATTAAGTTGGCGTCGCCCCCGATCAATCAAAGCATCCACTTTAGGATTGGAATAACTGACAAAATTAGATCCTCCTTTAGAAGAGCTTTTAGAATGCCAAATTTGTTTAGGATCCAAATCAATCGATCCGCCTCCCCAACCTAGATTAACAGCATCAAAATTTTTATCATCGATTAATCTTAAAAAAGAAGTCCAATCCAGAATTTTTAAATTTAATTTAATTCCTGCTTTTTTTAAATCCTCTTGATAAAGAGTCAGGATTTTTTCTGAATCGGAATTAGAATAAATCAAGGTGAATTCCAATTTCAAATTTTGATTGTTAATCGTTTTTTCCAGAAGACCATCTTTGTTTTTATCTTGCCAACCTGCTTCTTTTAAAATCTGGGTGGCTTTTTGAGGATTAAACTCTATAGGTTTAACAAGAGGATCTGCAAAATCACTTTGAAAACTCCAAGGCCCTGTTGCTAAATCTCTCAGATTAAAATAAAATTTTTCATTCATGACTTTTCTATTCATAAGGTGAGATAAAGCTTGGCGCACTCTTTGATCTTTAAAAAGAGGTTTTTGTAAATTAAAACCAATAAAAGAAAATCCCGAAGGTTTTTTAGTTTGCACCTTTACTTTTTCAATAGTGACTCCCCAAGGTTTTTGATGAGTTTTTTGAGTGTAAGATTCAGGAGTGATACGAGCGTAATCAATATCTCCTCTTTGTAATCGAAGAATACTATTAGCTTCTGTTTTAATAAAACGAAAGACAATAGTTTTAAAATTCCATTTATTTTTATTAGAAGGCTCACGAGCTGTTGCCCAAAGAGGGTTTTTTCTTAAAATAAGAACCTTACCTTTAATGTTATGTTCAATAGTATAAGGCCCAGATCCAATCACCGTTTTAGACATTTTTAATTTGGGATCTTTATAAATATGTTGAGGGATAATCTGCATACCAGCAACAGTTTGAAAATTACCAAAGTAGAGATTTTTTGCTTTAAAAGTAATGGTGTAATCATCCAGCAGTTTTGCAGATTTTAAATTTTCAAAATAAGGAATTAAATGAATTCCTCCATACTTAGGATCTTTAGAAGCTTCAAAAGTGAACTTTACATCATGAGCGGTTAAAGGCTTCCCATCAGACCATTTTAAATTTTTATGAAGATAAAAAGTAAAACTTAGGCCATCAGGACTGATAGTCCATCGGTGCGCTAAAGAAGGCTCCCATTGATAAGTGTCTAAGTTAATATCTAAAAGAGATTCTAAAATATGTCTTTGTATTGCAGAAGAATAACCATCGGTGCTTTTAATAGGATGAAGATTTTCTGGAGTTCCTGAAAGATTATTATAAAAAGTTTCAGATTTTTTAATTTTGATAGAAGGAGTGTTAGAGCAGGTACAAGACGATAAAAAAAACAGACAACTGATGGAGCTAAAAGAAATAAAAAGTGTTTTGAGACAGGGATTTTTAAAGCGATAAAACATGTATTTCCTTTGTATCTATTGACTTGTTTTTTATAACATATTAGCTCTGACCTCAAGATTATTTTAAAAAAGGATTTATGGAGACAGATCTTTCTTTTGCCTTTGGTAACCAGAGCTCTTTGGAACAGGCTCAAATTATTTTAGTGCCTGTGCCTTGGGAATTAACCTCGTCTTATGGACAAGGGAGTCGTCATGGTCCTGAACTGATTCGAAAGGCTTCGTCTCAACTGGATTTTTTTAAAAGAAGCGAATTAAAATCTTATAATCATCTCATTTATTTTGAAAAAGAAGATCCTTTTTTAAAAAAACAACATCAAAAAGGCCGGCGGGCTGCTCAAAAGATTCAAGCCGATTGGGAAGAAAATAAAATATTAAGTTCTAAAGAACAAAAGCAGGCGCAAAAAGTAAATCAAAGTTGCGAGAAGATGGTGGATTGGGTTTATCAAAAAAGCTCGGAAATTTATTCTCGACAAAAACTTGTAGGATTAATCGGAGGGGATCACTCTGTGAGTGAAGGGCTTTTAAAATATCTGGGAGAAAAGCATCAAGGACATTATGGAATTTTACATATTGATGCTCATCCCGATTTAAGATCTAGTTATCAAGGCTTTCATCATTCTCATGCTTCTATTATGAATAATGCACTCAGTCAAAAATCATCTCCTCAAAAATTAATACAAGTTGGTATTCGAGATTTTTCTAAAGAAGAATACACCAAGATTGAAGAGGATTCTCGCATTCATTGTTATTACGATGAAGATCTTTGTTCTCGTGTTTTTGCAGGAGAGCCTTGGGCTCAAATCTGCCAAGAGATTATTTCTCATCTGCCTCAAGAGGTTTATATTTCTTTAGATCTGGATGGATTGTCTTGGGAGTCTTCGATGGGAACGGGAACACCTGTGCCGGGAGGTTTGTCTTTTAATCAAGCTGTCTTTTTATTAAGAGAACTTAAAAAACAAAATAAAACTATTATTGGTTTTGACTTGGTTGAAACTTCTGCTGTTTCTATGCAAGGAGCTTCTCTTTCTTTTCAAGAGTGGAGTGGTAATGTTTCCGCTCGTTTAATCTATGAGATCTGTGGCCTGGCTTTAAGCTCTATGGTTTAGAATCTTCGTTAGCACATTCGCTAGTGTCTTTGCGTAAAGCAAAAATTTCATTAACGAAAATTTTGTTTCAGCTTTAATTCTTGTTCTTCCGCACCTTCAGCGCTTAAAGTTGTCCAAGGAATCGACATGAGTCTTTTGATTTCTATTGTTTCTTGAGTGTATTCACACAAACCATAATCTCCATTTTCCATTTTAGAAAGAGCAACCATAATTTGTTGTAATTTACTTTGATCTCTTTGGATTTGTTTTGTGTGTTGAGCTTCTTCTTGAAGTCGATTCACTTGATCCGCTTGATCGCCGCCTTTTTCACTTCCCAGCTTGGATAAAGCTTGTTTAGAAGCTTGAGGTCTGTTTTGAACTTTGGCTCTTGTTTCTATTAATTTTTCATACAGAGCAATGGCTGTTTTTTCAGAAAGTCTCTTTTTCACACTTTTGTGAATAGGGTATGTTTTCTTTGTCATCTTAAACCTCCTTATAAGAAATCTATGACATTACTAATTAAAAACAGGGCAGAAACCAAGTCTCTACAATAGCAAAATTAAAAAAGTGAAAAGGGATGCTTAAAAAAACACAATATTTTTTAAAAAAACTTAAAAAATACATATATTTAGTAAAAACTGACAAAGTATAATAAATAGATATTTTAATTTGATATAACTATTTTGCATATAAGATTTTTAATAAATTCAGCTCTTATTTTTTAAAGGATTTCTGGATGAAGCTGTTATTATGAGCTTCTATGTTTTTTAAGAGGTTCCCTTGTTGTTACTAAGCGGTTGGTTTTTTGTGGGTTTGTCCCTGCTTGTTTTAGGGAGTCATCTTTTAGTTCGCTCCTTGATCAGCTTGTCTTATTTCTTTCGCGTTAAGCCTCTTTATCTCAGTATTATTGTTTTGGGTTTTGTTACTTCTTCTTCAGAATGGTTTGTGACTTTTATTGCTGCTTATCGTGAGATTCCTGAAGCGGCTTTATCAAATGTTATTGGATCCAATACGATCAATATTCTTTTGATTTTATCTTTTGTCAGCTTGATTTGTCCTTTTAAAAATAGAGATCCACAAATTATAAAATTTGATCTGCCTTGCCTCCTGAGTTTTTTAGTTTTTGTCGCTATTTTATCTTATGATGGTTTTTTAAATTTTATAGATTGTCTATTTTTGCTTTTAACTTTTGGAGTGTATCTTTACTTTTTATTTCATATTCAAAAAAAAGAAGGAGCGCAAGAGTCGCCATCTCCTCATAAAGATCTAGGCCTCATGGTTGCTTCAAGGGATTTGGTCCTTGGTTTTGGGTGTTTGTTTTTGGGCTCTCATTGGATGATTGATAATGCGATTCAACTTTCTTTATCTTTGGGTTGGTCTGAGCGATTTATTGGATTTTTAGTTTTGGCCTTAGGAACCAGCTTACCAGAATTGGCTGTTTGTATTTCCGCGGCTTTAAAAAAAGAAGTGGAAATGATTTTAGGAAATATTATAGGCTCTAATATTTTTAATACTTTGTTTGTTGTAGGCTCCGCGGGTTTGTTGACAACTTTGCCAGTGTCAGCAGCTCTTTATGGCGATTACTTGTTTATGTTTTTAGTGACTTTATCTTTGTGGATTTTATTAGCGGTTGTAAAAGGGATTCCTAGATGGTCTTCTTTTTGTTTTTTAGTGGCTTATGCCTCGTATATTTTTTTCTTTCATTTTTAAAGAAGTTATTTTTTAAATTCTACCCCCAGCTTTTTTTTATCCTGAAAATTTTTAAAAGAGCATTGATCTCAAACCAAAAAAACATTAGTGTGAATTTATGAAAATCGCCACTTGGAATGTTAATGGAATCCGGGCTTCTTTTGATCAGGGATTAAAAGATTTTGTTGAAAAACAACAGCCTGATATTTTATGCCTTCAAGAAACAAAAGCTCATAAAGACCAACTCAAACCTGAAGTTAAAAATCTGGGGTCTTATCCTTTTCAATGCTGGTCCTCTTGTGGAATCAAAAAAGGTTACTCAGGAACTGCCACTTTGAGCCACATTCCTTTTTTAAAAACAAGCGGTTTAGGAATTAAAAAATATGATTGGGAAGGGCGAGTGATTGTGAGTGAATTTGATTCTTTTATCTTAATGAATATTTATTTCCCTAACGGAGCTTTAACCACCCAGCGACATCTTTTTAAACAGGAATTTTTAAAACGGCTTGTCCTTTTTTTAAAACAATTAAAAAAAGAAACACAAAAAGAATTGATGATTGTGGGAGATTACAATGTTGCCTATCTCGAAAAGGATGTTCACTCTCCTAAAACTTTACAAAAAACTTCTGGCTTTCTCGAGGAGGAAAGACAATGGTTTTTAGATTTTTTAAAAGAAGGTTACTTAGATGTGTTTCGAGAATTTTATCCTGCAAAAGAAGAGGCTTACACTTGGTGGTCTCATCGAGAAAATGCTCGCAGAAAAAACAAAGGATGGAGAATTGATCATATCTGTATCACTGAAGGATTAAGATCCAAAATCAAAGGAATTCAAATTCATCAAGAACAACTGGGATCCGATCATTGTCCTATTGTGGTAGAGCTTAAAAAGTAAATAGATCTCCCAGCTTTTTAACAAAATTTTTTGAGATCAATGCTCTTTTAAGAATTTTTATGATAAAAAACAGATATGTCTTCCAAGGAATACCAGCAGTTTTTAGCAAGAAGCTATCCTTCCACAAAAGAGTATTTTAATAACAATCAAGCTTCGATACCTTTTTGTTCTCAAACCATTCCCTTATCTTCTAAAGCCTTTCAATCGATGAGATTTGTTGTGGAAAGCTTGTTTGCTTTAAAAAAAAATTCCAATTACAAAGAGCAGATTTTAAAAGAGGCTCCTGATTTTTTAAAAAAAGAAATGTTACAAGATGCTATTTTAATGGCTTATGACTTTCATATTGATGAGCAGGGCTATCCTCGTTTGATTGAAGTGAATACCAATGCCTCTGGTTTTTTATTGGGAAATAGTTTTTATCAATGGAAAAAGCAGGGGTATCAAGAGGCTTTAGAAAGTTTAAAACTTGCTTTTCAAAAAGAATGGGACGGCTATACGAGGGGGCATCAGCTGTCTTTATTGCGACCTCAAAAAGTAGTTATCATTGATGAAAAGCCTTTAGAGCAAAAAATGTATCTGGAGTTTTTAATGTATCAAGATTTTTTTCAATCCATGGGTTGGCAGGTGGAAATCTGTGATAGCTCTTCTATTAAAAGTAATGAAGAAGGTTATTTACTGGGGGATCAAGGAGAACAAATAGATTTTATTTATAATAGAAGTACGGATTTTTATTTTAAAAATCATCCCCATCTTTTAAAAGCGTATCAAAGAGGTACCTGTTGCATAAGCCCTCATCCTAGAGAGTATTTTTTACTATCGGATAAAAAACGCTTGGCGGATTGGTTTGCAAACTCGGAGGCATGGCAATTAAAAGATCTTAAAAAATATCTTATTCCTTCTTATTTATCGGACGCTGTTGATTTAGAACAAATTTGGTCTGACAAGAAAAAATATTTTTTTAAACCTTTAGAGGGTTATGGTGGAAAAGGATCTTATAAAGGCGCGAGTATCACTCATAAAAAATGGGCAGAATTATGCAAGAGCTCTTTTTTAATTCAAGAGTATGTCCCAACTTCTTATTCTCAAAATTCTCAGGGAGAAAAGTGGAAAGTCGACTTTAGAGCCTTTGTTTATAGGCAAGAGATACAACAAGTAATGGCTCGTTGTTATAAGGGGCAAATGACGAATTTTAGAGAGCCCGGTAGTGGTTGGGCTTTGGTAGATCGCTAGAAAGGGATTAACGCTTCATGACAATTAGTGTAAATGCTTTTCTTTCTTGAGTTATGGTAGCTTTTCTTTTTTTAATGAAACAAGGTTAGTATGAAATTTAAATTTTGGGCTTTTGTTTTTATTTCTGTGTGTTTTCCCCTGCTTGTGATTTGTGCATCAGGAATTTACTTTATACAATCTTATGAATACCAACAAAAACAAACTTTGGTTAAACAAAGCATCCAAAAATCTCAAAAAGTTTATTTTAAATCTTTAGACTCCCAGTTTTTAAAACTGGAGCAAAAGCTGCAAAAGACTCTTAAAGAAAGATCTATAAAAACGAGCTCGCCTTTTTTGGCTCTGATGGTTTGGGATCGCTCTCGTAAAAAAATCGTTCAAAAATATTTTCTGCGAGGTCTTAGTAAAACTTCTTCCGCTCGTCGAGTCAGTTCTTTTGTAAAAAGTTTTGATGAGCCTTTGCCAAGTTCTTTTGAATTCGACACTCTTTTTTTAAAAAAGAAAAAAATACCTGTTGTGATTTTAAAAGGACAAGAGATTCCTGCTTTAAAAAATAATCGATATCTTGTTTTTGGTTTTTTAAAAGATCCGTATTTTTTTAAAAGACAAACTGTTTTTTCTAAAAACAAGGATAAAAAAATATTTCTTGTCAATCGTCAAGGTCGACTTTTATTTCATAATAATTCCAAGCATCTTTTTAAAGTTTTACCTCAAAAATCTATTGTTCGAAAATCTATTAAAAAATTTAATTCTCAAAAAAATCCTTATCAATTATTGTTAAGCTCTTATGGAGGCCAGAAAAAAGGTACCGATTTTATTTCTAAGTGGAAGAAAAAAGATAAAAAGGAACTGACTTTTATTCAAGAGTGGCAGGGCAAAGGTGCTTTTTTAGTCAGTAGGCAAGATCTTGATTTCCCTTTATTTGTTTTTAACTCTTGGGCTTTAAAGTGGAGCGTGGTTTGTTTAAGTCTCTTTTTTCTCTGCTTTTTTGGTTTAGTGTTTACAATTTCTCCTTTATTTTCTGCTTACAGTTATTTAAAAACTTCTTTTATTTCATTAGCCTCTACGGGTGAGATGCCTTATTTAAGAGAAGGTCTTAAAAATCCTTTTCTTTATTTTTGTAAAAACAGAAGCCAACAACTTGCATCTCTTAGTAAAAAAGCTGAAACCCCAATCAAAGACATTCCTAAAAACAGAACCTTCCAAGGTCTGTTAAGAGAAGAAGTAAAAAAACTTAAGTTTAAATATCCCGGTCTTAAGGTGATCGAAAAGCTGGAAACCAATGTTAAACTTTTTGGATTTGAATCTTTTATGCGGATTTTATTGTATGAACTTTTATTAAACGCTATTGAATCTATGGGAGCTAAAGACACACAAAATATTCTTGTTTCCTCCTCCGAAAAAGAAGATCAATTTGTTTTCAGTGTCAAAGATGCAGGAAATGGTCTTTTAGAGGGCGATCGCAGCAAGGTATTTGAATTGTATTACTCTACAAAATCTCAATTAGGAGTTGGTTTAAACTTGGTGCATTCTATTGTGAATTCTAATAATGGAAAGATTCAATTTGTCAGCTCTCCTCAATCCCGAGGTTTAGAGGTGATTGTGAATTTACCTTTGAGTTGTTTTTTAAAACTGACAGCGCAAAAAAGAGGACGACCTATGGATCTTTTTGCAAGTTTTGAAGCTGAAGAGTCAGGTCGATCTTTGAGATGAACTCTTCTTTTAAAGCTCCTTTTTTTTCAAGATCAATTCTAGAAGTTCATTTAAATTCCTTAAAAAAAAATCTGCAACAATTAAAATCTTTATCTGATCCAGAAGTTTTTTTTTGCCCTATGGTGAAAGATGAAGCTTATGGACTGGGAGCGATTCCCGTTACAAAAGCTCTTTTAGAAGAGGGAGTCCGACAAGTTGGCGTTATTAGTATCCAAGAAGCGCGCCAGATTCGAGAAGCTCTAAAAGAAGATTTTGGTCTTTTAGTTTTTGGCCCTGTTTTAGATCCTAAGGAATTGCATTGGGCTTTTCAAAACAATGTGACTCTTGTTGTTAGTAATTGGTTGGATTTAGAATCTTTAAAAGATTTTTCAAAAATCAGGATTCATTTAAAGTTTGATACAGGATTTTCTCGATTAGGTTTTGCATGCTCTGAAGCACAAAAGATTAAAACCTATTTAGATCAACAGAAGAATATCGAGGTAGAAGCTTTATGCACGCAATTGATTTTTAGTGAAGATCAAAACCAATTTGAATCTCAAGTCAAACAATTAGAGGCTTTAAGAAGCGGCTTATTTCCTGATGCTTTTTTGCATATTTTTAATACAGCAGCTTTATGCGCAAGCTCTTTTAATGAGCGGTCTAAAAAATTTTCTTCAATAGGTGCTCGTCCCGGTATTGGTTTGTATGGAATTAAGCCAGATCTTCGCATTAAAGACGCAAATTTAAAAAAGAAATGGGATGCTTTTTCTTTAGAGATGGCTGCTTGTTTAAAAAGTTATGTATGTAATATTCATCATCTTAACCAAGGAGATCGAGTGTCTTACCTTGGTACTTGGACAGCTCCAAAAGCATGTATTATTGCTACAGTGTCTTTAGGTTATGGAGATGGTTTTTTTAGAAGCGCAGATACACAAAGAGAAGTTTTGTTTCGAGGTCAAAGAGCACCTATTGTAGGTGCGGTTTGTATGGATTTTTTTATGATTGATGTTACAAAGTGTATCCAAGATAAAAAGGAAGTTTGTCTGGGCGAAGAAGTTGTTATTTTTGGCCGCCAAGAGGGAGCTTTTTTACCCATTGAAGAGCATGCACAAAAATCAGGAACCATACCCTATGAACTTTTAGTTCGATTAGGCCCAAGGGTCCAACGGGTTTATGTTTAAAAAAGGAGGGTTTTTTGTATAAAAATGCACTGGTAACAGTTTCAGATAAAACAGGGTTAGTCGAGTTTTTAGAGCCTTTAATCAAGCAGGGTTTGAGAGTTGTCTCTACAGGAGGAACTGCAGAATTTTTAAAATCTCACAAATTACCCGTGACCGATGTTCAGGATCAAACCCAATTTCCTGAAGTCTTATCAGGTCGAGTTAAAACCCTGCATCCTTATATTCACATGCCTTTACTGGCTCGGTCTTGGAAACCAGAAGATCAAGAGGTTTTAAAAAAATATCAGCTATCTTCTTTTGATTTGGTGATTTGTAATTTGTATCCCTTTGAAAAGCATCAAGAGACTCAAGAAGATCAGGATTTGGTAGAATGGATTGATGTCGGAGGTCCGAGTCTTTTAAGAGCTTCTGCAAAGAATTTTTTTACAGTGACAACTCTTTGTTCTCCTTTAGATTATTCTAGGTTTCAAAAGGGAACAACTTTAGAGGAGCGAAAACAATTAGCTTCAAAAGTTTTTGACTCTTTATCCCGCTATGATTCTTTAATTGCTCAAAGACTCAAGGCTGCTCCAAAAGATTATGTTTTAAAAGGAGGGTATTTTAAATCCTTAAGATATGGAGAAAACCCTCATCAAAAATCTAGTTGGTACGCCAAGCCAGATCAACAAGGTTTGCATCAAGCAAAACAACTACAAGGAAAGGATTTATCTTTTAATAATCTTCTGGATTTTTCCAATGGGATTCATGCTCTTCGTGAATTTAAAGAAACTTGTTGTGTGGCCATTAAACATAATAACCCTTGTGGTGTGGCTTGTGGCAAGGATGTTTTTTCTTCTATCTCTAGAGCTTTAGAAGCAGATCCTTTAAGTGTGTTTGGTGGCGTTTTAGCTGTTAATGGTGTTGTGGATAAAAAATCCGCTCAAAAAATTACAGAAATTTTTTTAGAAGGTGTGATCGCTCCTGATTTTTCTCAAGAGGCTTTAGAGTTGTTAAAAACAAAAAAGAATTTAAGAGTGTTAAAATGGAAAGATCTCAATGCTTTTAAATTTGAAAATCATAATGTTAAAAATATTCTGGGCGGTTTTTTAGTGCAAGATCAAGATCCTATTATTTCTCATGATTGGCAAGCTGATTGGAAAATCATAGGAGAGACTCCTACAGATAAAATTAAAAAGGATTTGATATTTGCTTGGAAGGTTTGCTCCCACCTTAAAAGCAATGCTATTTCCTTGGTTAAAGATCAACAAACGATAGGTTTAGGTATGGGGCAAGTCAATCGAGTGGATGCGTTAAAACTTTCTATAGATCGAGTTAGGCAATTTCACCCGCATAAAAAAGAAAATTTAGTGTTAGCCAGTGATGCTTTTTTCCCTTTTTCAGACTCAATAGATCAAGCCTCTCAAGCAGGTATTCAATGGATTATTCAACCCGGTGGATCGATCAAAGATGAAGAGGTACTTCAAAAATCTCAAGACCTAGGTATGAATATGATTTTAACAGGTCGAAGACACTTTAAGCATTAGTATCTTACTAGGTGACAAAGATAGAGATTCTTTTTTATTATAAAAACAATGTCAGAAACTCATAAAATATATTTACTTCGTGTGGGAGGTCGGATTTTAGGTCCTTATAGCACGAAGGATGTCGAAGATCTTATTTCAGAAGGTTTTGTCTCTATGAATGATGAGATTATTGAAAGTTGTTCTCATGCTTTTTATCTTCAAGATCATCCTAAATTTAAAAACTTAATTCGATCCTCTTATCTTAAAAATCGTTTATCAAATATAGCAACCAGTTTTAGTGGTAGGTTATCAATGATTACTAAAAAATATAAAGATACTGATTCAGGATTGACAGAAACGATCACACAAACTTCAAAGACCGATAAAGAAGAAGAAGCAGCAGAAGCAGCAGAAGCAAAAGATGTTGATTTTCAAATTTTAGAAACAACAGAAGAAGATAAACAATCTTCTCAATATAAAACTGCTGAAGAAAGCGAATCTATCAATCAAGACAAAGTTCAAAAGATTCAAAAAAGACTTTGGCAAGTTATTTTTCTATTAACTCTTGTTGCTACAGGTTTTATTGTTTTTAAAGTTTTCTTCTCTGATTATCAAGAAAAGAAAAATTTAATAAAACAAGTTCAGACACAAGGAGTGGATTTTTATAATTCCGGCAGCTATAAAGCCTCTTTAAAAATTTTTCAAAAAGGATTTAAAAATAATATTTTGGATCAGGATCAAAAAAAGATTTTGATTCATCTATTGTTAAATCAAAAAAAGCTGGAGGAAGCTCAATCTCTTTTAACAGAAATCGAAAATTCTTTATCTCAATCGGAATTGTATTTTATAAAAGGTTTAATTGCTTTTCATGACAGCTCTTACTCTTCTGCCAGAAAGTTTTTTTTAGAAGCAGAAGGAGATTATATCAACTCAGGGCTTTTAAATTTAAGTTTCATTGATCTTGCGGAAAAAAAGTATGAAGGGGTTTTAGATAAATCCAATCAACTTCTTTTTAAAGGTTATCAAAGAGAAATTGTTTTTTATTTAAGAACACTTGCTCTTATTAAGATGGGATCTTATACAACTCAAATCAAACAACAGATTGAAAAACATTTAAAAAAATCTCCGGAATACCAGCAAGAGTTAAGTCTTTTATTGTCGTATCTCTATATGAAAGAGGGAAATAAAGATAAAGCCAAAAAGCATATTGCTTCCCTTTTGGATTGGGATTTTAATTTTTATAAGCAGTATTATTACGATAGCTTGATACCTGTTGACAGTTTGAATTGGTCTTTACTTCTTCCTTATTGTAAGGAGCTTTTTGCAAGCTACGAGGATGATTACTTAATAACTGCTTTATATGGAGTCTGTCATATTCAAGAAGGATCTCAAAAACGACTTGGCTTCCAGTACATTAGGCAAGCCAGAAATCAAAAACCTAAAGATCATCTTATGATCTCGCTGTTTTCTTATAGTTTAATCAACCAAGGATCTTGGTCGCAGGCAGATACCAATTTAGATCAAATTAAAAAATCCTCTTATAAACTTTTTTATATTTTAAAAGCTCAATCCCTTGAAAAAAAAGAGCAGTGGAATTCTGCTTTAGTGTATTGGCAGGATTTATTAGAAATAGACCCTTACAATTTATCGGCTTTGGGTGGAATGGCTTTTAATCAATTTATGCTCCAAGATTTTTCTGATATGAAAGTTTATAAAGATCGTGGGCTGAATGCATACCCTCATTATGTAAGACTCTTGTCTCTGCCTTAACTTTTTTCAATTTTATTTTTGATTTTTGTCGCTAAAGATTCCAGTTCTTTTTTTAAGATATCATTTTTTCTTAATTTTAAATCTTTAGGTTTTTTATTATTGATGAGGTCTTTAATATATCTATCGAAGGCATAAATAGGTCCATAAATTTTATTTGAAAAATAAATAGAGATGATAAGAATAGGAAGCGTCATTGCTATCAAAATAATAATAACATAATGAGAAGAGTAATGGGTGAGAACAGAATTTTCCACCAAACCTGATCTTTCAAAATATTTTAAAAATTGATGATTTAAAATAAGAGAGAAGATACTGATGTAAAGAACCGTACCAGTGATATAGCCAATGAATTCCAATTGTTGTTTCTTCATAATTAACAAAGTGTTTCTTTTTTCAAAAGAAACCCAGATTTGTTTTCTATAAGAGATAAGGATGTAAATAATAAAAAGCCAACCTATCGTTTGTAATAGATCGGAACTGTTAAAATGCAGAGAGTAAGAACCTAATTGATAACTTATAAAATCCATGACATAACCTGATTTTAATCGCTCTAAGATATTGCTCATCATGCCAGAAAATAAAAAAGCTAAAGCCAGATGGAGCGAGTTTTTCAAAAAAGAAAAATAATAAGAAATAAAAAGATACAGATAAATTCCGGTGCAAAACAAACCTAGTAAAATAACAAAAGATAAAAAAGGATTGCTTGTTAATTGAAATCCTAAAACCCAATAAGGATTTTGAAAAAGCTCAAAAGAAAACCCTAATAAAGCAGAAGAAGATCCCCCTTTTAAAAGAGACAAAGAGATCCATTTAAAATATTGATCTACAAGTAATAAACCAAGAAAAATACCAATAAAATAAAAAACATTTACCTTATTAGCATGCTTTTTTTTGATGATTTTTAACACATTCATATTTATTAAGTTTAACTCATTTCCTTCTTTTTTTGCAAAAGAAATAGAAAAAGAGTGCCTTTTTGGAGATTTTTTTGATACATCTTCTTTATGAAATTTTCATTGATGCTTCTTCCCCTTTTATTATTTTCTTTTTCCAGTCATGGAATTTATCATTGGGAGACACAAAAAGAACTCAAACCTTCACAGGTCAAAAATAAATATTGGATCCTCGTGGATTCGAGTTGTCATTTATGCGCCTCTTTGATGCTACAATTAGAAACTTTTTGTAAAGGAAAAAAACCTTCTCCCAAAAAGCTTGGGTTTTTTGCAATAGGTTTTAATCCTGCGGCTATTAGGAGTCATTTAAAGTCTTTTAAAAAAGGGTATGAAGTCTACCTAGGCTCTTCTAATGAATTTTATCAAGCTTATCGAATGCAAGGCTCTCCTTCTTTATTGATTAAGAAGAATCAAAAAGCCCTCCATGGGAAAAAGACAATTTTGAAAAAAATTTCGAAATTTCAAGATTTTTGTAAATCTTAAAAAAACTTTGTCATAACAAAGAAGAAGTGGTTATAATTCTAGAAGAAAGAGATTTTTATGCATCTTATTACTAGTTTATTAATTCTTTTAACAGCGTCTCGTCTCTTGGGTCGTTTGTTTCAAGCTCTAGGTTATTTCGCAATTGTAGGTGAGATCTTAGCAGGTTTTATTTTAGGACCTGCTATTTTTGATCTGGTTCGCCCCTCTGAAAGCCTTACAGGAATTGTGGACTTAGCGATTTTTCTACTGATCTTTGCAGCAGGTTTAGAGGTTGATTTTAAAGATTTTATGCAGTCCCTCAAAAGCAAAACTTTGCTGTTTAGTGTTATCGCTTTTCTAGGATCTTTTTCTGGTGGTTTGCTTTTTGGTTTTTACTTTGATCTTTCTTTTATTGGTTCTGTCATTATTGGTCTTTGTTTTTCTATCACATCGATACCTGTTGCTTTGGGATTTTTATCAAATTTAAAAATCAATGGAACTCCTTTAGGAAATGCAGCAATGGGAAGTTCTATCGTTATAGAAATTATATGCCTTTTTGTTCTTGGGATTTCACTAGATATTGAAGGAACTCATAGTGTTTTAGATTACTCTAAACTGATTATCAGTAAGGGTTTTTTGATGTGTGTTTTTTGCGGTATAGTGATTATTGTGAATCGTTTTTTAAGAGCGGAAATTCATCATATCCAAAGAACTCAAAAATTATTTTCTGCTTTAGTAAAGGCTTTAGGAGAAGAAGCTATTTTTGGTGTTGGAGTTTTGTTTGTTTTACTTTTTAGTACAGCCTCTGAAGCTTTGGGTTTTCATTTTGTGATCGGTGCCTTTTTTGGTGGGATGCTTTTAAATAAAGATATTATAGGAACAGACTTTTTTAATTCTCTGACTCTAACTCTCGAATCCATTACCAAACATTTTTTAACACCTATCTTTTTTGCCTATTTAGGTCTCTTAATCAAAACCGATTCTTTTGAAAATTTCTTATTTATTGGAGCTCTTTTTGGTGTTGGGTATGGAAGTAAAATTTTCAGTTCTTGGGTAGGAGCTCGCTTGTCTGGATTTAATAAAGTTGATGCTCTCAAACTAGGATTGATTTTAAATTCTAGAGGAACTTTTGATTTAATTGTGGCCGATCTTGGTTTATCTAAAAAATATATTGATGCCAAAGTTTTTTCTATTTTAGTATTGTTTAGTATTTTATCGATTGTTTTTAATCCTGTTTTTTATAGAAGATTACCACCTTCTCAAAAAGAATAATTGCTCATGAAATTATTGGCTGTTATTTCTTTTTTGGGAATTTTGATTTTTTCAAAACCACTGTCTTCTCAGTTAGAAAGACCTCTTTACTTAGCTCCTCCTCAGTGGATCCATCATTTTTCTTTTGGTTTTTCAGAAGTGTATGCAGATTTATTATGGTTAAGGTTGATTCAAGATATGGATTTTTGTAACTCAAAACAAGGACAACCTGTCTATGATGGTCAAACGAGGTATCAATGTACTAAAGGATGGTCTTATCAAATGACAGAAACTATTACGGAATTAGCTCCTCGTTTTTTAAAACCTTATGAAGTCGGTGCTTCTATTATGAGTGTGATTATGGGAGATCAACAGGGTGCTAAAAAAATTTATGATAAAGGAGTTCGAAGGTTTCCTCAAAACTGGCGATTGCATTTTGGAGCTGGATATCATTACCTTGTCGAACTTAAAGACCACAAAAAAGCAGCGCAATTGTTGCTTCATGCGGCGAGGCATGGAGGACCTCCGTGGTTATATGCTTTAGCGGCTCAGCAGTATGGCGAGATGGGAGAGGCTTTATTGTCTAAAAAAATCTTGGAAGATTTTTTAAAAAGAAATCCCAAAAGTGGTTACAAAAAAATGTTGGAAAAGCGTCTGGAAAAGATTCATAAAAAATTACAGTTACAATAATTTAATATAAAAAGTGGCTTCTAATTGAGGCTTGTTTTCTCCTAGGTGTTTTTGCCATTTCCATAAATAACCTAGGGAAGTGGCTACTTTAGCGCGAGCTTTGTAATTCAACATAAACTCAAAACTTCCTCCTACATAAGCATGTAAAATATAATGGTAACCTGTTTCGAGTTCTTTATCTTCAAAGGATATAAAAGAGCTTCCTGTAAAAGGTGCCCAACGGCTTAAAGCAATAGGCAGGTAACCAGGGTATAAACTATGATTCAATACTTTTTGTAAATTGATATTGATGGTATGTAAGTTTTGAACCTGTTGTTTAAAAGTATAAAAAGAAAAAACAGCATCTTTGTTTCTTTCTGTGCCTAAAATTCTTTGAGGATTTCGATTCCATAAACCTTTTGTAAGAGATCCATAGGTTGAGATATAAGTTTCTTTTCCAAGATTTTTTTGGAAAAAAAGCGAGGTTCCCATGCTTAAATATTTTTTTTTGGTTTTATTCAGATAAAAAAGGTTATAAAAAGTATTCCCAATTAATTTTTGATCTTCCAAAAAAGCTAAAGGGTATTTTCTAGAGTAAGTCAGTTTTAAATGTCCAGAATTATTGAGGTAGCTGATCCATTTATTATCCTTATTAAATTGTTTTTCCCCTAATTTGAGCTGGTTTAAGAGGCTAATGGTCAGACGATTTTTACGAAAGATAGGATAAGCCATTTTAAAAAGCAAAGAGCGATCTTGGTAAATGAGCTCCTTTTTTTTGATAAAAATATTTAAATCATCTCCAAGAGCTAGCCATTTTGTATAAAGATTTTTATCTGTTAAAAGATTCAAATGTTCAAAAGTGCTTATTTGATTTTTATCATTTTCTAAGGTTAAAACTCCCCGTTGGTAAGAGGGTGAAATTTGAAAAGCCATTCTTGATTTTTGATTGGAGTAAGATAAAGCCCAATGGTTATAAGATTTATTCCAAGAGTGATTAATAGTAAGCTCATTTTGATTTAAAGAATCTATAAAATAAATAGAAGAATTTATTCTGAGTTCTTTAGGTCGAATCAAAGATAAAGAAAAATTACCATATCGCAATCTCCAATCCAGAAAAGAATGATAAGTCGTGGGTGCATGATCTTTTTTTGAAATTGCTTGAAGTTTGAGCTCCTTTTTTTTGAAAGCATACTGATAAAAATAAGGGATTTCTTTTTTCCTACGGATTTTTACAACTTTGTATTCAAAATTTTTCGGAGTGATTTCTGTAACTAAAAATTCCTTGGAGTTTATTTTACGAGCATTCACAATAGTATCAGATTGAGATAAACGAAAAATTTGTCCTTGAGAGTAAGAAAACAAACTGGAACCACGCTTGGTAGCAGCAATAAAATAAACGCTGTTAGAATCCGCTTCAACCGGAAATCCATAATAAGATTTAAAACTCACCAAAGGCTTTTGGTTTTTATAAAGAGTTCTACGAGCACCTTTGTTTTTAAAATAATAGATATGATTTTGCGGGCCTAAAATAGCGGAAGAGTGGGTGGTTCCATACAGCTTATTATTCACAAGAAGTTTTAAACTCTCTAAGGATTGTCGAGTATCTATACTTAAAACCCGATCAGGTCTTAAATCTTGCACATATTGAGAAATATATTTTTTTAAAGGTTTGTATCCTTCTTTAAAAAGAGTGAATTTTTGTTTTGTTGTGCTAACTAAACCTGTCCCTCTTGAGTAGTAAGTTCCATCGATTAAAAAAACTTTTCCTAAGGGAAGATCTTTTTTTGTGACAGATACCTCCTTGGTCTTCTTGTTTAAAGTCACTAAATAAGGCATGGATTTAAAAGCAGAAATCAAAAAATAAATATGTGTTTTGTTGCTATTTAAAGAGGGAGAAGCCGAGCTTGTTAGGAGAGCTTTTTCTGGAGATTTTTTTTGTTGTAAGGCTTGAGACTTGTAATAATTTTTATAGTTCTTTAATAGAGTATAAAAATCTACTCCTAAAACCTCCTTAAAAGCACGATTGGTGCTATACAATCCTATTTTAGGAATCAAAGCCTGTTGACTATGAATTTTAAAAAAAGAGTTAATCTTTTCTAAAGGGTATTGAGTGAGAAGATAAGAATAAAAATAAGCTCCATGGATGTATTTTTCTGTGTCAGAAAAAACATCATTATATTTATGAAGAAGTCTCTTTAAAGGAATATCTGCTTTTAATTGAGAAAAGGCAAGAGACCTTGCCCAACCACTAAAGAGTCGCCCTCCAGAGCCATACATGGATTCATAAAGAACGGCATGTCCTTCTAAGATGAGATTATTCAATAAAATATTAGGATAAATCCACCAATAGATAGGAGGGAACAGATAAGACAACCAGTAAGAGTATCGAGTTTGCGAGTTGATTTGATAGAGATGAGTCATTTCGTGAGCTAAAACATCCTGACTCCATGTAAAAATAGAAGCCGTATCCATGATTTGAACCGGTGAGGAGTAAATAAAAATAGAAGGTAAGGGAGAAATAAAAGTTGTCCCATCCGATTTTTGGGTATTAGGAGATACAAAAGTGATTTGATTTTGTTTATAAATAGGAATCTGAAAAAATTCCTCTTGAAATCTTCTATAAAGAGAATCGACTTGCTGGTGCAGAAGTAAAGAATGCTGTTGATAATCTTTACTAAAAAAAAGCTGGATTTGTGGATTAATTTTTTGTTTAAAATAAGGAGTATCAGAGGGTGGTATCTCGCTTAAACTTATAAAAGGAAATAAAAAAAATAAAAAAACACAGCAGGTGTTGCTAGATAGGATTTTTTTTAATGTGTCCATTGATATCAACTCGATCTTTTTTTGCTAAATAAAGAGCAGCAATACTATCTCCTGTAACATTAACAGTTGTTCTTCCCATATCTAAAATTCGATCGACTCCCAAAATAATAGCAATACCTTCAGGTGGTATTCCTAAAACAACAATGGCAGACATAAGAATAGGCAAAGAACCACCAGGGACACCAGCGATACCTATAGAAGTGATAAATACAATAGAAATTAAAAGAAGATAACTTGTTAGAGTAAGATCGACTCCAAAAATTTGTGCGATAAAAATAGTGGCGGCAACTTCAAACAGAGCCGTTCCATCCATATTAACAATCGTTCCAATAGGAACACTAAAATTAACCAGGCTTCTAGGAAGACCAAAGCTTTTTTCTAAAGTATTCATGGTCACAGGCATAGTTGCACTGCTAGAGCTGGTGCTAAAAGCTGTTGTAAAAATAGGTACCATTCTTTTGTAAAATTCTTTGATAGGAATTTTTATTAAAAATTTTAAAAAGGCACTGTAAGTGACAAGTAAATGAATCAACATGCTCGCCACCATAATTCCAATATAAAAAAGCATGCTTCTTATGAGCTCTAAACCTAGTTCGGAGATAGCAATGGCCAGAAGAGAAGCAACAGCGTAAGGAGCAAGTTTCATAATCCAAGTAATGATTTGAATAGAAATATGAGAAACGGCTGATAAAAACTCTATAAAAGTTGTTTTAGGAGCTCCCGAAGGC
>JBPCUO010000026.1:0-44728 GCA_051011135.1 Bdellovibrionales bacterium
GCCAAAGAGATCGAACTTTTTTAGAAGTTTTAAATCTTTATGAAAAAGAAAAAATGCCTTTGTTTGCCAAATCCACTCAAGATACTTTTTTTGGAAAGTTAATTTATCTTTCTGAAAGTCCTTTAACGCAAGTTCGGATTCAAGATTTAAGATCTGAACATATTGATATGTGGTTGGATTGGATTAAAGTTCATCCTAGGGTGGATCACAAAAAAAGAAAAACTTTTGTTCAAGAATTAAAACTTCTGGGCCATGTGCTTCATTGGTATCATCACTTCCATGATTCGTCTTTTGTTGTACCTATTACAAGAAGACATAAATTAAAATGTTTTTACAAACGAATTGTACCGAGACGACCTGATTATTATATGAAACCTAGAGATGTTCGAAAATGGATCAAGTGGTTGAAAAAAAGAAGAACTCCTGTCTATTGGAGATTAGCGAGTTTTATGGTTTTAACAGGAGTTCGAGTCGGTGAAGCTTGTGGACTCAAATGGGATGCTTTGGATTTAAAAAGAGGAGTTGTTAATATCTTTCGTATTGTAGGCTGGGAGAGATGTTCTAAAAAACCTTATCTAGAAGACAGAGTTAAAACCAATCAATCTTTTAGAACGCTGGTTTTACCAAAAACAATTGTTGAAATGCTAAGAGAGATGAAAAAAGAAAACCCTCGACAACAACTTGTATTTGCAGATGCTAAAGGAAATTTATTAAACTACACTGCCGTTAGAGATGCTTTTACAAGAGGTTTTAAATCTGTAGGACTTCCGTGGAAAGGAACGCATATTTGTCGTCACACTTATGCAACAATGGCTTTGTATGCCACAAGAGATATCTCTTCTGTACAAGCTCATCTAGGACATACAACATCACAGATGACAGAAAAATATGCCAAACTTGCTAAGATGATTTCTTCTAAAACCGCTGAGAAAACAGCAAAGGTGTTTGATTTATTTTTATAATTTTTATTAAAGGGGGAAGATTATTTTTCAAAATTTAATAGGTGTTCGTTTTTTATAAAGATTTCTAAAAAACTAACTAAGGCTTATAAAAATTGCAAAATAAATTATTACTGAATGCTATGATTTTTCACTCGAACTAAAGTCATGCAGTTATGGCATTGAGCTCGCTCAACTGCAAAACGAGTTGAAGGAATATGCTCCACATAAGTATCTAAAGAATGTCCACACAAGTAACATTCGTTTTGTATTTTTAAAAAACTTATTTTTGAATCTTTTGGACTTAGCTTTTGATGAGCTTGATCCATAGAAATATCTTTTTTTAAAGTTGCACTTTTATCCATCTCAATCCTCCTGATGCTGAAAAATCCATCTACAATAAAATTATGCAAACTGGATTCCAAAACAGGGTCAGGGAGGTCTAGTTTTTAAAAGATTTTAAAAGCTGTGAAAAAAGATTATGTTTTTCGAGCTGCGTAGTACTCTGTAAAAAGTCCCGTATTAAAAGGAAAAGGAATATGCTCAACACCTGGCTCTGCTTGAACCACTCCTACAATTTGTCCCTTTTTCTCTTCTTTTCTAAGAAAATCAGGAAGTTCTAAGCGAGGACTTTGTAAGCCTTGAAGTACATTTTGGTTTTTTTGAGATTTATCTCGAACGGAAACCTCTTGATTGGGTTTCATCACAAAAGACGGCGAATTCACCTTCTTTCCATCAACCAAAATATGCCCATGAGTCACTAATTGACGAGCCGCCATCATACTAGGCGCAAAACCTACACGAAAAATGACATTATCTAGTCGTCTTTCGAGCAAAGATGCCAATTTATTGACCCAATGAGTGCTTTGTCCCTTTTTAGCATTATGGATAAAGCGTCTCAGTTGCTTTTCTTTTAATACATAATTTTGTCTTAATTTTTGTTTTTCCTCTAATCGAAGAGCATAATCGGAATACTTTTTTCTTTTATTCCCACTTTCTCCCGGAGGATAAGGGCGACGATCTAAAGCACCTGACTTCCCTAAACCTGGAAGTTCCGTCCCTAATCGTCTTTGTATTTTAAATCTTGGCTTTCTTAATGCCATATTTCTCCAAAACAAATATTACAAGGCTCTTTATATAAGTTTTATTTTCAAATTTGTCTAGTCAAAAATAGAAACTTGTCATCAAGGACTTCTCTATGATAAGTGTAAGCCCTTATGAAAAAAGACATTCATCCAAAAACTCAAGAAGTTGTTTTTAAAGACGCTTCCACAGGGTTTCAAATCATTACAACATCGACTGTTTACACAAAAGACAAAATCGAAGTGAATGGAAAAACCTATCCTTGTGTGAATTTTGATGTATCCAGCTCTTCTCATCCTTTTTATACAGGAAAACAAAGGCTTTTAGATACAGAAGGCCGAGCAGAAAGATTTATGAAGAAATATAAAATTTTTGGCGCTGGTAAAACACCAGGCGCTAGTAAAGCGCCAGAAAAAAACCCTAACCCAGAAGAGAAAGCTAAAACTCCCACAAAAGACGATAATTCTAAAAAGTGAAAATCTCTTAAATTTTTTAATTCTATATTTCTAAATTTGTTTTTGGTAAAATCAAAATATGAAATGGCAATGGATTTTTTTTCTTTTTCTAATTAACTGTGACAGTACTAATGTTTCTAATCCCACTCAAGCTATTAAACCAATTTGTTCTTCTGAGCGAAAAGTACTTACTTTCGAAAATTTATGTAACTATCCAAAAGCTAAATCTCAACATGCTTATACTAATCATTGGAAAAGTTGGGCGTTTTTTAAAACTCCTTGTAATGGTTCTAACTATAGTAACTTAGCGATAGGAATTGTATCCTTTGGATTCAAGGGTATCTATGTCAGTTTAGATACTGTTCATATAAAAGCCTGGGCTAATCAAGATTTTTCTTATGCAGGTGAAGTTGTTAATTTACAAAACTCCTCTATAAAAGTAGGAGCTTTTCAATCCAAATATAGTTTTTATGATAAACATGGAGAACATGTTTCTCCTTATCGATTAGATAATCGAGGTCGTTTTGAATATGGAAATACAAAATTAGTACAAAATGCTTCTGGTTTAACAAGAGTAGATCCGCGAAGTAATACTAATCAAGTTGTGTTTCTTCCCATCGTTGACGATAAAGATGTTGTCCCTACTGCGTCTTATGCCATTAATCTTTTACTTAAAAATAATCAGTCTGGATCTACTATGCGTTTTGATGGGCCTGTTTTAAAAGACTTTGCAGCTCTATTGCAACAATCTCAAGCGCCTAACACGCAAGAGTTAGGTCTCGGTAAAATGTTAAATCCTGCTCATGAAGGCAGTATCTTTCGTTGGATTGCAAAAGGCAGAAAACATAACCTTTGCCGTCATAAAATTATAAGCCCTTCATACAGAAATATTCTAAACAATAGGCTCGGTTTATAAAAAAAATATCTTAATATCTCCCTCCTATTTGTTATCCTAAATCTATGATTGCTGGATTGTTTTTATTTTTAAAAGGTCTTTTACCTATCGCTTATTTTTTAAAAGGACTAAACTTTTTTTTTGGAACTTTTTATAAATTTTCAAAAGGGATTCAAAAAATAGATTTTAATATCCAACTCCTAGATGATTTAAAATTACCCGATGGGCATTTTTTAAAAGAAGTAGGTATTTTTGATATTAGAAATGCAGGTTACCCTTCTGTGTCTTTAAAAAATGATAAATCCAAAAATCCTTATCAAGCCATTACTCTTTATGCAGAACTTAGTTTTTCAAAAAGAATTTTAAGCCAAATCAAAAATAAACTTTTTAAAAGAAAAGAAAGTCACATTAAAGAACTTGCAATTCAACTGAATGAAAAACAAGATCCTCAATCTAATGAAGTGTTTTTAAAAAAAGGAGATAAGATCCAAGTCTCTTTTAGTTATAAAAATTGTAAAGATTTTTTTATAAATGGAAAATCTTTTTTTGTGGAAGATGTTTTTGGAGAAAGACATTACATAAGAAGAGGAAATATAAAACATATCCAAGAAGTTTTAACTCCTCTTGCTAAAAAATAAAGTTACAAACCTAAATAGGAATTGGGATAAAATAATATGCCTAGAACAAGAAGAGGTAAGCTCTTAAAAAAATTAAATAAAGATTTTTTTAAAGCTGTCAAAAAAGGTGATCTGGTTCTAATTCAATCTCTTATTAAACAAGGTGCGGATGTGAATGCTCGATCTTTTAGTTCGCTCTCATCGATCTGGGCAGTATTGATGTATGTTTTTGGGATTTCTAGATCTTCTAGTTGGTTCTCATCGAGCTGGACAGCATTGATGTATGCTGCTTGGAATAATAATAAAAAAGTTGCCAAAATCTTGTTGGAACATGGGGCGAATATCCATGCAAAAAATAATAAGGGACGAACAGCTTTAATGTTAGCTGCTTGGAGAGATCATGCAAGTTTTGCCAAAGTCTTGATCAAAAAGGGCGCTAAGGTGAATGCGAAAGATAATAAGGGACAAACAGCTTTTATGGAGGCTGCTTGGAAAGGTCATTTAAATTTTATCAAATTCTTGATGGCACATGGTGCGAATATGAATGCGAAAGATAATAAGGGACGAACAGCTTTGAAGTTAGTTAGTAGTTTGAGATTTAATCCGCTGGATGTCAGCAGAGATGCCTCTGATATATATCGAATAGTTCAATTTCTTCGCAAAGCAAGCACTACTAAAAATTATGAAGTTTATAAGGATGTAAAAAACAAATGCAAAAGATGCAAAACAAAGATTACAAACCTCGAAGTAAAATCTTGCCCTTCTTGCGGGGTAAAAAATCCATTAAATAATCCTCACCCATTTATTGAGATTCTTGTTTTTACTTTTGTTATCCTTAGTTTCATTGTATTGCTTGTCATAGCTTTTTGGGAACCATTTAAAGGAATAAAACTATTAATAGAGTTCTTGGTAGAATTATTAGTAGATAAAATAATACCTGCTGTTTCTCCCCTTCTTCCTTTCTCAAAATAGTTAAAAAAATATCTGCTAGTTCTTCTTTTAAGTTTCAAATTCAATTGCAGATTCATCTGTAATAATGAAAAGATTTTTGAATCTATGAATAACTCTAGAAATTTACAGAAAGACCTAGGGTTCCATTTAAGTTCAAATAGGTAACACTTGAATCATTTCCTGGAACATTTGAAGCTATCTTCAGATCAGATCCTAAAATAGAGTCAACTCGAAACACAACTGCTAATCGATTTAAAAAATAATATCTCACTGAAGGAGAAATTCCAATCATCGGATGAGCAGAATATCTTCCAAGAGATCTACTGTGATTATAAGCGATACCAGTTTTGACGGACATAGAAGGAATCAATTTTCTCCGTTTGTTATTATTTATAAAATTATGTGTTGTGATTACACCAATAATTAAAAGATCAGAACTTAGTTCAGTAAAATATCCATATTCAAAGTAACCAAAGTTTTTAGAATAAGACATTCCCATTCTGAATCGAGTAAACCCATTGAGAGTTAAAAAGTTTGTAGTTGATTTTAACTTTTTAATATCACCTAGATCATAATGTATATGCCCTGCCCCTAAATAGATTGCAAAGTTATTGCTTCGTTTATTTTTATTTGCAAAACCTTGAAAGCAAAAAAAGATTGATAATAAAATTAAAGATCTCATAAATGACTTATCGGTTATTTGGCCTTTTAATCAAGGCAAAAACTCTTAATTCTCATATTGAGACTTTTGAAATAAAGCCTATATAGGGTTTCAAAACAAAGTTAAAAAACTAAAAATTGATTCCGATAATAATAATATGCCTAGAACAAAAAGAGATAAACTCTTAAATCAATTAAATAAAGATCTTTTTGAATCTGTCAAAAAAGGTGATCTGGTTTTAACTCAATCTCTTATTAAAAAAGGTGCGAATGTGAATGGTAGATCTTCTCATTGGTTTTTTCCAAACTGGACAGTATTGATGTATGCAGCTTGGAAAGGATATACAAAATCTGCCAAAGTCTTGTTGGAGCATGGGGCTGATGTCCATGCAAAAAATAATAAAGGACGGACAGCTTTAATGGTTGCTGCCAAAAATGATTATCTAAAATTTGCCAAAGTTTTAATTCAAAAAGGTGCAAGGGTTAATGAAACAGATCGTAAAGGACAGACAGCTTTAATCCATGCCGCTTGGAAAGGTCATTTAAATTTTATAAAATTCTTAATGGAACATGGCGGAAAGGTGAGCATCAGAGATAATAAGGGACGAACAGCTTCGAGATTAGCTTTTTACTCAAGTCTATTAGATTCTTTAACACGAAGTGGAAGAAGATATGGTCCATCTATTAGCATGACTGAAACGGTTCAATTTCTTCGTAAAGTAGGCACTACCAAAGATTATATAGCTAAACAAAAGGAAAAAAATAAATGCAAAAGATGCAAAACAAAGATTACAAATCTCGAAGTAAAATCTTGCCCTTATTGTAATGTAAAAAATCCATTAAATAGTCTTCACCCATTTCTTTCTCTTCTTATTAGCATTGGTTTTATTCTTGCATTTATTTTTTTAATTGTAATTGAAGTCTTGGGTTGGTTTAAAATAGATGGAATGCAAATATTAATAGATTTCATACTAAAAAAACCGTAATACACAAAAAAGAATTTTTAGAAAAAAAACTATTACAATCTGTTTAAAAATAAGAAAATATCTCAAATTCCTAAAAAAATATTTAAAAAAAATCGAGATTATAGTAAGTTTAATAAAACAATTAAAAAGGAGAAATTTATGAACAAAATGAAACAAACTTCTTATGCATTGGTCGCGTTGATCATGTTATTTACTTTATCCAACTCAGAAGCATTTCTTTGGGCATCAAATTCTCTTCTCATAAGAGCAGCTAAGAAAGGAAATGTATCTGAAGTGAAAAAATTACTAGCAGAAGGTGCGGATGTGAATGCGAGAGATAGTGATGGAAGAACGGCTTTACTAGCGACCATGTTATCGGTGGCAAAAGGAACGCCAGAAGAACAGCTCCAGATTATAAATATATTGCTGGCAGCAGGTGCAGATGTGAATGTAAGAGGTAATGATTTTGGAAAAACGGCTTTGATGAGATCCGTTGATCCATGGTCGCTTGGATCTGGAAATACCAGGATTATAAATGTATTAATAGTAGCAGGTGCAGATCTGAACGCGAGAAGTAACTGGGGAAAAACGGCTTTAATGTATGCCGCCAGTAATTATCTCAAGGCTGTAAATGTATTAATAGCAGCAGGTGCAGATGTGAATGCGAAAGATAATGATGGAAAAACAGCTTTAATGTATGCCGCTGGTTCATGGGCAAATGGAAATATCAGGATTGTAAATGCATTGCTGGCAGCAGGCGCAGATGTGAACGCAAAAGATAATAAGGGAAGAACTTACCTCGATTATTAATTAAAATTGATAATAACAAATAAGCCTTTTGAGGCTTGAACTTATTCAACAAAAAAAAAGACTACTTTAAAAGTAGTCTTTTTTTATTTAAAATTATTTATTAATGTTTATTAATTTCGATATGAAATTAAAGCCTTTACGACATCTGAATGACCTGCTCTCTCAGCATATTTTAAAGCAGTATGTCCTACATTATCTCTAGCATTCACATCCGCTCCATTAGACACTAAATAGTCTACTACTCTTAAAAAACCTCTATCCGCTGTTAACATTAAAGCAGTTCTTCCTTGTATATCTTGCTCATTTATATTCGCTCCTGCAGATATTAAAAGAACTGTTAAAGCTATATAACCACCTGAAGATCCACCCATTAAAGCAGTATATCCTACATTATCTCTAGCATTCACATCCGCTCCAATAGCTACTAAATACTTTACCACATTGTAATAACCATCATAAGCCGCAAGCATTAAAGGAGTCTGTCCTTTTTTATTTCTTGCGTTCATATCTGCACCTTCCGATACAAGTGTGTTAGCAAGTTCTGCATTTCCTGTTCTAGCTGCTGTTAATAAGCATTGATTTTTAGTTTTAAATATACATGTTATCGATCCCCATGACGGGACTGAAAATAACAGAATATTTAAAATCATTAATTTTTTTAACATAATATTTTACTCCTATATTTTTTATTAATTTTTAATTACTTTTTACTCAGTTCCATTTGGTTGAATTACTTTTTGCCAAGTTTCATCAGCTTTTAACATTAAATCATAATGTAAATGCTCAAGCCATTTCTTCTTTGTATTATTCCCCCAAGAATTATAAAAAAGATAAAGTGACTTTTGTCCGTAAACATTTTCTTCAATGAGAAAAGTATCATAGTTTACAGAAACTCCAGTTTGCCCTTGAGCCATAGCCCAAGCACACCATCCTCCATAAGCAGGAATGTACTTCTCAGGGTCAGCATCAAAATTATCTTTATTTTCTTCAGATACAAAATAATAAGTCACATCCATGATCTTTGTAGAAAACTTTTTAGTACCTTTGGTTCCTCTTTCGATTCCTCTTTCGTGATTTTGAAAATAAGCCACAACATCATATCCCTCTAAAGCAACTCCATTTTTTTGATTGGAATCTCCAAAGGCACTTGCACCAATTAGTAAACTTGCTACAAAAGTTACAATCAAACTTCCTTTTAAAATTATTGATTTCATAAATCCTCCCTTTATATTTCAAAAAAGTATAACAGAATAATTCCTCTATGAGAATAGTTTGGCCAGAAAAAAAGGTTTCTTTTAAAGAAAAAAGAGATTTTTTAGGAAATTATGTCTCATATGTCTCGTATAAGGTTCATTTTTTAAAATAAAGCCTCTAATCCTACACCTACCGATTGATGATCTTCCTTTTGTTGATATTTTCCCTCATAAAAGACACCTAATTTAAAACGACTATGAATTTGATAAGATAGCAACATTTCTAATTTATTTTTGTAGATTTTAAAATCTTTTGTTTTGAGCTCATATTCCATATCTAAACCCAATCGAGATATGATAGGAATTTCTTTTTCTAATTCTACTTCTAATTCTTTATTTGTTTTTATCAAAGCTTCCAAATAGATCAATAAAGGAAGCTTATAAGTTAAACCTAAAACTCCTAACCATTTTTGATCCTGATAAAAAGCTCCTCCTAATAGGTGCATATTCTTAGAAACTTTTCGACTTGCTTTTGTTTCCAGCTTAAAAGCTTTAGGATCTTTTAAAGATTCGAAGTCTTTAAAAGATTTAAAATCTTTAAATTCAATGCCGTCCACTTTTCCTTTGATGGAGAATTTTAATTTTTTCTTTTTAGCACTCCATTTTATTTCAGATTGATTAGTGAATAAAAGTAAATGGGTTTTAAAAAACCAACTTGAATCTTTAATAAAATCTTTAGAAAATAATTTTTCTTCTTCTATTAAGTCTTGAGGTCTTTTAAAATCCTCGTACTTAATGAGTCGACCCATTCCCATTTTCATATGGTAGAGATTATGACAATGAAACATCCATAGACCTGGTGCATTCATATAAGCTTCAATAGTAATTTTTTCAAAAGGTTTGACATCTACAGTATGAAATAAAGGAGAATAATTTTTTTGACCATTGAGAACGCGAAAAAAATGACCATGAAGATGCATAGGGTGAGTCATCATTGTTTTGTTTGCAAAATGAAAGCGAACAACATCACCTTTTTTAACATTAATATATTTATCTTGTGAAAAAGTTTTACCATTTAAAGACCAAGTATAATTCGACATGCTTCCACTTAATTCTAAATCGATATCATGGCGAGGGTATTTGTTGCTGTAGTTAGTTTTTGTAAGAGATTTTAACATGTTATAATCCAAGCTTTTTTTCATAGATTGAGTTTTTATTTTGGAGTGATCATGTTTCATCTTAGAATGATCATGTTTCATTTTGGAGTGTTTCATCTTGGAGTGATCACCATGTTTCATCTTAGAGTGATCATGGTCCATCTTGTAAGGATTTGGTTTTGCAAAAGAAGGAGCTTTTTCATATTTTTGATCCTTTCCAAAAATTAAACTGCCATGACCTGTAAAATCACTTGCCGTGGCTCGAAATTCTAAACCTTGCGTGATTGGAGGCATTTTAAAAGACAAATCATAAGTTTCACCCATGCCTAAAAAAACTTCATTCACACGGACAGGTGAAACGCCCATTCCATCTTTTGAAATGACTTTAAAAAATCTATGCTGACCTAAGTTTAAATAAAAATGAGTAGAAGCTGCAGCGTTAATAACTCTTAACCGAACTCTATCTCCTGATTTAATTTTAGAAAAAGTAGCCTGCTGTTTTCCATTAATTAAAAAAGCATCATAGCCCACATCACTTAAATCCATAACCCCCATACCTGTCCATTCTCCTTTAATAAAATCTTTAAAAGAAGATTTGAAAATGGCATCTAAAAGCGATGGAAAGAATTTTTTCTTAAAAGAATAATACTCTCCCTCTTTTTTAAGATTTTTTAAAACTTGTATGGGTTTTTCATTGGTCCAATCACTAAGAACAGCCACTAGATCATGTTTAAAATAATATCTAGGTCGAGGCTCTTCAATAACAATAGCCCCATATAAGCCTCTTTGTTCTTGAAGGTTTGTATGAGAGTGGTACCAATAAGTCCCTGCGTGTTTGATAGGAAATTGAAAAGTAAAAGTTTCGCTAGCTTGTATCAGTTTATTGTTAGAAAAAGCAGGGCCATCCATATTCCAAGGAACAAGAATTCCATGCCAATGAAGAGTGGTTGGTTCATTGGTTTTATTAGTCACATGAATAACAGCGGTATCTCCTAGTTTAAATCGTAAAGTAGGTGCAGGAATAGAGCCATTAATCGCTAAAGCATGTTTAACATCTTTTCCTGTGAGATTAACCAGCTTATTTTCAACAGTTAAATGATAAACCTGATTCTTACTATAAGAAGAAAAAGTGAAAAAAATAATAAAAACAAAAAAAGCAGAAGTAAATCTCATTAAATTTACTTATAATATATAAAATGAAATTGCAAAAAAAAAAACCAAGCTAAAAAATATCTTAGCTTGGGTCTACATAATAAAAGTTATTTTTTTAAATCAGCTAAAAATTGATCTACATCTCCACCCACTTTGCTTAGCATATCACCATAGATGTTGCGAGAATTAAGAATAAGACTAACATTTGCGATAACAATATCTACAATTTGATAAGTATTATCGGATTGTTTTTCAAGAACACGAACTAAAATAGTCAGCTCTGGAGCTCCTGGATTTAATATAACATCTGTTTTAGCCTTGTATCTAACATGGCCCTTTTTCTCAACCGATTCAATAACTTGAAAATCTTTAATAGAGACCTCGCTTAAATCAGTTCCTTCTTTCTTTAAAAGAGCGACTAATTGTTTCGCTGCCAATGTTGTAAAGTAATTAACAAATTCATCAAATTGAGCAGGACTAAAACTTTTGTAGTGACGGCTTAAAACGACTTTAGAAATCCTTTTAAAATCAAAATATTTTTGACTAGACATTATTAATTTTTTTTCCAACTCTTCCGCTGATAAATCCTTATAAGAAACGAAATTTAAAATTTCATTCACAAAAGATCTTAAAAAATCTTCTGGTGCATTATAAGATAGTAATTGCGTTTCTTGAGCTGAAACTTTTGTAGTAAAAGTTCCAAAACCAAATGCTCCTAATACGAGCATATAAAGTATAGTTTTTTTAAACATAAATGACTCCTTTTTTAATGTTATAAAAGAATAAATGATAATCTCTATTTTAGAAAGAAAAAATTATAAATATTTTTAAATCTTTAAAAAATAATTAGAAAATCTTTATAACTGTAAGATTTTTTAATAATCCTTTAGTCTAACTGTCTCATAAATAGAATTTAAAAAGACTAATAAATTATCAGAAAAACCTCTCAATGATTTTCCATTCACAAAAAAACTAGGCGTTCCTTGAATATCAGCCTTAGTTCCTGATTGTGCCATATCTTGAATCGCTTTCTTAGCTTGGGGGCTTTCTAAACAACTCAAAAAGCTTTTAGAATCCAAGGCGACATCTTGAATCCTGTCTCGAATCAAATCTAAAACCTTGTTCTTATCCGCTTGATAGTTCCTAAAAGCGTCTTGATTATCAAAAATAAAATCATGAACTTTCCAACCTTGATTTTGTTTTTGAGCACAAAAAACTGCTTGGCTCAATAAGCAAGTTGTGCCGGTTCCTCGAAAAGAAATCGCTTTGTTACAAGATCCATCCAGAGGAAAAGCATAAAAATGAAAAGCCACATCCGGATGATTTTTAAAAAAGGTCTTTAATGAAGCTTGAACTCTTTGACAGCTAGGACATAAAAAATCAGCAAATTCCACCAAGGTTATTCGGGCCCCCTCCGGACCTTTTTTTAATAAAGGAGCTTTAGAAAAAGTTATAGCTTCTTCATATTTCCAATCTAATAAAAGAGCTTTAATCTGTTTTTTATGATCTTTAATATCAAAATGAGTCACAAAAATCATATGAAGAAAAAAAGAAAATGCAAAAATACAAGCGGCTAAATAAAAAAAACTTTTTTCACGAACAAGAATAAGTAGATCTTTAAAAAAATTATTAAAAACATCTTTTCTAAAAACCCAAAGCAAGCAGACAAGATTTATAAAAGATAAAATATAAGTTGCCCAACACATAGGGCAGTAAAGATTTTTTAAAAGAGAAAGAGCTAGCATCACTAAAGACGCAAAAGCCACAAAACCTGATAAAGAAACAACCAGCTTTCTCCAAGAAGAAGTTCTAAAAAAACCCACAAGCGAGCAGAATAATAGAAAAGAAAGAACTAAATTAAAACTTACACCAAAGCTAGATAAAGAGACCCCAAAAATCTTAGAATAAGGAGATAACAAAGCCTGATCACAATTTATTTTTTCACTGATGTTGCAAATGGAACTTGTTTGAGCCGTACCTGCTTGCAGCTGATAAGTGCGCTTTGTGAGATAAAAATGCAACCCACTTGATATAAAGGCTGTAATAAATGATAAAATCAACCATTTCTTCATAGTTTATTTTTTACTCAATAATAGCTTATTATGCAAAAGTTTTTCTTGTTTTAAAACAATGCACAGACCATAATATTTTAAAAATGTCCTTTTCTATTAAAAACCAAGGATCTTTTTCTGAAATTAAAAAAGATCTATCTGTTTATCTTTCAAAAATTCTTGATTTTAAAGAATCAGAGATTTTTAAACTTTTAGAAAAACCCCTTAATAAAAGTCATGGTCATTTATCCCTGCCTGTTTTTACTTTTTCAAAATTAAAAAAGCAAAATCCTAAAGACCTTTCTCAAGAAATGGTCTTGCAAATTCAAAAACATCCACTTCCTTTTTTAGAAAAAACAGAAGCTCTTTCTGGATTTGTTAATTTTAAATTTACTCCAAGCTATATTAAATCTTTATTAGAAAAAACAATGTCTCAAAAAGAACTGGCCTCTTTTAAAAATCCTCAAAAAGAACACTGGATTATAGATTTTGCATCTCCCAATGTTGCTAAATACATGAATGTAGGGCATTTAAGAGCGACTGTCATTGGCCAAGCGATTGTTAATTTAACTTTGCAAATGGGTTACAAAGTGACCTCTTTAAATCATCTTGGAGATTGGGGAAGTCAATTTGGGAAACTGTTATGGGCTTATAAAAAATGGGGGCAAGAATATAAGTTTAAAAAGCAGCCTTTTGAAACTCTTGTTCAACTTTATGTCAGGTTTCACAAAGAGGCTGAGCAAGATCCTCAAAAACTTAAAGAAGCAACCGATTTATTTCAAAAATTAGAAGCAGGAGACTCTTCTTTAAAAAAACTTTGGAAGACTTTTGTTAAATTATCTTTAAAAAATTATGACCAGTATTGGAAAATTTTAAACACTAAACATGATTTAGTTTTAGGAGAATCTTTTTATAGAAAATTTACAAAAGATTTAGCATATCGTTTAAATCACGAAAATCTCTTAGAAAAAAGTGAAGGAGCCGAAGTTGTTTTTTTAGAAGATATGCCTCCTTGTATTATTGTTAAAAGTGATGGAGCTTCCACTTATGCCGCAAGAGATTTATGTAGTGCTATTTATAGATTTGAAAAATTAAAAGCCGATAGAAATATTTATATTACAGGTACAGATCAAAATTTACACTTTAAACAAATTTTTAAAACTTTAGAAAAAATAAATCCCTCTTGGAGTCAAAACTGCTTGCATCTTTCTTTTGGAATGTACCGCTTTAAAGGAGAGGGTAAAATGTCCACAAGAAAAGGACAATCGATCTACCTCAAAGATGTTATTGAACAATCTATTGAAAGAGTTAAAAAAATTATTGAGGAAAGAAGACCTGAATTAAAAAATAAAAATAAAATTGCAGAGCAAGTTGGAATTGGAGCTATTGTATTTAATGATTTAATAAGTGATCGCATTAAAGATGTTGATTTTGATTGGAATAAAGTTTTAGATTTTGAAGGAAGCTCTGGGCCTTTTATTCAATACACTCATGTTCGTTGCTTAAGTTTATTAAAGAAAGTTCCAAAAATTAAGAAAAAAAAGTTCTCTGAAAATTTCCCTCAAGGAGAAGAAATACACTTAATGTGGTTACTTCTTCAATTTGAAGAAGCTATTTTGCAATCTTTTCAACATTTTAAACCTCATATTTTAGCAAGATATCTTCTTGATCTCTCTAAAGAGTTTAATCGTTTTTACGCTTCAGAGCGAATTTTAGATTCAAAAAATCAGGAAGATCTCCTGCTTCTGGTAGATACAGTTCGTCGCACTCTCAACCAAGGACTTCGTCTTTTAAATATTCCTGCCCCTTCTGCGATGTAGTGATTTGTAAAATAAATATTTTTTTGTTATAACAAAAGTATGAAAAAACATACTGTCCGAGTTTATCCTTCTAAAAAAAAACTTCCTAAAGAAGAACAACTTGCTTGGAAATTAACAGAAGCGGCTCTCGATCCCGCTCCTATTTCTGAAAATGTCAAAGATATGCTGATCAATCGTATTATTGATAATGCCGCTGTGGCTATGGCTTCGATTCATCGTGATCCTGTTGTGCATGCAAGAGAGCAAGCTTTAGGACATCCTGTAAAACAAGGAGCTTGTATTTTTGGAATCAATAATAAATATAAATTCAGCGCTGAATGGTCTGCTTGGGCTAATGGAACTGCTGTCAGAGAACTGGATTTTCATGATACTTATTTAGCGGCAGATTACTCTCATCCAGCAGATAATATTCCTCCTCTTTTAGCCGTTGCTCAACAAACTCAAAAAAATGGAAAACAATTACTGGAAGCTTTAGTTGCTGCTTATGAAATTCATATCAGTTTAGTTAAAGGGATTTGTCTTCATAAACATAAAATAGATCATATCGCTCATCTTTGCCCTGCTCAAGCCGCTGGTTTAGGGGTTTTATTAAAAATGCAGCCGGATCGTTTGTACCAAGCTCTACAACAGGCTGTTCATGTTTCTTTTACAACTCGTCAATCACGCAAAGGAGAAATTTCTAGCTGGAAAGCTTACGCTCCTGCTTTTTCTGGAAAAATGGCGATTGAAGCTATTGACCGAAGTCTTCGTGGAGAGAATTCTCCATCCCCTATTTATGAAGGAGAAGATTCCGTTATCGCTTGGATGTTAGATGGAGCTAAAGCTTCTTATGAAATTCCACTTGTCGAAAAAGGAGAAGAAAAAAAATCTATTTTAGAA
Organism: Bdellovibrionales bacterium; assembly: GCA_051011135.1. Lineage (GTDB taxonomy): Bacteria > Bdellovibrionota > Bdellovibrionia > Bdellovibrionales > UBA1609 > JACOND01. The sequence goes on from JBPCUO010000026.1 coordinate 15,627, forward strand.
AGTTATACCAAAGCTCATTCTGCAGAATATCAATCTCAAGCTTTAATTGATTTAGCTTTTGAATTGAGGAAAAAAATAAAAGACTTTTCAAAAATTAAAGACATTACTATTTATACTTCTCACCATACTCATTATGTTATTGGGACAGGAGCGGGTGATCCTCAAAAAATAGATCCCAATGCCAGTCGAGAAACTTTAGATCATAGTATTATGTATATCTTTGCTGTCGCTTTAGAAGATGGTCGATGGCATCATATTGATTCTTATACCCAAAAACGAGCTCATCGACCAAGCACTATAGAACTATGGAATAAAATCAAAACTTGTGAAGAAGAAAAGTGGACCAAATATTATCATGATCCCAATCCTCAATCTCGCTCTTTTGGAGGACGAGTTCAAATTAAACTTGAAGATGGCAGTATTATAGAAGGAGAGAAAAAAGTGGCTGATGCTCACCCTAATGGCTCTAAACCCTATAACAGGCAGGATTATATTAATAAATTTCGTGCTTTAACAGCATCTATTGTTGATCAAAAAGAACAAGATCGTTTTTTAAATTTAGTTCAAGATTTAGCTAGTTTAAATACAAAACAAATTTGTGAATTAAATGTAGAGGCCGATTTACCTATTGTTTCACAAACAAAAGGAATTTTTTAATTTAAAATAATAGTGATCGTTTGACTGGGAGGTATAGGCTCTCCTGCAAAAGGAATTGTTCTTATCACACGGTTAGATCCATAAATTTTTAATTGAATATTTTTATTTTTAATTCGACTCAAAACTTCCCTTAAAGTTAATCCTTTTAAATCAGGAACTCGATTTGAAAACGCTAAATATCTTTTTACTTTTTTTTCTTTATTATGAAATGAAGACAGAACTAAATTCTTTTCTTGTAATAAAGTAGGAGATAATCCCGCTTTTCGAACAGCATAAGAAGAAATTTTAGAAAACACAGGGGCTGCTATTGTAGAAGCATAAAAACGAGTCTTAGGCTCATCAATAGCAACATAAATAACATACTTGGGTTTATGAGCAGGAACAAATCCTACAAAACTAGAGACATAATCCTGCTTTTTATAACCTCCTTTTTGAAGGTCAACTTTTTGAGCGGTTCCTGTTTTTCCTGCTGTTAAATATCCCGGTATAGCTGCTCGAACTCCTGTTCCTTGATCTTCTGATGTTACAGAAGTAAGCATTAAAGTCACCATTTGAGCTTCATCTTCTGTTAAAGTTCTACGAATCGTTTTTGATTCAAAACTTCTTTCTTCTCCATTGTAAGGATTTCTAATTTGCTTAATTAATTTTGGCTCCATTAAAAGACCACCTCTAGCAATAGAGGCATAAGCATTTGCTGTTTGTAAAATCGTTGTAGAAATACCATGACCAAAACTAATATTTGCTGTTTCAATAGGTTGCCAAGGGATTTGTCTTAAATAACCCCCAGTTTCTCCAGGGAAATCAATACCTGTTTTTTGACCAAAACCAAATTTCAAAAGTGTTTTTCTTAATTTTTTAGAACCAATATCAAGAGCAATTAAAGAAGCTCCTATATTAGAAGAATGGGACAAAATATCTGTCATATTTAAAAAAGGAGGAAATTCTTTTTTTTCATCAGCTTCTCTAATAATTTTTTTTCCAATTTTTAATTTACCTTTATGAGTAGGATATTTTTTACTGGGAAGAATACCAGATTGAATGGCGGAAATAATTGTAAAAGTTTTTAAAACACTTCCTAATTCAAGTCTATCTGTAATAACTCGGTTTCTTCTATCATTTTTATTTTTAACTTTAGTAGGATAGTTAGGATCATAATTAGGAATATTAACCATTGCTAAAACTTCAGATTGATCCACTGATAAAATCACTCCCATCGCAGATGCCGCTTGAGAAGCTTGCATTGCTTTATAAAGTTCTTTTTCAAAATAAAACTGTAAGTCACTATCTATAGTAAGATAAACATCAAAACCACTAACTTGATTTATAAAAGGAGTAAAGTCAGCAAACAAAAGTCGTCCTCTAGCATCTTTTTTAACCATGATTCTTTGCTGCTCTCCTTGTAAAACTTTATCATACTTTTTTTCTATACCTTCTAAACCATGACCATCAATATTTGTAAAACCAAGAACTTGAGAAAGAGACTTCCCTTTTGTATAAAACCTCTTAGACTCTTTAATAAAATGAAGTCCCTCAAATTTAAAAGATTGAATCAGTTTTATTTCTTTTTCAGTTAAGTGTCTTTTAATCCAAACAAATCGTTTTTTTTTATTTAATACCTTTGAAAGGAGCTTCTTTTTTGGGAGCTTTAAATGTTCTGATAATTTTTTAGCCACATAATAAGGTTTTTTAATTTTTAATGGATCTGCGAACAAAGATTGAGAGGGAGTGGAAATAGCTAAAGACTTGCCATACCGATCATAAATAACACCTCTTCTTGGAGTTATCTTAACAGTGGTTTCAAATAATCTTTGTCTTAATTGAGTCAGTCGATCTTGAGGAAGTAATTGTAAAAAAACACTTCTAAGAATGAGCACACTAAAAATGAGTCCAAAAAAATAGACAACAAAAAGGAGCCTAAATTTGATTATTTTCATACCACTACCTCTTAAGTATAACTTTAATCTATAATGAAAGCTTTTCCATCTATAACTTGTATAATCTGTCCTTTTTTCTTTTCATTTAAAGACTTTTGTTTTGCTAAGTTCTCCAGCCTTTCCGTTCGAACCAATTGACCATATTCTCTTAAATGAAAAAAGTATTCATCTTGCAGACGATCAAATTTTCTATTTTCCTGATACAAAGAGTAACTCAATCGCCTTAAAGTTATTTTTAAAAATGTCATCAAAAATAGAAGCAGAAGGATGCATAAAACACTATAAAAAGGTTTCAAATTTTTTTCTCTTAACATTTTACCTCTTGCAAAAGACTCTCATTTTTGCACTACGACTTCTTGGGTTTGATTGTCTTTCTTCCTGTGAAGCTCTTATAACTTTTTTAAAAATTAAGCTGCCCTTTTCATCAGAAACAAAATCTTTAAAAGTTCTTTTAACAATACGATCTTCTAAAGAATGAAAACTAATCACAATAAAATAAGCTCCTGATCCAAGAAAAGGCAAAAAAGAAGGCAGGCTTTCTTTTAATCCTTCCAACTCTTGATTCACAAATAAACGAAGAGCTAAAAAATAAAGTGTCGCAGGGTGGCGACCCGAAAAGCCTCGAGAATGATGTTTTTGTATAATGTCCACTAACTCTTTAGTAGTTTCAAATTTTTTTTTCTTTCTTTGTTGAAAAATACTATCTACTACTGCAAAAGGTCTTTTAATTTCACCATAAGAAGAAAACAAATCCTCTAATTCTTTTTTTGAAAAACTATTTACTATATCCGCTGCTGTTAATTTTTGACTCTGATCCATGCGCATATCTAAAGGCCCTTCGTTATTAAAACTAAATCCTCTTTGTGGAGATTCTAATTGAGGAGAGCTCACTCCTAAATCCATTAAAATAATATCAAATTCCTTTTTTTCTAAATAGTTCTTGGAAAAATCATGAAAATTCATTTTTAAGAAACGAGCCTTCTCGCCTAAATTTAAATTTTGACCATGATCAATCGCTTCTTGATCTCTATCTAATGCAACCAGATTTAAATCGGGATATTTTTTTAAAAGCTCTAAAGCATGGCCTCCTCGGCCAAAAGTACAATCCAAAAGATTTTTTGGAGAAAAATTTTCTGGAAAAAGAGATAACATTTCAGAAACTAAAACAGGTGTATGCTGGTAACCAGTCTTTGAAATTTTTTGACTTATGTCTTGAGTGATTTCAAAACCTCCTACAAAACTCAAGTTTAATGTTATAAAATTTAAAAAAAAACATCAATGAAAAATATTAAAAACTTGAAATAAAGATATATCTTTATTAGACTATTATTTCTCATTGAGGTTTAATTATGAAACATAAACTATTATTTTCAGAAGAAGAAATTCAAAAAAAAGTTCAAGAATTATCTGATCAAATCATGCAATTCTATGGATCTCAAGAGATTTTAGCGATTGGTGTTTTAAAAGGAGCTTTTGTATTTTACTCAGATCTTCTTAAATACTTAGGATCCAATGTGGTTTGTGATTTTATGTCTATTTCTTATTATGGAGACTCCAAGACAGCTTCTAAAGAGGCTTCTATTCATCTTGATGTCACTCAAAAAATAGAGAATAAAAAAATCCTCTTAATTGATTGTATCATTGATCAAGGTCGTACAATTCAAACTGCAAAAAAACATATTGAACAAAGAAATCCTGAATCCATTCATATTGTTGGTCTTGTTACAAAACCTGCCGCTCATAAAAATATCCAAGTTGATTTCTCAGGTTTTAAAATTGAACAAGATGCTTTTGTTATAGGTTATGGAATTGATTACAAAAATCAAGGACGCAACCTTCCTTATTTTGCTCAAGTTCTTGATCTTAATTAAATTCCTTAAAAAATCTATTATTTTTTTTCCTTAAAAAATCTAGGATATCATCAAATAAACCCTTAGCTTGATCTCTATTTTTTGGAGATCCGTTATAAATAAAAGTAAATAGAATTCTTCGATTCTTTGGTAAAAGGATATAACCAGACAAGCCTAACACTCCAGAAATAGAACCTGTTTTTGCTCTTAAAATCTGAGAAAACTTAGGATGATATTTTTTTTCTAAAGTCCCTACTCCACCGGCAATAGGATAAGAAACAAATATTTCAGGATGATAGAATCGAGAAAAATCATGTTCTAAAATTTTTTGAAAATGATTGACAGAAAAACGATTGTCTCGACTCAAACCAGAAGGTTCAACCATTTTATAATTTTTTAATCCTATCTGTTTTTTTAAATATTTATTAATCCAGTGAATACCCTGATCCAGATCTCCTTGTTTTTTCCCTAATCTTAAAGGAAGATAAGCCGTCAACATACGAGTCACAAAATTACTAGAATATTTCATCATGTTATAAGAATGAAATGCAAAAGCACGACTTTTAAAAGTTGCTAAAGTTTTGCATTTAGAACAACTTCCTTTTTTGACTCGCCCTCTTACAATAATACCTCTTTGTTTTAAAAAGTTTTTTAAATTATGACCCATCCAAAAAGAAGGGTTTTGAGTGTTTGTATATTTAACAATCTCTTTACTTTTATGAGAAATGGTTCCTGTAAATAAAAAAGTTTCTCCTTTTGAAGAGTATTTAATTCTTTTTAAAGAAATATTATTTTTAGAACGAGAAGTTGTTTTAATTTTATTAATGATTTTTATAAAATCATTTTCAGGATCTAAATGAATCTGAGCTAAAGAATTTACTTTAGAATTTGGCCTAATCCAAAAAGTTAATGAATTCCAATTAAAAGAAGCAGCATTAACAGGCGCTGTATAACTTCTATCGGTATAAGGTAAAAAATAAGTTTTTTTGAAAAGAGTATCATCAATCACTAAATCCCCTTTAATCTCTTTAATACCTGTTCGAACAAAATTATTAACCAATTTCCACAAGCTTTCTGAAGTGAACCCCGGATCCCCTGATCCTTTAATAAATAAATCTCCCTCAAGTTGATTTTTATTGATTGAAGCAGAAGATACTAAAACAGTTTTAAATCTAAAATAAGAAGGGTAATAATAATAAAAAGCAGATAAAACAGCGACTTTTGCTAAAGAAGCGGGAATAAAAAGCTGATTTTCATTAAGTTGATATAAAACTTTTTTTTTCGGAACTTCTTGAGTAAGACTTAAACCCAAAGACTCAAGAGGCAAACCTCTTTTTTGAATCCATCTATTCATTTTCTTATCAAGAGGATTTTTTGCATAACTCAACAAGGAAAATGAAAAAAGGAATAAAATAAGAATTTTTCTATGCATATTCGTATTATACCTATTGAAAGTCTAAAAGAAACCTCTTAGAGTAAAAACTTATAATGAGACTTTATATTTGTTTATTTTTATTAACTTTATGCCACTGCGAAAAACAAAAACTTTCTAAAGATACACTCTATGTTGCTTTAGATGCAGAGGTAAAAAATTTAGATCCTCGGACAGCGACAGATGCAAACAGCATGAGAATTTCTGAGCTTATTTTTTCTGGGCTTGTTAAAATAGGACCTCAGTTAAAAGTTCTTCCTGATAGCGCCTACAAATGGGAACAAAAAAATTTAGATTATATCTTCTACCTTAAACCTCTCAAATTCTCTAATGGACGATCCGTTACAAAAAAAGATCTATTATTTAGTTTTAATGAGTTTATGCGGAAAGGAAGTCCCTTTTTTTCAGCTTTTAAACAAATCCAATCGGTTCAAGTTTCAAAACAAAAAGAAAATTGGATTGTTAAAATCAGACTCAAAGAATTTTCTGCAACTTTTTTATCTTCAGATCTACCAGTGATTAAAATTTTACCTCAACTTGAAATTATGAAATCGAAAAAAGATTTTTTAAAATCTCCTATAGGCTCGGGCTCTTATAAGGTTGTTCATAAAAACTCAAGAGAGCTTTTATTAAAAAGAAGACACGCTTTGCCTCATAAACCTGATTATTTATCTTTCCAGTTTATTAGAGATAGTTTTACTCGAACACAAAAAATGCTAACGGGGCAAATAGATATCTCTCCCTCTGTAATTCCCTTAGATAAAATACATCGATTTCCAAAAGATAAATTTCAAATTCTAACTCAAGCGAGCTTATCTACAACTTACCTGCTTTTAAATTTAAAAAATAATCTTCTTAAAAATAAAGAAGTGAGACGAGCTTTATCTCTTTCTTTAAATAAAAAAGAGATTATCAAGTACAAACTCAAAGGCTTTGGAATTCCTGCTTTATCTATTCTTCAACCTGAAAACAGATTCTTTAATCCTGCTTTAAAAGCTTATCCCTATGACCTTCATCAATCTCAAAAAATTATTGAAAAATTAAATTTAAAAGGCAAAGTCTTAAAACTTACAACAACTAATAATCGAGATTCTATTAACAAAGCAAAAATCTTATCCAATCAAATAAAGCAATCTGGATTAAATATCCAGATAGAACAATATGAATGGGGAACTTTTTATAAAGATCTTAATCGAGGTCATTATCAAATCGCTCTTATGAAATGGGTTGGAATTACAGATCCAGATATTTATCGAATTGCTTTTCATAGCGAAAACCAAGCTCCTCAAGGCAGAAATAGAAGTTTTTATAGTGATAAAAATATGGATCAACTTTTAGAAACAGGTTTAAAATTAAAAGATCAAAATAAAAGAAAAAATATTTATAATAAAATTCAACGGCAAATTTTTAAAGATATCGCTATTATTCCTTTATGGCATGATATGGAAGTATCTATTTTAAAGAAAAATATTAAAAATTATCAATTATTCATGAATGGAAGCTTGCTTGCTTTAGAACAGGTTTCCAAAGAATAGATATTAAGAAAAATCTTTTTCTTGTAAAGAATTAATAGAAGATAACAGATTAGAATGCGCTTGGGATCTTAAACCTGTGTATTTTTCTAATTGCTGTAAGCGAGTTTTCATCATCTCTTTTTCCGCTTCCATTTTTTTCATTCTGATATACATATCATCTGCTGATTTTTCAAAAGAGAGTCTAAGAGTTTCTAAAAGATGTATTGTTCTTTCACTTTGATGATTTAAAGTTCTGATATGACGAGCAATACGCGAAGAACGCATTTGAAAAAACTTCCAAATCAAATAACAAAAAGGAAATTGAATACTAATTAAAAATATAAAATATTCCATACGAAACCTCTTTTTCGATTATGCCAATGAATATCTTTTATTGCACAAAAAAGCAGGTTTTAACAAGCTATGTCAAATCTGAAACAAACTCAGAAAGCCGAGAAATAGCTTTTTTAAGGATTTCTTTTTTCAATCCATAAGTAAATCTTAAATACCCAGGAGTTCCAAATTCTTCTCCCGGTAAGCAGACAAGATATTTTTCTTCTAATAAAAGATTCATGACATCTTTAGAAGATTGAATTTTAAAATCTTTATATTTTTTCCCCACGAGACCCTGAACTCCAACCCATAAATAAAAAGCTCCTTTTGAAGGATGCACTTTAAGAAGAGGTATTTTTTGAAGACCTTGTGAAAAAAAGTCCCTTAATTCTTTTAATTCTGAAACCATATTTTTTAAATCTTTCTGACAAAGATGCAAGCTATCTTCTGCCGCTTTTTGCGCTATGGAATTAACACAACTGATAGATTGGCTTTGAAAAGAAGAAACAATCTTAATAAAATCAGCAGGGCCAAAAACCCAACCTAATCTCCAACCTGTCATAAGATAATTTTTAGAAGCTCCATTAACAGCAATCACTCGATCTTTGAGATCAGGACAAACACTATAAAAATGAGGAGCTCGATCCCCTGAGAAAACAATTTGATCATAAATATCATCTGTCACTATCAGAACTTGAGGATGTTTTTTAAGAACCTCTCCTAATTCTTTTAATTCCTCTTCTGTGTGAATGGAACTTGTAGGATTATTGGGAGAGTTTAAAAGAAAGATTTTTGTTTTTGGAGTGATTGCTTTTTCTAATTGCGATGCTGTAATTTTGAAATGAGTCTTTTCATCTGTAGGAACAATGACAGATCGAGCTCCACTGAGTCCAATAATGTCAGGATAACTCATCCAATAAGGAGCTTGAAAAACAACTTCATCATCAGGGTTACAAAGAGTTTGAAAAATAACAAAGAGAGCATATTTACAACCTGCTGAAATAGCAACATTGCTCATTTTAATATCCCAATTATAAATAGAAGAAAACTGGTTAGCAATTTGTTCTCTAAAAGATTCTCGACCAGCAGAGCCTGTGTATTTTGTATAATTTTCATCAATGGCTTTTTTGCCAGCCGCTTTAATAGGCTCGTAAGTTCCTTTATCCAGTTCGCCAACAGATAAGCTGATAATATCTTTTCCTTCCGCTTTCATTTGCTTAGATTTTTTTAAAAGTTCAAAAACAGGAGAAGGTCTTAAGCCACTAACTCTTTTAGAAAATTTCAAAATATCACCCTTTGAGATTTGTTTTGATTTAAATAAGCGTTACTTTCTTGCTTCATAAAACCATATCTTTTTATCATTAAAATCTTTTTTTGAAAAGAGGTAAAAACAAGAGTAACGATCTTTTAAATTCTCTTTATCACTTGTTTCTAAAACAAAAATAGTTCCTACAATATAAAGATGACTGGAAACTAATGTTTCTAATATTTTTTCTCCACATTCTAGAGGAAAGGGAGGATCGGCAATAATAATATGAAAAGGCCCTAATCTTGATTTTTTTAAAAAATCAAAAACATCACTTTTATGCACCATAAGCTGACGAGGATTTTTTAATTTTTTTTGATTTTCTTTTATAATTTTTATGGAATGCTTACTCATCTCTACAGCGTGAGCTTCTTTTGCTCCTCGTGAAAGAGCCTCCATGGATAAACTTCCTGTGCCTGAAAATAAATCTAAAAATAAAACATCTTTATTAAAATAAGCTTGTAACACATTAAAGACAGTCTCTTTAACCCGATCTGTCATTGGTCGAATAGAAAATCTTTCGGAAGATTTCCAAGACACTAATTTCAAACCTTTTAATGCTCCTGCAATAACTCTCATTGTTTTAATTTTTTTTGAACGAGATTCTCTCCCTGTTGAACCAATAAATAAATATCCTCAAAAGGTTTTTTAACAAAAAGATCTACTTTTGTCTCTTTAATTTTTTGATCATCTAAATCATCATGAGCAGACATCATAACAATTTTTGCTTTTGATTTTTTTGGTTTCTCTCTTAAAACACCAAATCCATCTTTGCGAGGCATAAGAACATCTAAAAAAACCAGATCCGGATTAAATTTTTTCCAAATTTTAAGAGCTTCTACTCCATCTAAAGCTCCTTTAACGAGATGGCCTCGGCTTTGAAGAGCTAATTTAAATATTTTTTGAATCAAAACTTCATCATCTATGATTAAAACATTCAAAGGCTTTTGTTTCATTTGTTATTAACCTGACAAGGAAGACTAATTGAAAAACAAGTCCAATCCTTGAATTCTTTACAAAGCTCAAGCTCTCCTCCATATTTACGAACAATTTGACGAGAAATTCCCAAACCTAAACCTGTACCCTCTCCCTCTTTTTTAGTTGTCCATAAAGGTTGAAAGATTTTTTCCAAATATCTGTGTTGAATTCCTGGTCCATTATCTCTGATTTGTAAAATCACCTTGGAATCTTGTTGATCTAAATGAATAATAATTTTTGACTGCTCTTGTTTTTTACAATCTTTAAGAGCCTGACAAGAATTAATAATGAGATTATAAATCACTTGTTGTAATGCTGAAAAGTCTCCTACTACTTTTTGACTTTTTGAAAAATTTTTCAATTCTATTTCAATCCCAGAAGTCATTGTTTTAAGAAGAGGGAGCGTATCTTTCACCACTTCATTTAAACAACAGTAACAAAAATCTTGTTTTTTTTGTTGAGAAAAAGTCAGAAGATTATCTATAATTTTTTGAGATCTTGCTGTCGCTTGTTCCACAGCTTTAAAATCTTCAGAAAACATTTTTAAACTTTCATAATGAGATAAAATTTGAGACATAGATCGAATTCCTGTTAAAGGATTATTTAATTCATGAGCAATATTTCTTCCTAACTCATAAAAAGCAGACATCTTTTCGCTTTGAAAAAATTTTTCTTTTAAATCGTAATGGACTGTCATGTCCTGACAATAAAAAATACCAACATCTTTAAAATCTCTTAATTCAGGAATGGGATAATAATGAATTTGATAAATTTTATTTTTAACATTTAATAGTTTTGGATTTTTTTTCAAATCTAATAATTGAGGATAGCTGCTGATAAGATGATCAAAGGGATGATTAGATTTCATCACTTGAGAATCTTTTAAAATCGCTAAAGGCTCTCCGTATTTTCCAAAGACAGAACTCCATAGATAAGAAATAAGAGATACACTTGTATTCAAAAGAATACGATTTAAAACTAACTCTAATAAATCTTGGACTTCACGCAAATACTCCTGAAGATTTGTATCTTTTGGAGAGGCTTGAAGTATTTCTAAAAATAAACATGGTTTTACAGAACCATAAAAAGCAATTTGAGAAGAAAGGAAAAAGGGGCATTGAATCATTTTATGAAAAATCCGTCCCATTTCTTGTGTGACATAATAAGTTTCTTTTTTAGAAGCATAATCAATGCAAGGAGGAACAGACCAAATATTTTTAACAGCCTCTTCATAAAACATACCAGATCTTATATAAGCTCTTCTTAAACCAAATTGTTTAGATTCATAAAATAAAATAACCTCTCCTATTTTAAATTTTTTAGGAAGATGAGCGGTTAAAAAAAGAAGGAATTCTTCAATCGTAGAAACTTTGCAAATTTTTTCGCTAAAAGAAAATAAAGATCGTCGATCTTTAGAAGAAGTCATTTGAATATTTTCTACTAACTTAGCCATCTTTATCTATGTTAATAGATTTCATTTATTCCTTCTTCAAGATACGAATTTAGAAATAAGAAAGAAGCAGGAAACAAGACTTCTGTCTAAATTGTTTTAGATAGAGAATTTGAAATGATCTTCAATAGGAGATGCTTTCTTATAAGAAGTCCATTTTTCTTTTAAATAAGAAGCTTTGGAATAATGAGGATCTAAATCTAAACAACGAGATAAGCACCCTATAGCAATTTCTTTATCTTCTAAAAAATATCTACTGATGGCCAAGCCTAGCCATGCTTGTTTCGATTCAGGAAATGTTTTAACAAGTTTCTCAAAAAGATTTTCTGATTCTTTATAATTTTTTTCTTTTATCTTTAAAAGTCCTCTATGGAATTGAAGAGATAAAGAATGTGGATTTAAAGTATAAGCTTTATTATAGTACTCTTCAGCCATAGGGTAGTTTTTATCCCAAACATAAATATGACCAAGATATTTATGAATTTTATAGAGTATAAAACAAGGCTCTGAAATGTATCGAATAGCCTCTAAAAAACACTCCTCAGCATCTTTAGATTTAAATTGATTCATCAAAGCATTTCCCAAACAAAAAAGATCTATAACTTTTTTTCTTCTTTCTAATAAACAAGAAAAAATATTTTCAGCAATATCCCAATAACGATTTTCTAAAGCGAGAAAACCTCCCCATTCTAAAATTCGATTATCAGCCGTATCATCTTCTAAAAGTTTTCTTAAAAAACTTTCTTGATCTTCTGGAGACGTAAATTTCTTTTTATTTTTATCACTATTCATACTTCTATATTATGCAATTTTTATGCCAAAAAAAATCAGGACTTTAAACTTAAAATCACGCCCTTTTTCATCTTAAAAGATCAAAAAAATGACATTTTACCCTAAGGGGTTTTGACAGTTTGATAGATAGCAAACTCTAGGCTTAGAAATCTAAGACGCTATGGAAGGATGTTTATTTTTTAATTCTTCTACTAAAGACATGATTACTAAATCTTGATCTAAAATAGAAGAAGTCATATCTCTTTTCATTCTTAAAATTTCTACTAATTTCTTTTTTTCTTCTGGATTGGCTTGAACATCGTTATATCTAGATAGTTTGTTATCTATCCGATCGATAGCATTTAATAAAATCTCTCGACTATAATAAAAATTTTCAAAATTATCTATACAACCCTCATTCAGTCTATCCATTTCATTGACATTGATTTTATGAAATTCTAAAAGATAAGAATTCCTCTGCTCAAGTATTTCTAATAATGTTACAACTTCTTTTCCCATAAATAATACTCCCTTCAAGTTCTATTATGACACAAAAAACAGGAATATTTATGTCAATAATATGGCCTTGTCTATAGACGGGAAATCCCTAAAAATCTTTTAAAATTAGATATTTACAAGATGACAAAAATATTTACAGGACTGACAAAAATATTTTTAAACTTAAGAATCACTCCAAATGGAAAGATAATCCTTAAAAACTTGATCTGTACTTTTTTGATCTGGACAAATCTCTAAAAGAGAAGAAGTCTCATTTTGATCCACACGAAACCCCTCAAAATCTTTAAAACATTTATAATCAAAATTCCAAAATTGAGCCAAAGAAGAAAAAGACAAATGATGTTCATTTAAAAAAGCTTTATTTTTAAAAAGACGAGAGAATATCTGACCTCCAGAGTTATTCATAATAAATAAAGTCCAAGGAGGAATGTTTTTACCAATCCAAAAAGCGCTTAAGTCATAAAGGGCGCTGATATCACCTATAATACCAAAATTAGGATGTGATTTTTTACACTCCCCAAAAAATCGAGAAATTAAACCATCAATTCCATTCACTCCATTTTGACCTGTCACAGATAAATTATGCTTACAAACTAAAGAGGCTTGATCCCATAAACGAATGGGCAAGCTATTTCCTAAAAAAACATGAGAGTTTTTTGGAAAAGATTTTTTCAATCGTCTTATCCATGCTTCTTCACTCCTGGGGTATTTTTCTAAAATTTTTATCCATTTTTCAGATTGTTCTCTATCGTAATTAATGAGATTTTCACTGTGATTGTTTAAATTCAAAAGATGTTTTTTTAACAGCTCTAAATGATCCCATAAAGAAAAATGAAATGTCTCCCTCGATAATCCTGCATAAAAAGGAGGAGATGATAAATTTAAAACTTCTATATCTGTCGTTTCTAAATCTCTCCAAAATCGAGAACGAGGAATCCCTCCTAGGCGAATCACCCCATCTATTTCCTTTTTTTTAACAGCATAGTTTAATATTTTTTCACCTGATAAAAGTCGTTCTTGAATATGATGAAGTTGAGATAAAGCTTCCAGATAAAAAGGCTGTTGACTTGTTTTTAAAAAATTTTCAACCAAAGGTTTTTCTCTTTCTTTTAATTCACCAACAAAAATTAATGGTTTTTTACATTTTTTAAAAAAACTTTCAAAACCTTTATGATCTTTTTTAGAAAGATCTGAATAAATAGATCCGCCTTTTTTTATGGAAGTTTTTGAAAAATCTAAATTTTGAACAGCCGAATCTAATAAAGGCTCGTTCAAACAAACATTCAAATGAAGATGACCCTGTTTTGGAATCCAAGAAGATAGACTGACATCTTTGGGCTGATATAAGTCCAAAGAGCAATAGCTATAATCTTTAAAAAGAGCAATAGGATCTTTTATAGTTTGAGGAGTCGCTTGTTTTCTATAAGAGGGAGGACGATCTGCTGTGATTAACACTAAAGGAATTCCACTGTAATAACCCTCTATTACACTAGGAAGCAATTCCGCAACGGCTGTTCCTGAAGTTGTAATAACAGCAATAGGAGCTTGATCTCTTCGAGCTCGTCCTAAAGCAAAAAAACCACAAGATCGTTCATCATAAAAATAACAAATCTCGATACCTTTTGCCCTCGATAAAACTTCTATAAAAGGAGCGCAACGACCTCCGGGGCTAACACAAAAAGTTCTGACACCCATCGAAACAAGTTTTTGAATAATATCTTCTGCTAATTTAATATTTTTCATTTCATGACCCTATAGTAAAATCTAAAGAAATATTTGACGAACCTGCTTCCTTTTTAGAAATAATTCTTCCCACTCTTTTTGTAAAACACTATCACGAACAATACCAGCGCCTGAGTAAATTCTTATTTTAGAATTCATCCATTCCATATTTCTTATACTCACAAGACAAAAAGCCCGATCTTTACCATTGAAATAACCAAAAGGAGCTCCAAAAAAATGCCTTGGTTTTTGCTCCTGATTCAACCATGAAAAAGCTTCTTTTTTAGGGTAAGATCCTAAAGCGGCTGTGGGATGAAGTTGGTGACATAATTTTACATAATCTAATGGCCCCAATAATCTCCCTTTTTTTTGAGTGCACAGATGCTTTATTTTACCAAAAACCTTTTCATAAGTTTTTTGCTCTGTCCAATGAACTAAGCCTTTTAAACTTTCTTCAATACTTTGAATCACATACTGATGCTCCATCATTTCTTTTTGATTTTCAAATAAAGAGGCTCCTGGATAAACGGAAGTCCCTGCTAAAGCCATTGTTGAAAAAGATTCTTTTTGATAAGAAAATAAAATTTCAGGAGATAAACCCACCAAACCTCTTTGAGAATTCCAATAACCATACAAGTAAGAATCTTGATAAAAGAATGCCTTTTTTTTATAAAAATTTTTTAAAAAATAAAGAATATCTGGTTTTTGATCTAATTCTTCAAAAAAAACAGGAACCATTTTTTTAAATTTAGAAGAACGAATTTGATTTTTAATTTGATAAAAAGCCTGTTGAAATTCTATAAAACTAGGAGGCTTAATCAGGGAAAAAGTCTTTTTTGTGTCAGAAACCTCTGTTCCTAAAAATTTTAATAATTCCTCTTTTGAGACTTTACAAATTGCCTTAGCTTGAAGCCAAGCTTGTTTTTCTTTTAAAAAAAAATCTGTTATATAGAATCCTAAACAAGGCTTGGAAGAGGTTTTAAAAGGACCTTCCCCTAGTAAATATTGATCTTTTGAAATTTGTAGTAAAATCCCCTCTTTCAACCATGCCTTTTTATTGATAGAAATCACCATTTCAATCTATAACATATCTTCAAATTTGAAAAATAAATAGAAATCTTTTAAAAAAGATATTGCTCAAAAAAACGAGGGACTATATATTTTAAAATCTATGAAAACCACATC
This sequence comes from Bdellovibrionales bacterium, assembly GCA_051011135.1. GTDB lineage: Bacteria > Bdellovibrionota > Bdellovibrionia > Bdellovibrionales > UBA1609 > JACOND01. The sequence continues at coordinate 31,278 of JBPCUO010000026.1, forward strand.
TATCCAAATAGGCTCTCAAACTATAGACGATCATTCTTTTCAAGTTTGGGCTGGCCCTTGCTCTATCGAAAATCAAACACAGTTTGATAAGATTATAAAGTTTGTTACCCAACAAGGAGCCTCTGGGATTCGAGGAGGTATTTATAAGCTAAGAACTGATAAAAATAGTTTTCAAGGTTTAAAAGAAGAAGCTTTTCCTATTATTAAGAATTTTAAATCTCAGCATAAAGACACTCCCTTTATTAGTGAAGTGACAGATCCTCGACAAATCGAAACATTAAATGAAATGGTAGATGTCTTTCAAGTGGGAACAAGGAATATGTTCAACTATGAATTGCTTAAAGAGTTAGGAAAAACAAATAAACCTGTTTTATTAAAAAGATTTTTTTCTGCTCGTATCCAAGAATGGATTAAAGCCGCTGAGTATGTTTTTCAAGGTGGAAATTCAAAAGTGATTCTTTGTGAAAGAGGAATTAGAACTTTTGAAACAGCCTATAGAAATACTTTAGATTTTAATGCCGTTGCCTTTCTTAAAAAAGAAACCTCTTTTCCTGTATTTGTAGATCCCTCTCATGGAACTGGTTTTCGCTCTTTAGTTCCTGCTTTAACAAAAGCAGCTTTAACATTAGGAGCCGATGGGGTGCTTATAGAAGTTCATAATGAACCTGAAAAAGCTCTCTCTGATTCTCAGCAAAGTCTTAATTTTGAAGAATTTGAAAATCTTATGACAGAACTTAAAAAAATAGCACCTCTTGCCAACAAACGATTGTAAGATTCTTAAAAAAAATTTAATATAAAAAAAGATATGATCATTCTTATAACAGGTGGAACTGGTTTTGTTGGTTCCGCTTTAATTCAAAAACTAAAAAAAGAAAAGCATAAAATTTATTTATTAGTGCGCTCTTTTACAAAACAAAAAGACTCTTCTTTAAAAGAGTTTTTATGGTTGGATACAAATCAAGAATTACCTTTGGAAGCTTTCCCAAAAGAGGAAGACTACGGAATCATCCATTTATTAGGAGAGCCTATTTCTCAATGGCCTTGGACTTCTCATAAGAAAAAAAAGATTTATGACTCTCGAGTGATGGGTACAAAAAATCTTGTAGAAACTATAAAAACACTTCCCAATAAACCTCAATTTTTTTTAGCGGCTAGCGCTACAGGAATTTATGGAAATCAACATTCTAAAGAAGTATTTGAAAATTCTCCTATTGATAATCCTCATTTATTTTTACAAAAAGTTTGTCAGGATTGGGAAGAAGAGGTGTTAAAACTTCAAGAACTATCAAGGGTGATCATTTTAAGATTAGGTTTGGTTTTATCTTTTCAAGGAGGGTTTTTGAAAACCCAATTAAAATGGTCTCAAGCTTTTGTTCCTATTGTGATGTATCGGGATAAATTATGGTTAAGTTGGATTCATAGGGAAGATTTAGTTTCTCTTATCTATTGGATACTCTTTAAAAAACAGATCAAAGGAATCTACAATGCAACATCGCCTCAACCCTTTGATATGAATTCTTTTTTTGATCATGTTTCTACTCACTTGAAAAAGAAATACTTAAGAATTCCTCAACCTCTTTTTTTAATGCGACTTTTAGGAGGAGAAATGATAAAAAATCTTTTGGTCAGCTGTTATGTGAGTTCTAAAAAAATTCTTGAGGAAGGATTTGAGTTTAAATATAAAAATTTAGAAGATGTTTTTAAAAACCCAGATCTTTAAATCTGATCCAAGCGCTTTAAAAGAATATGATCAGCAATGACCAAACAAGCTATAGCCTCTACAACACAAACAGCACGAGGGCCAATGCAAGGATCATGTCGTCCTTGTTGAGCAATAGAGCCTAGAGAAGAAGGGGCTTTAAAAGCAACTCTCACAACAACACGCTCTCCTGAAGTTAAGCCACCTCTAATCCCTCCATAATTTTTAGAATCTTGATGAAACACAGTTCCTTTTATAGGAAGGCAAGAAAAACCTGAGCCAATCTCGACACCACAAGAAGCTCCTAAACTCATTAAAGCTTGTGTTAGATCTGATTTAAATTTCCAAAAAATAGGCTGACCTAAAGATTTTGGAACACCCTCTATCCAAAGTTCTACAACAGAGGCTAAACTTTCTCCCTGTTCTTTAGAGGCCATTAAAAGATCTGAAACTTTTTGAGATTTTTCTTTATGAGGAAAACAAGCTGGATATTCTTCTGATAAAATCTTTTTTTGAAATAAATCTTCTGCAATTTTAAACTCTGAATCTTCTAAAGCAATCTTTCCAATTTGCCGAACAAAAGCCATAACTTTAAAATTTTTATGCAACTGTTGCAGTAACATACGAGCTATAGATCCTGCCAACACTCGAGACAAAGTCTCTCTTCCAGAAGAGCGACCTCCTCCTCTATGATCGACATGCTGAAATTTATCTTTCCATAAATCATCAGCATGACCTTTTCTAAATTTTGTTTTTATAGATTCATAATCTTTAGATCGAGCTCCTTGATTTCGAACTAAAATAGCAATAGGCGTTCCTAAAGTTTTTCCTTCATAAATACCACTTAAAATTTCTGGCTGATCCAACTCAACTCGAGAAGAAGTCCATGGCCAACGACCGGGGCGGCGACGATCAAGTTCTTTTTTTAAAAGATCCAAGGAAAAAGACACTCCCGATGGACAGCCTTCTATAACAGCACCTAAAGCCGGCCCATGACTTTCTCCAAAACTGTGAAATTTAAAAATATGACCAAAAGTATTTTGACTCATTGTTGTTCCAAATCTAAAAAAATCTCTCTTTGTCTTTTTGCCTGCTCTTTAAAAATAAAATCTCCTGCTTGATAAGAAATATTACTCATTAAAGCATACTCTCGACCTGGAGAATCTTCTACATAATTTAAATCTATAATTTGTTGAACTTTCCAGTTTTTAGGAGGCCAAAGACAATTTTTCATACGCTTTCTACCAACAGCCCATATTAAAATATCATAATTTCTGTTTTTTTCTCCTTGAATTACCTCTCCTGTTCTTGCGGAGTAAAAATCAGCATCTGGAAAAGCTTCTTTTAAAGGATCTCGAACTCCTCCACCTCCCCAAACACAGATCGATTTATTTTTGAGTCTCTTTTTTAAGGATTGAAAAGCATAGAAATCTGTATTGTAAGCCTTCCATTGATTATCATGAAAAATCAAAGTGTTAGCACTTTTTAAAAGAGTAGATTTCTCATCTCTAACATTCGCTTGAAAACTGGCTTCCTGTTTTAAGGGAGAGGTCACTGCAAAAAAAACAAATCCTAATTTTTTAAAAATATTTAAATTTTCTTTAGTGAGTTCTCCTTCTTTTAAAAGAAGAGGAAAAATAGGGATCGATCGACTCTTGTAAAAAAACAAACTTTGCTCGCTAGGAGTTGCTGAAAAATCTATGGGATCACCAATAACAGCTCCTAAATTTTTTTTAGTTTTTGAAAAATAAACAGCTTCTGAAAAAAAGGGTTGATCTAAAACTGAAGCAGCTCCTTCTCTTATAAAATGCAAAAAATTTTCTGAACCAAAAGCATTACGAAACCATCTCCATCGCCCCTTGGAAGATCGAGGTAAAAAACTTCTATTGGAAGGATCTTCTTGCTTCCATTGCCACCCCATTTCTAACTCTTTAAAATCAAAAATCTCTATCGCTAATTTTAAATGATAATTTTTATAAGAAGAAAATTTTTTGAGTAAAGACTGTAAATCCTCCTCCCCTCTTTCGTGAAGAGATAAAATAGAAACACCTTTGGGGGGCTCCCCTAACTTTAAATCCCAACTCCAATGGATTTTATCTGGAATCTCACAAAACAATCGATTCGAATAAGAACTAAAAAGGAGTTTATTTTTAGGAAGAATTTTTGAGACTTGATTTGTAAATGCTTCATGAGTTGTGGAATCATGAATTTCAAAAAAACGAATTCCCCAAGACATTCTTTTATTCAAATACTCCTGTAATTTTTCGTCCTCTTTGGGAAGATTGTTAGGATTTAAAGATAAACAAAACAAATCTTTAGAATAAGATTCAAGACCTAAAAAAACTTTATCAAAATTTTCGGCTTTTTCAAAATGCTCTAACCGACAAAAAGTTTCATCACACTGCTCTAAGTAGTATTTGTTTCTTTCTAAATAAAGATCTTTAGACTCTTGAAAAGGATTTTTATCTGTTAAAAAAGGCCGGTTAAAAAACAACCTTCCTGCCTGATCTGTGGGGCGAGTTAAAAATATAACATTCCAATCTTTTTGTTTTTTAAATTTAAATCCAGCACCTACCGAAATATAATTATCATTTTTAGCATCAATATTTTTAATTATTTTTTGAAAAACTTTTTGTTCCAAATCTCTAAAAAGATCCTCTCCTTTAAGGAAAATATCTTGAATAGAGGATGAGAATTCTTTTTCAATTTCTTGATCTAAATCAAAATAAGCAGCTTTTTTATCTTTATTTTTTAAGCTTTCAATAATTTTCAACCAATGAGTTTTTCCTGTTCCTCTATGACCTATAATGAGGTTTATCATAGAGAAGAACCTACTAAAGAAAAAAAGTCAGGAAAACTTTTGTTGATAGCCTCTTTTCCTTGAATATCAATAGGAACACTTAAGCTTTTCACTAATTGAGCTGCCATGACCATTCGGTGATCATGATCGCTTTTAAAAGAAAAAGAAGGTATAGAAGACCAATTTTCTTTTCCATAAATCCATAAAGTATCTTTTTTTAATTCTGTTTGAATCCCTGATAAATTTAAAAGCTCTATCACTTTTTCCAATCGATGAGATTCTTTAAAAGCTTGATGAGATAACCCCGATAACTGACTCGCTCCTTCAGCTTTAGCGCATAAGACAGATAAAACAGGAAACAAATCAGGACTCCCTGATAAATCTACATTAATATTTTTTAAATTTTTAGTTTGAAAAATAGAAATAGTTTCGTTTTTTAATTCAATACCAACTCCCATGTTTTTTAATAGATCTAAAAAAATGGAGTCAGGTTGTAAGCTTTTCGATTCCCAATTTGTAAAAACAACTTTTCCATTTAAAACAGCCAAAGCAGCCAAAGCAAATAAACAACTTTGATCTTGCTCAACTTTATAATAAAACTTTTTTAAAGTTTGATTCTTTGGTATATAAAATTCTTTTCCTGATTGTTTAATTTCCATTCCTAATTGTTTCACAAAATCAATAGTCATTTTAAAATACAAATAAGATATTTTTTGACTTGTTAAAGAAAAATAAATATCTCTTTCATAATTCCAACTGTTTAAAACAAGAGCCGAGGCATACTGACTGCTGACTTGTGAAGGAACCACCAAATAATCTCCTTGAGGCTGCCACCCTTGAGACACTAAACACCAACCCTCAGAAGTCTTAAAAATTTCCACTCCTAATTGAGATAAAATTACAGAAAGGTCCTTGAAAGGCCTTCTCCATAAAGCATCCTCTCCTTTTAATAAAAATCTGCCTTTTTTTCTAGAAAGTCTTAAAGCTAAAAAACGAAAAGCTGTTGCGCTTAAACCGCAATAAAAATCTTGGCTCGTATCTAAAGAAGCAATGGCTTTTTTCATAACTTGAATATCATCGCATAAATTATCGCCTTCAATAATCAACCTTGGAAACCAACTCTTCACAATAAGAGCTCGATTTAAAAGAGATTTAGAAGGAGGAGCTTGTCCTAAAAAACGAAAAGACATTTTTAAAAGATTCCTTGTCGTTGAGCTTCTTGAATGATTTCTTTTTCAGATACTGATTTTATAAAAACCTTCCCAGGTTTTTTGATAAAAACAAAATCTATTTGATGAGAAGATTTGTATTTTTTATCTTTTCTTAAAAATTTGATAAATTTATTTTTTGAAACTTTTTTTAAAGAAACAGGTATTAAAGATTTTATCTCATCAAAATCTGCTTGATTTAAAAAGTTTTTTTTAAAACTCCATGTTATAGAAAATAATAACCCCTGTAAGACGGCCACTCCATGAGGAAGACCATAAACCGATTCAAAGATATGACCTATCGTATGCCCTAAGTTTAATACTTTTCTTATTCCTTTTTTTTCATAAGGATCTTTTTTAACAATTTTCATTTTTAAAACAATAGCGGCTTGAGTCATTGAATCCGAGATTTGAGGAGATTTTTTTAGATTTTTATAAAAGCTTCCTCCTCCTATCAAAGCCATTTTTAATAACTCTCCATATCCAGATTGAACTTGTTTTTTAGAAAGAGTTTTGAAAAAATCTTTAACAATAAAAACAGCTTTTGGAAAATGATAAGATCCAATAAAATTTTTTATATTTTGAAAATTTAAAGCTGTCTTTCCTCCATGAGCAGAATCTAAGGCTGCTAAATAAGTTGTAGGAATATGCATGACAGGAGATCCTCTTTTATAGACAGAGGCTAAAAAACCTGTCACATCCCCTATACTACCTCCACCTATACTTATAAATGCAAAATCGGTATGACAAGTTTTTTCAGAAATTTTTAAAATTTCTTTGAGATGAACCCCCAAAAATTTAACAGACTTAATCGACTCACCTGATGGAATAAAATAAAAATGAAATCCTTTTTTTTTAAACCAACTTTTTAAAATCTTTTTGTTTTTAAATTTAGAATCACAAATGACAATAAAATGCTTATAGGAATCGTCTAAGAGATTAGAAATTTCAGAAAATCTAGGTAATTTTGAACTCGATAAAACAGAAAACATGCTCCCTAGATAGCATAAACTAAAAATAAAGTCTCTATAAAAACAGAATATTAATTAATGAATCTTTATATTTTGTTTCATGAGATCTATAAGGAAGTCTCTTTCTAAGTCATGATCTTCTTTTATAAGATAAGACATTTTCTTTTGAGCTTCTTTTTGAGCTTTCATACAAGCTTCAACAACACTTAGTCCTTCTCCTTTGACTTTAAGATTAGAGAAACTCGTATCTATTAAAAAAGTAACACTATACTTTTTTTTATTTTGATCCATATAAATCACAACAGGAGCATTTAACTCTGAAGCTTTTTGATAAACAAAAGCCCGCTCTTCTTTAGAAGGTTTAAATTTTCCTATCAATTGAGATGCCGATACCATAGTTTTAATTTTGGGCTGAAATTAAAAAAAGTCAAGTTGGGATCTATAAAAGATACTTATACAAAAAGAAATAAACTCATTAAACCAAAGTCTTTAACCAAGTTTCTATTTCTTTTTGGTCCTTATCATTGTAAGAATATTTTTTTATTTTTTTCTCAAAAGGATACACTTCACACATATAAATTGTTTCAACTTGATACATATTTTTTAAAACCCAACTGTAAAAAATCAACTGTTTTTTCGTGCTTTCAGAAAAGGAACTTTTGTAATCAAACAACCAAATTTCTTTGTCTTTTAAACCCCATAAGTCTATACGACCCTGTAAAGTAACATTATTTTTTCTAAATTTAAAATCCCATTCCGAATATCCTTGTTTTAAAAAATAAGAAAAATTAGGATCTTTTAATTCTAAAATAAAATCTAAACCTTTTTTGATATTTTCTTTTTTATCTTGAGATAAGTGTGCCTGATTTAAAAATGAAGAAACATCCTCTAAAGAATGCCCCGATAAAAGTCTCAAATAATGATGAAGATGAATTCCTAAATTCATCTTAGAAATTTTATTTTCAATAGGGCGAACACTAACAGATGTTGGTTTTAAATCTTTAACAAAATTTTGATACGAATTTGAAAAATCTTGTGAAGATTTTATATAACTTTTAGAAATGTCTTGAGGCTTATACAAAGGAACTGGCTTAACTTTATCTTGTGAGGGCTTCTTTTTAAAATCATACTTAAAATCATGTTTGATTGAAAAACAATATTGATCTCGTGAGTAAATTCCCTCTTTCCATTCTTTTGTTTTTTTAGAATCCGATTCAGAATTTGAAATTGTTTCTAGTGATTGAAAAAAAGAATTTTGAATAAGCCAACTATTGCTCTTCATATCTTTATGAGAAGGAATCGCTAAAGCTAAGCTGTCTTGAGCTCTTGTCATAGCCACATAATAAAGTCGGTCTAACTCTTCTTTTTCTTTTTGTTTTTTACCTTCGATCATCTCCTTTTGAGGAAAAGATTTTATCTTTTTCATATATCGATTTCCAACAGGAATGGAAAAAGCCATTTTTTTATTTTCGATATCAAAATTACAATGATTATCATTGGGAGGGTTGGGCTTTCCTAATGAGAAATCACATAAAATCACATGTTTAAACTGAAGGCCTTTGCTTTTATGAATCGTCATCAATTGAAGATCTTTTGAATCTAAAGCAGAAACTGCTTCTTGATCTCTAGAGGAATCTTCTTTTGAATTTTCTTCTTCTAAAAAAGAATAAAAAACATCTAAAGGTTTTAAAGATGTTTTTAATAGAGATAAAAGCTTCCATAAATTCGCTTCAGAAACTCCTGAAGAATCCTGATAATAAGCGGTATCAAAATAAGATCTTTCTAAAAGAGCTTGTTCAAAAGTTTTTAATAAACCCTGATCTTTTTGAATCTCTAAATAGTTCTTCAAATCTTGAATCACTGATTCTTGCCCCTGTTTTTCCAATAAATAAGACCAAAAAGAAAGGGGGCTTTTCTCTTTATTATACTCATAAGATTTATCCATGATTTTTTGATCTGTAAAATAAAAATAAGGAGTCCTTAAAAGAGAGGTTAAATTTAAATGATCATGAGGATTGATTAAAAATTTAAAAAGAAATAAAGCATCTAAGATTAAACGATTATTAAAAAAACGAGAAGATCCATGCAAAACAAAATTCATTTTTTTCTTTTTTAAAAAAGAAGATACCTGATAAAGGTCTGAATTTTTTCTAGATAAAATAGTGATATCGCTCAACTTAGACCCTTCATCTAAAAGTTGATGAATATAACAATAAAGAGCAGCAAAAAATTGTTCTTTGTCTTTGTTATAAGTAAGTATTTGAACACAGGGTTTTTTAGCATCACATATCTTGCCTTTAGGAGGTTGAAATTTGATAAACCCTTTTTCTTCTTTAAAAATATCATTAAAAAAGTGAATCAATGAAGCTTGCGATCTGTAATTGGTGCTTAAATTTTGAATCTCACCCGATAAAGCCTTTCTTCTTCTTTGAAACACATTGGGATCTGCTCCTCTAAAAAAATAAATACTTTGTTGAGGATCTCCTACACAAAATACATTTTTAAAATCATTCGTAAATGATTTCAGAATTTGTTCTTGAATCCAACTCGTATCTTGGTACTCATCAATAAACCAGTAATCCCATTCTTTAAAATAAGCAGCAGCCACTTGAGGTTTTTTTCTCAGTAAATCTAAACTGAATAAACCTAGGTCTTTCATCTCTAAACAGCCTTGTGTCTTTTTTTTCTCAATATATTCTAGAAAAAACTCATCTGCCATGAGTTTAAAATTCTTGAATAAAGGTAGAAAATTTTCTGCTTGATATTCCTCTTTATCCTCCTTTTTTAGATCCTTGTTTTTTAAAAAATCAGATTCATTTAATAAATCAATATTTCCATAAGCTAATTTTTTTTCTATATAAAATTTTAAAGCCTCTTGAAGATCATTAAATTTTATCTTTTTTAAAAGATGAGAATGTTTTTCAAAAAAATAATCTTCAGATAATTCATTAAATAATTTATTAATTTGTTGCGAGTCTTCTAAAGTAAAATCAGGATTTAATCCATACTCATAAGAATAATCTCTTAAAAAAGAACTTAATATAGAATCAATACTAGAAATACGAAAGCAAGAAGATTGAATGTAATTTAAAAAACCTGAGTCCGATTGCTCCTTAGCCCTTTCATAAAAACGCTCTTTGAGCTCTTGAGTGGCTTTAATAGTAAAAGTGCAAACAATCAAATAAGGTTTTTGTTTTTTATTTTCAAAACTTTTATAAGCTTGTATGACCTCATCAACAAGGTGAGTTGTTTTACCTGTTCCTGCACCAGCGCAAACAACTTTAGATTTTAACTGAAATGATGAGCTCGACATCTCTTCCTCCAAGAACATCTATCACAACTCTTTGGATCTTTAGGGATAGCGTAAAACTCCCCTTTCTCCATAGATTCAATATTTTGAGTAATTTTTAAATTTGATTTTTTAAGCAAATCATCAAAGAGTTCTCTTTTTTTAAAAAACTTTTTTCCTTTCCAAAAACTGTATCGAAAAGCATCTGCATCTTCTACATATCCTTTATAAGAAAAGTCTTTATAAGAATAATACAAAGCTCCAAAAATTCTAGATCCTTTTTCTATCCCTTGAATCAAACCCTTTTCTAAAGCTTGAGCGTATAAAAAAAGTTGAAAGTTTTCTTTTGTATCTTTAAGCCAACTGTCTATATTATCTAAAGAAGATCCTTTATAATCTAACATCAAGTAACCACGCTCTTTCTCATTATAATCGATACGATCTACCTTTCCTCTAAAAGGATAATTGCCTTTGGAATCCAGTTCAGATGTTTCTTTATTCCAAAAAGCTTCTATGCTTTTTTCAAAACTCCTAGGTTTTACATGAGGGCTTTCTTTTCTTTTTTGTATTTCTTTTTCTAAAAATTTTGAAGATAATTGGAGGATACTCTCTTTATAAAGATCCCATTGTTTTTGATTCAGAAATTTTTTATCTTCAGGCTTGGCGGAATCAATAATTTTTTCCAGATCTTGCCTCGATAAATCTAAAGATTTTTGTTTTAAAATCTGTTCAAATACTTTATGAATCAAAGATCCTGCATCTAAGGCGGACATCTCTCTATCTAAAACATTCAAATCTTTTATGTAAAAAAGATATTCCATGGCATATTTAAAAGGACATTCCGAAAAAAGATTTAGTTTTTTATGAGATAAGCCTAGATTTTTTATAGGGTAAGGAGATTCTTGATATTTAAAAAAATCTTGTATGCTTTCAGTAGTTTGTTTTGAAGAGTTTTTTAATAGAGAATCTAGATCTTTTTGTCTGTTTTGACTCTCCCAAGAGTTCTGACTAATATTTAATTCTCTTTTCTCTTTTGTTTCTGAAAAAATATAAAAAGAAGAGGGTGTTAAAATTTGTCCTAAAAAATTAGTTTTAGAAAAATTTAAAACAACTTCTTTAAAGTGAGAAGATTGCAAAAACCAAAACAAATTGTATTCTTTTTCTTTAGGATGAATCTCTGATAAAGCAAAACCAAGATCAGAAAAAAGAGCGTCTCTATCTTTTTGAGTGATAGAACTAGACACAAAATTTTGAAGAGAATCTTCATCTAAACCTAGTACGCAAATGTATTGCCCTCGAACAGAATCCATAGCATTAAAGCTTAAACAAGAAATACCTTCAGAGGGCTCTTCTAAAACTTGTTTGGTTTTAGAAAAGATTTCCAATTCTAAAAGTTTTAACCAAGAACTCCATTTGAGTTCAAAATCTAGAGGAAAAGCTTGAAAACTTTGATATATAAAATCCAGATCTAAAGCTTCTTTTTGAGGTAAAAAAGATAAAGCCCAATGAATAAACTCTTTGCCTTTGACTTTTTGATGAGCTGTTTTTTGGGAGGATTTTTTGAGCCTATATTGAATATCTTTTAACCGAAAAGCTTTAGAGTATTGAGAAAAAAAATAAGAAAAAGAAGTGGTAGGATTATCATAAAAAGAATATTCTTCTAATTTAGAAAAATCTAAAAAACCCAAATGCAAGTTTAAACTGGCTAACCAATATCTTATAAAAGGAAAATCTATGAATCGAGCGGTTACACTTTTTTTAACTCTTATATTTTCTTTTTTTAAATGAGCTTGAAGAGCAAACCAATAATCTTCTATTTGAGGAGCTAACAAAACAATCTGGCTTTCTTTTACCCCTTGCTCCAGCCATTGACGAACTTGTAAAGTGACTTTTTTAACTTCTTCTAAACAAGTTTTATGCTCTTGTTTAAAAATCCTAGTTTCTTTTTTGGATTCTTTAGAAAAACTTTGAATGCAAGAGGGAGGGATTTCATTAAAAAGAGTTTTATAAATATCTAAAGAATCCTTATAGATATTTGTGTCCTTTTTTAAATCTGGAACTATAAAAGTAAGCTCATTTTGAGAAGAGAATTCTTTTAATAAAACCAAATCACTTTCATCTAAACTAAAAGCTAGATCAATCTTGATTTTTTTCTTTGGAAAAGAAATGCTCCTTTGAGAAAGTTCATGAATTAAAAAACTTTTTAATCCTGATTTATGAATCATTTTTTGAGAAGATACATGTTTAAAAAAATCCTTGCACAAATTGTACCAAAATTTCCATCGATAAGACGCAGATCTTCCTTTGTCTTGAAACCATTCTTCTAAAAGTTCTGAGTTTTTAGGATGAAATAAAATAGGCAAAAATTGTTCAAAATAATAAAGAATATTTTTAGAATCTTTAATTTTTCTTGCTCGAGAATTAGGATGAGTGGATAGAAATTCTAAAAAAACTTGAGCTAAAAAAGAATCTGAAACCAAGTTCCATTCTGGTTTTATTTGATAAAAAAGAGTTTCAAAAAATTCATAAATTCTTAAAACAGAATTATTTTTTAAATACTTATTTTGTGTTAATAAATAATCCTCTACGGAAGATTTTGTTTTAATATCTGAAACGATAAAACATTCTTCTTCTGGATTAAATTCTTTTAAAATCTCCCATTTTTGATAAGGATCTTTGACTTTAAGAATATGAATCATTTTTTTTGAATCTCTTTATAAATTTTTGAAAGAATTTGTTCTGCTTGTTGCTCTAAAAATGGCAGATCTTTATTATTTAAAATAAAAAAATCAACCAATTCTAAAATGTTTTTTTCTTCTTCTTGAGCCTGCCATCTTAAAAAAATATCTTCTTTTTTCCAGCCTTTTTTTTCTAATCTTTTAAGATTTAATTCCTTATCACTTTGAACCAAAACAATCGCATCAAAACGACCTTCCAAAGCTTTTTTAGACAGAAGAGGTACTTCATAAAAAATGATGCTTTGACTCTTTTGATCTTCTATAAATTTTTGAAATTTTTTTTGAACGAGAGGATGAATAATTTGTTCAACGGCTTTTAAAGTCGCAGGATTTTTAAAAAGAAAATCGGAGAGAATTTTTCGATCAAATTCTCCCTTTGAATTCAAAAAAGAATCTCCTAAAATCCCTAGTAAATTTTCAAAACAAGGCGTGTTTGGTTTCCATAAATCTCTAGACCATTGATCAGCTTTACAAACCACGAGCCCCTTAGATTTCATAAAATCAAGGACTTGGCTTTTCCCAGAGCCCATACGGCCTGTTATTAAGACAACAAATGTGGTTTTTTTCTGATTTAAATCCATTCTTTACTAAGACTACCTAAAGTCTTAAGGGAATAAAACCGATAAAAATAGTGATGAAAAAATCAAATAAGGTACATTTTAAATCTTTTGGAAAATACACTCTTATTAAAAAAATAGCATCAGGGGGTATGGCTGATATTTTCCTTGCTGTAGATTCTAATCCCT